>JALFKC010000088.1 GCA_022775765.1 Campylobacter sp. | reverse complement strand
AAATGCAAGTATAAATGCAGATTAAAGTCGTTTGGGTTAGGAATTAGCCTCTTAGACTATAAACAACAAGCCCTTTGAGTTAGCTAAGGTTACTTGGCTTTAATTGGGAAGCACTCGCTTTTATAAGCGAGTGTGGTTCACGCTAAAGTACACTCAAAGAGTTATTTATGAGTGCTAAGGTCTCTTTGGAACTGTCAAAAAATCAAATCAAAAATGTAGGTATTGCTCTTAGGGAAAATAGAGATTTTAATATAGAGATAATCAACTCATTTAGGGGACTTCACGAACCTTTGATGAGAAATCTGGTAGCTAGTATCAAAAAGAAATCTCCGCAACCTTTTATAATAGCTAGAAGACTTAAAAGACTAAGCAGTATCAAAAAGAAGTTCCAAAGATTTGAGACAATGAACTTAGCTAGAATACAAGACATAGCAGGGGTTAGATGTATATTTAAAACAATCAATCAATTAGAACATTTTTCAATATCTATGAAAAATACTTATGAAAGAAATAGTAAATCTTTTTTGCTAGAAAAAGAATTTGATTACTTAAAATCACCTAAATTAGATGGTTATAGGGGAATTTATCAAATTTATAGGTATGTAAAAGGAAACTATATTAGTTCAATAGGATTGTGTGCAGAGCTTCAGTTAAGAACTTTGCTTCAGCACTACTGGGCTACAGCGGTTGAAGTTTTGGGTCTTAGAACGAGTTCTAATATTAAATTAGGATATGGGGATGAATATTATAAAGAATTTTTCAGATTAAGCAGTGTTTGTTTTAGTAGAATAGAAGCTTTGCCATGTATAGAGGGCTACGAAAATATTTCAAATATTGATTTATGCAAAAATATTATGAAATTAGATGATGAGTATAATATCTTCAAAACAACTCTCTGCATTAGCTCTGACTTCCAAAAATATCAATGATAATTCAGTAGGCAAAAATGAGTATTATCTAGTCAAACTCAATCTCAATACAAATATGCTTACCTTATATGGATTTAAAGACAGTGATGAGGCCAAAAACTCTATTCATATATAGAGACGAATGAAAAAGTGTAGATGTGGCCTTAGTCAGCATAGATGATATCAAAAACTCAAAAAAAGCATACCCTAACTACTATTTGGATTGCGATAAATTTATATTAAATTTAAAATCTTTTATCAATAAAAATATTTGATAAGTTAATTTATATTCAAATAACTTTTGTCTGTTTACTTTATAATGGTAGAATGAGAGAAATTTTAAAGGAGACCAAAATGAAAAAATTCTTACTTTTAGGTTTTGCTTTTTTAGGCCTTTCGTTTGCTTCTGAGGCAAATTTTGATCCAAAATCAGTTGAACACACAGTTATTAAAGTCGATGTTTTGGGTGAAAATGCAAATACACCAGCTGGCGAAATAGTCGCTATTAAGACTGATTACGGCGTTGCATTTTTTCCAAATTTAAGTGGGTTAGAACCTGGAATTCACGGATTTCACATTCATCAAAATGCTGATTGTGGTGCTACTGACAAAGGTCTTGGTATGAAAGCAGGTGGCCACTGGGATCCAAATGAGACTGGCAAGCACTCATTTGCGTGGGACGATAGCGGACACAAGGGTGATTTGCCAGCACTTTATGTAGATAGTGAAGGCAATGCAAATTATCCAGTGCTAGCACCAAAAATCAAAAGTTTGGGTGAGCTTGTGGGACACTCTATTATGATACATTTTGGTGGAGATAATCATCACGACAATCCAAAGCCACTAGGCGGCGGCGGTGCTAGGATGGCTTGCGGGGTTATTAAATAATTTGAAGTGATAGGATTTATCCTATCACTATTTTTAAATTCTCATTTAGCTCTTAAATTTACAAATTTACCCTATATCTCATATTCGATTTGTTGATACTCACCAACCATAGTCCTTAGAAGTTTTGAGCGAAATTCTATGGCGTTTTGAGAGTAGGGGGTAAGTTTTGGATTTTGTGTTTCAAGGACGATTTTGCCATCTTTGAGAACTACTATTTTATCACTTAAAATCACAGCTTCATCTATGTCGTGAGTAACAAATATCACTGTTTTGTCTCTTGTCATTTTTTTGAGCTCTTTTTGTAAATTTGCCCTGATTATAGGGTCTAGGGCAGCAAATGGCTCATCCATAAAAAGTATGTCTGGGTCTATTGCTAGCGCTCTAGCGATAGCTACTCTTTGTCTCTCACCACCACTTAGTGAGTTTGGATGGGCGTTTTGACGATTTTCAAGCCCCACAAGAGTTAGAAAATCACTTGCATTTTTGCTATCTTTTTTGGCACAATTCATTGCAAATTTAACATTGCCAATCGCACTTTGCCAAGGCATTAAAGAGTAGTTTTGGGTTAAAAGTTGGCGTGATTTATTGGGTGGTATTTTGTTTGTAAAGCTTTGAGAGTTGATCTTTATAACCCCACTATCAAAGCTATTTCTTGCACTAAGTATGCTAAGAAGCGTGCTTTTACCACTTCCACTAGCCCCAAGTAGCACGACAAACTCGCCACTATTTATCTTTAGATTGAGATCTTTTAAAATTTGATTTGAGCCATAGGATTTGTTAAGGTTTATAATCTCTATCATAGTCCAAATTTCCTTGAAATTTTCTTTTCTAATAGTGAAAATGCTAAATTTATCACATATCCAATAATCCCTATCGTACAAATCACAGCTAAAAGTATGTCTAGTCTAAGCTGGTTTCTAGCATCTATTATCATATATCCAAGTCCGCTTTGAGCTCCAACCATCTCACCAACTACCAAATTTATCCACGCTAAAGAGGCTACTAATTTTAA
>JALFKC010000067.1 GCA_022775765.1 Campylobacter sp. | reverse complement strand
AATTAAAATAAGTATCAAATAGCAGTCTTACCACTCATAGATATATCTTAAGCTTGCACTCACTTCATCAACCCTACCGCCCATTGCTCTAATTAAGAAGTTAAGGTTTGAATTAGTTGTAGGATTATAACTAACCCCTATCTCGCCTCCACTACTAAAGCCATCATTTTTAGTATCATAGCTATTTTGGTTATTTAGTAAGCAAAGCTCGCTCTTTGAATCAAACTCATACTCAAATTTAGCTCTAGCAAATATAGAGATATTAAAGTTAGCTCTATAATTAATCGTGCTATCAAGTTTAACTCTACTTGAAGTGATATCATCAATTGATATGTTTTGAGTATTGCTATAAACTCTATTTATTGCTATAATCATATCCATCAACCCTGTTATAAGCATAACCAACTCTGTTTTCTAAATCAAAGCTATTAAAATATGCTCTATGACCTAGGAGTGCTCCAACTGAGTAAAATGTTGAATCTTCATCAACTTTGTAGTTATCATAGCCTTTTAGAGTGCAATCATTATTTAATCTTCCTATCTTAGCATAAGAGATTACTTGGTAGATCAAATCTAGCTAATAATCTAAATGTATAAGCATTTATCTCACCATCACTTTTGTATGAGTTTAGCTTTTCATCATAGTCAGCGTATCCATATTGAAAGAATGCACCTACTAAGATATTATCACTTCTTGCTGCAACTCCAGCAGTAGCAACTACTCCATCTACATCAGTATCACCCCTACTTAGATTACTAGTAAAGCCATCTACATATACAAAGCTTATAACAAAAGTATCAGTTGCAACATTGTCATCTCTAAAACTAGCATTTTTAACACTACTGTCTATATTTGATATATTATCAATTATAGAGCTATCCATCTTATTAGCCATAAATGAACTAGCTAGTTGAGAGACTAGTAGGTGATTAACCTTAGGGTTGGTTTTTTTGATACCTGTGTTTAGTTTGTTTGTGTTGTTGTCAATAGGGTTGGTTATATCTGGTTTTACTTTGCTATGGTTTTTAACTTCAGGTTGTTTGCCATCATCATTGCCTGTATCAACTTCAGGGTCTGATGGTTTTGGTGATTCAGGGGTTGATCCTGTATCAGTGTTGCCATTATTGTTAGAATTTTCATCTATTGGTTTTGATGGTTGGCTATCTGTTGTATTATCACTATTGTCTATATCAGGGTTTTCAGGGGTTGGTTTAGGATTGATTGGTGTTGTTTCTGTATCTGTTTTGCCATCATCAGGATTTGGTGTAGATGGGTTTGGTTGGTTGTTCTACATTGCCATCGTTTCTTGTATCAGGGGTATTTCCTGTGTTATTATCTTAATTGTCAGCAGGGTTTCTTGTATCAACTTCAGGGTCTGATGGTTTTGGTGTTTCAGGGTCTATAGGTGTAGGCTCTGTATTCTCATCTTTAGGTTTTTCAATAAGTTTAGCTGCTTCTAATGGTGTTGGTCTTACTATAGGTTTTGCTATATCTTCTATGATAGCTTGTTTTACTGGAACTTCAAGGTATAGATTGCTTTTTGTCTTTGACAAGTCTTTTCGTATTCTACTATTTCATCTACTGAAGTTTCAGAGATTACTTTGGTAGTAGCTCTAGCTACTAATCTACCATCATCTAGTTTTATAATGGTATCTTGTCCATTGTTTTTTATAGCTGTGATATAGCCATTACTACCTCTAGAGATTTCAGTAGCTTTATCTGATGTTTCATTGATAGTTAGCTCTTTATCTATTGGGTTATTTTGCTCATCAGCTTTTTTGATGATAAAGATTTTGTTGCTATCTTTGTTATTAATATTTGGCACTAGGTTTTTAACTCTTATCTCTGATGGATTAGAGCTTGTAACTGCTCGGTATTGATAGTAGTAGCTTCGTTATTAGTTAATCTAAGAATTGTATCGCCTGCACTTAGTCCATCCATTAGATAGAAATTTGCATAGTCAAAATTTACTACATTGCCTACTACTAAGTCTTTGCCTTTAACATTTAAAAGGTTAGAGTTAGTATCTCCACCACCATTTGCATATCCACCATAGATTCTACCTTGAATTCTAAAGTATTTGCCTAAAGACGCAGTGTCATTGCCACCTAGATGATTTAATGTTGTGGGTGGCAGTA
>JALFKC010000001.1 GCA_022775765.1 Campylobacter sp. | reverse complement strand
CTATTGACAATAGATTTATGCTAGCTTACAAAGCCTTAAGAGTTATAGAAAAATACAAAATTCAGCTTCTTATAGTTATTGATGATAAAAGGTGCGTTCAAGGCGTAGTTCATATACATGACTTGGCAAAACTGGGGATTTAAATGAGTTATCAAAATACTTTTTTTGGATTTTTGTGCTGGAATCGGAGGCGGAAGACTTGGTTTAGAACTAAACGGTTTTAAATGTCTAGGTTTTAGCGAAATTGATAAAGAAGCAATTAGAACTTATAAAAGTTTTTTTAATCACAATAATGAATTAGAGATTGGGAATTTAACTCATTTTAAAAGCGACTTTTTACCAGATTTTGATATTTTAATTGCTGGTTTTCCATGTCAAACCTTCAGTATAGTTGGAAAAAGAGAGGGGATTAGCGACAAAACAAAAGGACAAATAATTTATCATATAGGTGAAATTTTAAAAATAAAACAACCAAAATTTTTCATTTTAGAAAATGTAAAGGGACTGCTAAGCCACAATCAAGGAAATACGTTAAAAACAATACTTAAAATTTTAGAAAATTCAAACTACAAAGTAAATTATGAAAATTTTAAATTCAAATAATTTTGGTTTACCTCAAAGTAGAGAAAGAGTATATTTTGTTGGAATTAGAAATGATTTAAACGCTTTTTTTAACTTTAAAAATATAAAAAGTATTTCTCAATTTTCAGATTTAAAAATGTTTTTAAATCCAAATAATAAAAATATTTTTAATAAACATACTAAATATTACCAGACTTTTTTAAAATATTTAGATAATAAATATAATAAAAATAGAGTTGATCTATCAAAACTACTAAATCAAGATTTTTTGGTTTTAGATACTAGACAAAGTGATTTAAGAATTTATGTGAATAAAATACCAACTTTAAGACGAAATAGACAAGGTATTTTATATACATATAAAAATGAACTTTATAGACTATCCCCATTAGAAGCTTTAAATTTACAAGGCTTTTGTAAAATTAAAAATTTAAAAGAGAAAATAGAGCCTCTAAAGCCAAATGAAATTTTAAAACAATGCGGTAACGCAATGAGTGTTAATGTAATATATGAAATAGCCAAAGAAATAAAGGAAAAATATTATGGATAAGGTTGAACTAGGTTCAAAGACTGCAAAAAATGGCTTTTTAAATGAGGATTTTGTAATAGGTGAATTTAATAATTGGAAAGAGAGTGAATTTGCCCCTTTATGGCTTAAATCTATGAATTATATTTTGAGCGAAATAAAAAGTGTAACAGTTCAAAAAATAAAAGGTTCATTTAAAGCTGATATTCAAATACTAGTCAGGATAAAACTTAGAAATTTATTTGATATTCAAAATTTACAAGTAAAATTAGTTTCAAATTCTCAAGGTTTTAATCAAATAGATAAACGCTGAATTAGTAAATATAAAGAATTGTGGAATTTTAATGAAAATATTGAAAAAATTCTCAAATTTTACACAGGAGAATTAACACCGTATAAAAAATGTATTAGAGATAATCGTAGAATGTTTCTTGATAAAATGTCTGAAAAAGAAAGAAATTTATTAATAGAATGGATATAAAATAATAAATTGCTAATTTTAAATGATATAATTAAAAGGTCGTGGAAAATTTGCTACTGAATGGTTTTTGGTAATATTAAAAATCTATAAGCAATTAAAATGGGTCTTAAAATCCATAAACGAAGTTATAAATTTTTATAATGGAAAAGTAGAAATTACCAAACAAGGCAATTTAAAAATTGGAAAAGTTACAATTCAAAAAAAGGTGGTGATGGCGGTAGAGAAACTGCAAAAATGTTGCAATTTAAAATAAATCCTAGTGAATTATTCAATACAAAGGTAAAAAAATGAGACTTAATAAATTTATATCGCACAATACAAGCTACTCAAGGCGTGAAGCTGATGAGCTGATAAAAAACGAAAAAGTTAGTGTAAATGGTAGAGTTGTTAGTGATTTTATAGAGGTTGGTGATGGTGATAAAGTCCGCGTAAATGGGCGTTTGGTAACCAAAAAAAAGGAATTTACCGTTATACTTTATAACAAACAAAAAGGTGAGTTAGTTAGTAAAAAAGATGACCGTGGTAGAAAAACCATCTATGATACTCTACCAAGTAGCTTTAGTAAATTTATCAGTATCGGCAGGCTTGACTATGCAAGCGAAGGGCTTTTGCTTTTGACAGACGCCCCGGCCATCGCAACTGCACTTATGGGAAGCGACATTGAAAGGGAGTATTATCTAAAGGTTAAAGGGTCTGTAACGCCTGAAATAGTAACCGCGATGAGAGAGGGGCTCTTTGCCAAAGACGCCACCAAAGGTGCTCACGCTAAAACTCAGATAAAATCAATGGAATTTAAGCCATTTTTGGCCTATAGAGTCTTTGAAAGCAGTGGTGGTTATACTAAGATTAAGGTCATTTTAAGCGAAGGACAAAACAGAGAGCTAAGACGTTTTTTTGGATATTTTGACCTTGAAGTAGTTGAGCTTAAAAGAACAGCCTTTGGTAGAGTTACTCTAAGTGCGTTAAAACCCGGCAAATGGCGATATCTAACAAACTCAGAGTATGATGATCTAAGAGATTTTTTGAAAGAAAATAGGGTACATTACTAACACTAACAAATTTGTTAGTGTTAGTGTAATTTGGCTAAATCTTATCGTATAAAAAATCAATTTAAAATTAGCCATTAAGCTAAATTTATAGCGTATCAAAAATATTCACTAATTAACTAACAATATCTAAAATAGCAAATTTGGCAAAATAACAGCTAAAATCCTACCAAAATTTCCACCACGATTTTTTTCTATATTCCTTGCAATAAAGATCGCTTTTATATTCTGTAAGTTAGCAAAATTTTTTCATTGTAGTTTGTTTTAGTTTTTCATATTTTTTATCTTTTGTGCTTGTAAATTTATTACCATATCAAAGCTAATACTAAGCAAACCTCTATATGATTATAATTACACGCAATATCTTCGTATTTTGTAGCTTTTTCATCATCAGCAAAAGAACTATCGATTTTTTTAAATGTATTTCCTGAATCTGTGTATATAAAAGACGCTAGATAGCAAAAATTTGCACTGTTTTCATTACAATTTGCTTCATAAAATTTAAGTGCATTTTTAACTTCTGATCTACAAAGTTCTATATCATCAGAATTATTTCCTCAATTTATACCTTTTGGCAAACTTAAGCTACAAAATTTCTGCAAACTTTCAATATTATCAGTCGTTGGATCAAAACTAAAATCACTGGCAAAACACCAACTAAATATTAAAATTACAGATAAAATACGCTTCATAAATTGTTCCTTTTTAAAATTCACCCATAAATTTTCTTTAAATTTGCTATATTTGAAGTTGCGTTTAAAAGAAGCATATCAGCGATAATTAGCCTAGTCATCGCAGTTACTACCACGCTTCCTCTAACACCTATACAAGGGTCGTGCCTACCTTTTAGCTCAAACATAGTCTCATTTCCAAATTTATCCACAGTTTTTTGAGCCTTGAAAATAGAGGGCGTAGGCTTAAAATATGTCCTAAAATATATCGTATCGCCACTACTAATTCCGCCCAAAATTCCACCCGAATTATTGCTTAAAAAGCCGTTTATAGAGATTTCATCATTGTTTTGTGAGCCCCAAATTTTCGCACTCTCTATCCCACGACCAATCTCAAAAGCTTTTACGCCATTTATTCCCATTATTCCAGCCCCAAGCCTTGAATCAAGCTTATCATAAAGCACCTCTCCAAGTCCTAGTGGGGCATTTTTGATGATAGTTATAGAGCTTGCTCCAACGCTATCGTGGGATTTTTTGGCCTTGATAATCTCATCTTTCATCGCCTGTTCTAGCTCTTTATTAAGGGCAAAAATCTCAGAATCAAGGTTAAAATCTAGCTCTTTTAAATTTACAGCCCTATCAAAACCAACCTCTCCAACGCTAAAAACCCCACTTTTAACCTCTATCCCAAACTCATTTAGTAAAATCTGTGCTAATGCCCCACCAGCCACTCTTGCCACGCTTTCTCTAGCACTACTTCTACCGCCACCCCTGTAGTCGCGTATCCCAAATTTGCCCTCATAAGTCAAATCCGCGTGCGATGGTCTAAAGATATCTTTGATATTTGAGTAGTCTTTTGATTTTTGGTTGGTGTTTGCGATAAAAAATCCTATCGGTGTGCCAGTGCTAATTCCGCCAAAAACACCACTTTGAATAGTTAAAATATCGCTTTCTTTTCTTTTGCTTGCAAACTCGCCACCAGGCTTTCTTTTGTCTAGTTCATTTTGGATAAAATTCTCATCAATCCTAAGTCCGCTAGGAAGTCCATCGATCACACCACCAATGCCACTTCCATGACTTTCACCAAAAGTCGTTAGTCTTAATTTTGTTCCAAAAGTATTCATTTTTTTCCTTTATTGGGCTTATTTATTATCTCTATCGCTTTTTTGGCAGCTTTTTGCTCGGCGTCTTTTTTACTCTTGCCAATTCCACTTGTAAACTCTTTACCATCTATCACCACCGCCATTTCAAACTCTTTTTGGTGGTCTGGACCTTTTGAGCTTAGAAGCGTGTAGGTTGGTGTTTGACCAAAGAGGCTTTGGGTGAGCTCTTGAAGAGCGGTTTTATAATCTTTGACTAACTCATCAAGGCTAATTTGTGGAAACTCTTTGGTTAGAAGCTTCATTGCGATCTCTTTACAGGTCTCAAGCCCACTTTCAAGATAAATCGCCCCCATTATCGCCTCAAACGCGTCAGATGTAATAGAGTCTTTTTTTCTGCCATTATTGTTCTCTTCAGCAGACGAAAGAAAGATATTTTCACCTAAATTTATACTCTTTGCAAGCTTTGAAAAGCTCTTTTCATTCACAAGTGCTGCACGAAGTTTAGATAGGTCGCCTTCGTTTGTGCCTTTGAATTTATTAAAAAGATACTCACCGACTATGAGATCCATCACCGCATCACCCAAAAACTCAAGCCTTTCGTTATTTAATATATGCTTAAGGCTTTTGTGAGTTAGAGCCCTTTTGAGTAGATTTTTGTCTTTAAATTTGTAGCCTATTTTCTCTTCAAATTTTTCTAAATTTTGCATATTATTCCCCGCTGTTTTTAAATTTCATAGCTTCATTTCTAGCCATAGTATCACACTCTTCATTTTGTGGATGGCCGTT
Source organism: Campylobacter sp. (assembly GCA_022775765.1). Classification (GTDB taxonomy): domain Bacteria; phylum Campylobacterota; class Campylobacteria; order Campylobacterales; family Campylobacteraceae; genus Campylobacter_B. The sequence continues at coordinate 26,058 of JALFKC010000001.1, read as the reverse complement.
GTGGCCTTTGACCCAAAAAGCTTTGATTTGATGAATTTGCCTAAGGGCATTTAGCCCTTTCCAAAGCTCTACATTTTTGATATTTTTAAAGTTTTTCTTCACCCAAGTATCAAGCCACGAGTTTATGCCATTTGCTATGTAGCTACTATCAGTATAAAGATTTACCACACAGGGTGTCTTAAGTGCTTTAAGTCCCATAATAGCAGCTGTAAGCTCCATTTGGTTGTTGGTAGTGTATGACGCACCGCCACTTTGTTTTTTGATATGGTTTTTATACTCAAGTATATACGCCCAACCCCCAGCCCCAGGATTTCCTAGGCAAGACCCATCACAAAAAAGAGATATTTGTTTCATCATTGCTCGCAATTTGTTCAATTTTTGGTGCGATTTGAATAGTCTCAAGGCTGTGACACATAGGACATCTATAAAAAAACATAGGAAAGCTATTTTTGCACTTTTGGCAAGTGTATTCAAAGCTAATCCCAGCGTCATTAACCCCAGCACCTTTTAAAACCCCAAACGCTCTTATATCAAAAAATTTGCTATTTGATTTTAAGCCATTTTTAGCCCCGTATACTGCCTTGTATTCGGGATCAGTGGTGTTGATTTGAGTGTTTAGATTCCAAACCAAATCGATACAATCATCAATTTGTGGAAATACTTTTAGGTTGTCAAGTGGCTCTTTGTGTTTGATAAAAAGTTCAAAAATTATCCTTTTGGATAGTCTAAATTTATCCTTAAATTCCAAAATTTTCTCAACTTTTTGGTTGAAATTTAAGCTATTATCATTTGATATCATATTTATTTTAGTGTAGATGATGGCTTCATCTGCCCCAAAGCCAAGCTCTTTTAACGCGTCAAGCACCTCAAGCTGTTTATTAAACATTTTGAGTTTTTCATAGATTACACTTAGATTTATTAGAGCTTTTTGATTGCGTGGTGTAGTTTGCAAAGATTGCAAAAATATCTCCATTGCTTTTTGTAAAGCCCCCATTTTTAGATATACACAGCCTAGATTATTTAGAATTTCAACTCGTTTTTTTTTGTCTTTGATCTTTTCAAGTGCTACAAGATAGATAGTGATGGCTTTTTCAAAATCGCCACTTTTTGCAAAAATTCCAGCCAAAAGATCAAAAGTAGCATAATCAAGGTTTTGAATTAATTCAATACTATTTTTATCAAGCGTTTTTAAAGAGTCAAATTTCTTTATAAATTTCTCAACACTATTTTTATCATCTTTGCTATTAAAAACACCCCAAACATAGCTTAACACCGCAATCAAAAGTGCAATACTAATAAATATTATAAGCCCAAAAATAGGGTCTCTATGCTCTAAAAAAAATACTTCCAATCATCCTCTTTTGTAAAAATTTATCTAAATTATAACAAAGCTAATGTATAATTTTGCTTATGATTACAAAACAAAGTATTGATAGGCTTTTAGAGAGTTGCGATATCGTTGATATCATCGAACACTATATCCCGCTAAGAAAATCAGGTAGCAATTTTGTAGGGCTTTGTCCGTTTCACGATGACAAAAATCCAAGTATGAGCGTGAATGCTAACAAGGGCTTTTTTCACTGTTTTAGTTGCAAAGCCGGTGGTAACGCGATTAAATTTGTGATGGATTATGAAAAACTTAGCTTTCCCCAAGCCGTAGAAAAGGTCGCAGAACTTAGTAATTTCACGCTTGAGTATTCGTTTCAAAATATGCCAAAAAAAGAGAACAAATTTATCCTTGAAAAGGCAAACTCATACTACAAAAGTGAGCTAAGTTCTAACCAAAGAGCTATAGAGTATCTAAGAAGCAGAGGTTTTGATAATGAGCTGATAGAAAAGTTTGAACTTGGCTGGGCACCGCACTCTGCTAACACTATCAGGCTTTTAGAAAATGAGAAAATTGATCTAAATGAAGCTCTTGAAGTTGGGATAATCAAGAAAAATGACAAAGGATTTTATGCAAGTTTTATAGACCGCATAACATTTCCTATCAAAAATCACACCGGCAAACTTGTAGGCTTTGGCGGCAGAACGATTGATAATCACCCAGCAAAATATGTCAATAGTCCAGATTGCGTAGTTTTTGACAAGTCATCCATCCTTTATGCTTACGATATTGCTAAGCTATCCAAAAAAGACACTCTTATCATCACTGAGGGCTATATGGATACGATAATGCTTCACAAAGCTGGATTTGACAATGCGGTAGCGGTTTTAGGAACTGCACTAACCAAAAGGCACCTACCACTTCTTAGACGACTTGGTAAAGGGATAATCCTTAGCTTTGATGGTGATGGTGCTGGGATAAATGCCGCTTTTAAAAGTGCAAAACTTCTTAGCACAAACGGGCTTGATTCTAGTGTAGTGTTAATCCCAAATGGGGCTGATCCAGCTGATATGGTGTGTGCGGGTAAAATTGATGAGCTTGAGAAAATCTACTCAAACTCAACTGAAAGTGGCAAATTTGTCATCAAAACCATCGCGTCAAACTACGACCTAAATCGCCCGCAGCAGGTCAAAAACGCCCTTGATGAGATAGTTAAATTTACAAACTCACTTGATAGAGTTGTAGCAAACTCATACAAAGAGTATGTGGCAAATTTGCTAAGGATAGATATCGCTTCATTTAGTTTAAGTGGTTCTACTAGAGTAATCACTACGCCAAATAGCAAAAATTTAATCCCCCAAAAACGCGACTTTGCTGAGCTTGAAATTTTAAAATTCGCACTAAATAATGCAGGATTTTTGCCAAGCCTTAGTAAGATCAAAAAGTTTTTTATAACTCATCAAAAGTTATGCGATGAGGTGCTTAGCTCTACTCAAAGTCCTAGTATTAGAGAGCTTGAACTTGATGAAAATATCAAAGAAATTTCAAAAGATATGCTTAGCGTTGCGGTGATAAATCTAAATATAAGATATAATATTCACCTTATAAATATGATTAAAATTTCAGATTCGCCCGATAAACTTAGGCAGATTATGAACTTAAACAGACAGATAAAAGAACTTAAAGGAAAATTATGAAATGTTTAGCACTTTTTAGTGGTGGGCTTGATAGTATGCTTGCTATGAAGCTTATTAGTATGCAAGGAGTTGAAGTTGTAGCACTTCATATGGATACAGGTTTTGGCGGTAAGGGCGATAATAGCGAAACTATGAAAAGGCGTGCTAGTCTTGCTGGGGCTAGTTTTAAAGTAGTAGATATCAAAAATCCCTACTTGCAAGAGGTTTTGTATAGCCCTAAATTTGGCTATGGCAAGCACTTTAACCCCTGCATAGATTGCCACGCATATATGTTTAAAACCGCTCTTAATATGCTTGAGAGTGAAGGAGCTAGCTTTATAATAACTGGTGAGGTTTTGGGACAAAGACCGATGAGCCAAAGAAAAGAAGCTCTGAATAGCGTCAAGCATTTAGCAGGTGATGAAAACCTCATACTTCGCCCACTAAGTGCTAAACTTCTTGAACCAACTTTGCCTGAGATAAATAGCTGGATTGATAGAGAAAAACTAAAAGGCATAAGTGGAAGAAGCAGAAAACCGCAACTTGCCCTAGCCAAGGAGTTTGGATTTGATGATTATCAAAGTCCAGGTGGGGGCTGTTTGCTAACGATGGAGAATTTCTCAAACAAACTAAAAGACGCAGTTATAAATGAAAAAGTAGAAAATGAAAGCGATATTGAGCTTTTGAAATTTGGACGCCATTTAAGGCTAAGTGGCGGTGCAAAACTAATAATTGGCAAAAATGAAAGTGATAATCTAAAACTCTCATCCATAAAAACAGATAAATTTGATGAAATTTTACTTCCTAGCGATATCGTCGGACCATATGCACTTTTGAGCAAAAACGCTAACAAAGATGATGTTTTGTTAGCTGTTAGTGTGGTTTTAAGCTATGCTAAAACCAAAACCGATGAAAGCTATAAAGTCCCTTTTAATGGTAAAATAATCACTTCTAAGCCACATAGTTCAAAAGAAGAATTTGCGAAATTTCTTGTTAATTAGTTGTTAGCAAATTTACCGAGTTATGATAAAATCTTATAATTTTATATGAAAGGATTAAAAATGGCAGCAGATGTTAAAAAAGAAGAAGTTGATCTTACGGTATTAAAACGAGATGTAGATGAGCTCAAAAATGACCTAAAAGAGATTATCAAAAATCTCAAAACTTCAGCTTCAAAATCAGCCGATGGGGTCAAAGAAAAGCTTTTTAGTCAAGCAAATGTTGAAGAGCTAAAGGCTGAGTTTGCTAAAGTTGCTGATGAGATCAAATCAAAAGGGCAAGATGGGGCCGACGCATTAGAAAAAACTATCAAATCAGACCCACTTAAAAGTGTCGCAATCACATTTGGACTTGGGCTAATTGCCGGGCTTTTTCTTAGAAAATAATGGCTAGTTTGTCTGAGTTTGTTATCGCAGCTTGCGAACTTGTAGAGGCTCAAGCCTACGAGATAAAAGGCGCATTTTTCAAAAGCGGTGTAAAGCTAATTTTATATTTTGTATGTGCTTGTCTTGTAGTGCTTGGGTTTGTGTTTTTAAGTCTTGGAATTTACACCGCTTTAAAGAGCATTTTTTCGCAAACAGTAGCACTATTTGTAGTATCTGTGGTGGTATTTTTATTCGCTTTTGTTTTGTTTTTGGTCGCAAAATGGAAAAGTCAAATCTAAAACAGCAAAAGCTCGATAAATTTGTAGGAATGCTTGATGGCAAAACTAGGACTAAGCCAACACTCATAGAAGCTAAAAATAACCTTATCAAAAAGGATTTGGGGATTGATATGAGTGAGGTTTTACAAAGTTTGAATCGTGGTGATTTTAAGATGGTGCTTTTAAATTTGATAATTCAAGAAAAGCTATCTTTACAATCAATTTTTAAAATAATCAACAAAATAAAAATTTGATTTACCAAATTCACAGATAAAACAGATAAATTTATGAGATTTATATTTATATAAGTTAAATCAAGCTATAATAATTGTTTCTCTTAATTGTCAAAGTAGCTCAGCTGGTTAGAGCGCTGGTCTCATAAGCCGGAGGTCGGGAGTTCAAGTCTCCCCTTTGACACCATTTAATCTCTTTTGTCTCTTTTATCCCCTTAAAATAGATACTTTAAGCTTTAAATATTTTATCGTGTGTAGCCTATGTGTAGCTAAAATCTGATTTTATGCTTTTTTTGATTTTATATCTCAAAATCCGTATAATAAAATTGCGTCTATTTTGTAGGCTCTAAAGCTTATAAATTTAGCTCTTTTGGATTGTGTTTTTATAGCTCAAAATCGTTAAATTTGGCTTGATTTGCATTAGCTATATGAATAAAATGCTTTAATTCATTAATGTAGCACCGCTGTAGCTCATTAATTTGGCTTATTGCAAAATATAAAAGTAAAAATTGATGAGATTAGCAAATATTTGCTTAATCTTAGATTTGCGTGTAATTGATTAACTTTTAAGTGGAATGAGTTTTAAATTTCACAAAACTAACCTAATATTTTACATTTAATTTTATCTGTCTTTTAACTCTTTTTACTCCACAGATTAGATTTAAAAATGCCTAGAATATAAATATCATTTTTGATAATCTCAAATGGTATCACATAGCCTTTAAAAATTAGTTTTCTTATGCTCTGTTTGTAAATTGGATAGGCTAAAGGGTTAAAAGATATATTTTCAATCTTTGCAAAGATATCATCGCTAAATTTTAAAGCCCTTTAAATACTGTCTTTTTTAATAAAATCGGTGATATTTTCTAGCTCTTGGTAAAACTGCTCTGAATAGATTATCAAATCAAAGCCCTAGAATTGAATTTCTTATCTTTTGTTTTACTTCGTCGTGGCTTAATAATTTAGCCGTGCCGTTATGTATAGCTTCACTTCGTTTCATTACTTCAGCGTAAATTTCATCGTCGCCGTAGCTCTTTGGCTCTTGGCTTATTTGTATATCTTGGTTTTGCTCTTTTGCTAGATTTTGAAGTAGCTTAAAGCTTCATCTAAAAAATTTTGATTTGCTTTGATTATTATGCTTTGCATTTTGCTTCCTTTGTGTTTTACTGCTATATTATACGAAATTTCACTTATAAGTTGCTAAATATTATCAAAGATATTTAGTGCTTGATTAGTCCGTTTTCTTTATTAAATTTGAATATCTCATAATCTGCTAGACTAGAGTTAAAAAGCTTATCAAATATTGCTTTAGGTTGTCTTTAATGTTTAAGCTAATATAATTTAAGCGAATTTTTTAATTAATATTTAATATAACTTTGATATAAATTTCTTTTTAATAACATAAAACTTATTTTGTTAGAATTTGGCTTATATTGATTAGATTGCAATAATCTAGCGTTTAAATTTAAAGCTTAAATTTAACAATATAATGCAGAGTTTTGGTGTAGCTTTTTATACTCTTGTTTGCTATTATAATCTATCCCAGCTGATACTGAAAGTAGTCATTTTAGGGGTTTAATCTTGTCTATAGAGGCTAAAATGCCTATAGCTTTTTTGTTTGTTTATGATCTGCTCTATTTTTTCATATTTTTCTATATAATTATCTTTTTGAAAACTTATATGTCCTCTTTCAATATAAGTCTGTGCTAGTATTTTTATGAGTCCTGGCAAATGCTCTACCAAAATATCTCTGTTTTCTATATATTTTTTAAACTCATCTGACGATAATTTTAAATTAACACCTTTCATAAAATCTATATTTTGATATCTATCTGTTTGTGTATTTTGGGAGTTAGATTTTATATCCAAATCAACTCTAGCGACTTTAACTCCAGCATTTACATTGAAATTTCTCTCTAACGACTCTTTTTCTTTAAGCTCTTCTTCAATTTTGCAATAATACTCATTCGCACCAAGTTTATGAAAGATATTAAGATACCAAAAGAAGAGTTATCATTTTTGCTTGCTATTGTCCCCACTATTGCTACGATAGCGACTAAAATAAAGTTTTGCTTTTATAGACCATCAACTAGCTCACTGTTTTTTGCAACTATAGTAATTTTTTAGTTGCTTTTATAGATTTAACTATATTATCTGTATCACTGGAATAATTAGTTTATTAACCACTATCCAAAAACAATTTATCACAAAAAGGATGAAAATGAGTGATAAATTAACCAAAAGAGATATGGCTGGAATCTTAAAAGTTGATACTAAAACTCTGTATAATTGGCAAAAAAACAGACCTGAACTCTATAGAATAGTTATGTTTGGGTTTAAATTTGACGAGCTTTTAAAACAGTGTGAAGATAATTACAAAACACTTCTTAATATAGCAGAAGAGAATAAGAATTTTAGATTAAAATAATACTAATCATCACAAAATTTACTCTATTTTTAAGTTGGGTTAAATTTACGCGTATAAACTTCATCAAATTTTAAAAAAGGAAAATTATGAGAAAAACTCTATTAAGTTTAATGGCGTTTAGCACCCTAGCGTTTGCAAATAGTGGAACTATGTATAAATCACCGTATTGTGGGTGCTGTGATAAGTGGAGTGAGCATATGCAAAAGGCTGGATTTGAGCTAAAAACTATCAAAACCAACGATATGTATGATATCAAAAACGATCTCAAAATCCCACTTGAACTAAGCAGTTGTCACACTGCAGTAATTGATGGATATAGTTTTGAAGGGCATATCCCTAGCGTGGATATCAAAGAGTTTTTGGCTCTAAAGCCAGCCGACGCTTTTGGGCTTGTCGTCCCTGGGATGCCACTTGGTAGCCCTGGAATGGAACAAGGTGGAGTTGATGATTATGATGTTTTGATACTCAAAAAAGATGGAAGTACTGAGGTTTTTACGAGTTATATAGAGGGCAAAAGATTTAAAATTTAACTCACAAATTTGCTATCAAATTCAAGCTTATAGCCCAAATTTGGGCTATAATTAATCCAGTTTTAATTTTATAATCTCAGTTTTATCACTCTTAATACCAAAGTCATTATCATTTATCAAAATCCACTCATTTTCGTTAATCACAGCGATACTTTCGATTTTTTTAGGGAAATTTTCATAGTCGTCAGTGTTAAAAATCAGCTCTTTTTTTAACAAACCATTTTGTGAATTATCAGGGTTTATTTTGTAAAATTTAGTCGTTTTGCTAACGCGTTCTAATACTATCAAATCCCCATTTGGCAAAGTCGCCATCTCGCTAACCTTGACATCATTTTGTTTGCGTTTTTTATTCTTAGTGTCTTTTTTAAAACTAGAAACTTCATCAAGTGGATAATTTAGTGTTTGAATTACCTTTTTTGAACTAGTATCTATCACATAAAAAGGCACGATTTTGGTATCGATTTCACCATCAAAAGGGCTTTGAAGTATAGTGTAGATTAACTTATCATCCTTACTTATAGCAATTGACTCTAGCCCTCTATTTAGCTGTCTTTGTCTAAGATTTTTGGGTAAATTTTCAACCACTTCATAGCCTGCATTTTTTAAAGTTTCGCCTACGCCCTCAGGCAACCATCTCTCTTTAATTACACCATTAATATCAGTTATAAAAATACTAGGTCCATACTCATCTGCTATGTATATCGTGCCATCAGACGCTATAGCTAGGGCTTCACTATCTATGCCATTTACATCATAAACTAGCTCTTTTTTATCCATTCCATAGCTTAATTCAATTTGTGGATTTGAAATTCCACTTATTTGTCTGCCATCTTTTGTTTGTAGCGGGATAGTTTGCAAAACCTCAAAGCCATCATCTAGTATTTTGAGTTTATAAACACTTGGGACAAACTCAGGATATGGAAAAACCTTGCCATTTTGGCAAAACTCATCTTTTAAGATCTCTTTGGTCTCTTTGCAGTCTATATTAATACCTCTATCAGTTATGGTATAAATAATATTTTCATCATCACTATCTCTATGAAATGCACCACTTCCATAGCCGATAGTTGGCTCAAATGGCAGATCAAAACTTCTATCAAATTCCATATCAGCCTTTATAACCTTAAACTCCAAACCAAAAGCAAAACTAGCCAAAGCTAGACTCAAAAATAAACCTTTTTTCATAAACAATCCTTTGAATAAATTTCACCCATTTTACTAAATTTAGGAAACATTTTGAAAACTGAAAAATTAAAGTTTGTTTAAAATCACAGCAAAGCAAAAGGTTAAATTTACAAAAAAGGTTAATTTACTAAGTTCGCCTAAAAGTGGGAAAAATTCCTTTAAATTTGAAATTTCAAAGACTTTTTTGATATGTTTAAGGCAAAATATTAGTGGCAAAATCATCAAAAACGCGAAAATATTTTCATCTAAAATGCAAAAAACAGCATAAAAAATGAAGGCAAAAATTATTAAAAATACGTGATAAAATTTCGCAAATTTTAAGCCAAATTTCACCACGATAGTGTGCTTTTTGTGTAATAAATCGCTGTTAAAATCTCGCATATTGTTGATATTTAAAACCGCCATTGAAAGTAGTCCACACGAAAAAGCTGGCAAAATTATCACCTTTAAAATTTCGTGAGTTTGCACAAAAAATGAGCCACAAACTGCAACAATTCCAAAAAATATAAAGACAAAAAAATCGCCCAATCCATAATATCCATAGGCGTATTTTCCAACGGTGTAAGTTATGGCAGCAATTGCACAAATGACCGCTAAAGCACAGAGATATAGAAATTCTCTTAAAGTAAATTCAGTCAAAATAAAAATCAAACTGGCGCTAAAAATCGCCAAAAATGCACTTAGAAAAATAGCAAATTTTAGTGCATTTTGGCTAATTATGCCATCACTAACCAAGCGACGCGGTCCGATGCGGTCTTTTTGATCGCTACCTTTAGTAAAATCGCCGTAATCGTTGGCTAGATTTGATAAAATTTGAAAGCAAGTCATCGAAAAAAGTGTCAAAATAAAAATCAAAAAGCTAAATTTTCCAAACCAAAACGCCAAAACATTGCCAACAAAAATAATCCCAAAACTAAGAAATAGCGTCTTTGGACGAACCATTTCAATATATAATTTCCAATTCATCTCACATCCAAAAATTTACAAAGGGTAATTTTACCTAAATTTTTGCTACTAAAACTAAAAATTAAATTAAAAAGCAATATTTTAATTTCTTAATCAAATCTATATCTAAAATTATGCTAAAATATGGTATTTAAATTTAAGGAGAAAAAATGAGAAGTGATGAGATAAAAAAGGGTTACACACGCACCCCACACCGCTCTTTATTAAGGGCTATGGGGCTTAAAGATGAGGATTTTTCTAAGCCATTTATCGGCGTTTGTAATAGTTTTATAGAGATAATTCCAGGGCATTTTTTCCTAAACAGATACTCTGAAATTATCAAAGATGAGATCAAAAAAAATGGCTGTGTGCCGTTTGAGTTTAACACAATCGGCGTGGATGATGGTATCGCAATGGGGCACGATGGAATGCTTTATTCACTGCCAAGCCGCGAAATCATCGCAAATTCAGTAGAAACCGTGATGAACGCTCACAAACTTGACGCACTAATTTGCATTCCAAACTGCGATAAAATCGTCCCTGGAATGCTTATGGGAGCTTTAAGAGTTAATGTCCCAACTATTTTTGTAAGTGGTGGTCCAATGAGAGCAGGGCACGATAAATCAGGCAAAGCCCTTGATCTAAACTCAGCATTTGAGGGGGTTGGTGCGTATGAAACCAACCAAATCAATGAAGATGAACTTTACGAGATAGAGTGCAAAGCGTGTCCGAGTGGCGGAAGCTGTAGTGGAATGTTTACAGCAAATTCTATGAATACTCTTTGTGAGGCGATGGGAATCGCTCTACCTGGAAATGGCACCATCCTAGCCCTAACCAAAGAACGTGAAAATCTACTTCGCAAAGCTGCCAAAAGAATCTGTGAAATCGCCCTTGATGATAGGTTTAAAATTCGCAATATCATCAACAAAAACGCCATCAAAAACGCAATGGTGATAGATATGGCGATGGGTGGAAGCTCAAATACCATTCTTCATATGCTTGCAATCAGCCGTGAAGCAGAGTGTCCGCTTGATATCAAAGAGCTAAATGATATAAGTCGTAAAGTCCCACATATCGTTAAAATCGCACCAAGTTTGCCAAGCGTACATATGGAAGATGTCGCAAGAGCTGGTGGAATGAGTGCTGTAATGCATGAAATTGCTAAATTTGATAAGAATTTATTAAACTTAGATAATCTTTGCGTTGAGAGTAAAACCTTGGGCGATAGGATAGATGAGGCTAATATTTTGGATGAAAATATTATTCACACAGTAGAAAATGCCTACTCAAAGGTTGGGGGATTAGCGATTTTATTTGGAAATCTAGCAGAGCAAGGTTGCGTGATAAAAGCCGCTGGAATCATCGGTGAACGCAAATTTAGTGGTAAAGCGATCTGCTTTAACTCTCAAGATGAAGCGATTAAAGGTATCAGTGGTGGCAAGGTCAAAAAAGGCGATGTCGTGGTAATTCGCTACGAAGGCCCAAAAGGTGGCCCTGGAATGCAAGAGATGTTAAGCCCAACAAGCCTAATTGTAGGGCGTGGGCTTGGGGCTGATGTAGCACTCATCACAGATGGGCGTTTTAGCGGTGCAACAAGGGGATTAAGTATCGGTCATATCAGTCCTGAAGCAGCTGAGGGTGGAATGATAGGGCTTTTACAAGATGGTGATATAATCGATATCGATGTGGATAAATTTAGCATAAATGTTAGACTTAGCGATGATGAGATAAAAAAAAGACGCAAAAATTTCGTCTACAAAGGCAAAGAGGTTAAAAGCAAATGGCTAAAACAGTATCAAAAACTTGTAACAAATGCGAGCAATGGTGCTGTTTTGGAAGCGTAAATATAAAATTTGCTACTATCCATTATGATAGTAGCAATTAATATTTTGCCATTAAAATGCATAAAATAATTTTAAATATAAAAAATCATATTTTAAAAATAACTGTTATTGTCATAAAAAATTTACTAAAAATACAATTTTAAACTTAAAAAATAATTATTATGGATATAAATTTAACTAAATCCTATTTTAAGGGGTTTTTAACTTTAATCTGCTATCATCATTTACAAATCAAAACAAAGGAGAACAGATGTTAGTTAAAGTTAAAAATGCAAACAAAGATTTTGCAAAAGAGATTAAAAAGGCTGCCAAAAAGGATTATCCAAAGGCTAAAGTTAAGATAAAGGCAAAAAAAGATAAAAAATAAAATTTAGGCTTATCTATTAAGCCTTAAATAAAATAACTAATTTTTTATAAATTTATAAATCTTATTTTACTATTTTAATTTTTTAAATTTCTCTCATGCGTTAAAGCTACAGCAATTGCGTCAGTGACATCAAGTGGCTTGATATCTTTTGTAATACCTAAAATTCTTTTTACCATAAATGAAACCTGTTCTTTTGAGGCTTTTGCCTTGCCTGTGACTGTTTTTTTGATTTGAAGTGGTGTGTATTCAGCAAAATTGCCGTGAATTTGAAGAATTTTAAGGCTAAGAGCACCTCTAAACTGAGCGAGCTTTAAGACCGATTGTGGATTATAGGCATAAAACATACTCTCCATCGCAACTTCATCAATCTTATGAGTTACAAAAATTTGATCAAATCCTTCGCAAACTTGCACAATTTGATACTGAAGTTCATCTTGTTTCATTTTGATAATACCAGCCTCAATTAGTTTGATATTCACGCCTATTTTTTCAACTATTGCATAGCCACAATTCCTTGTTCCAGGGTCAATTCCTAGAATTTTCATCTCACAAATCCTTTTTCATTCACAGATTTATTCACATAAAATTTGAATAGTTTGAATAAATTTCAAAATTTAACTATTAATTTATCAAAAATTTAGTAAAATAAGAAGTATTTTTATAAATTTAAAGAAAGGAAAAATTTGAAACCAATTCAAGATCAAGTTTTAGATGAATTACAAACTCAAATTTTATCAAACGAATTTGAAAAATACATAAAACAGCTATCATTTAATCAAAATCAATCAAAACCTGATTTTATCGTCTATAATGTTTCAAATGAATTCGTCGCTAAATTTATACACACAAAATACTCAAAAATTATAGAAAATATCTACGAGCAAAAAACTGGCATAAAGCCTGCAATTATGATAACTTCACGCCTAAGGGTAAATAAAGAAGAGAGTAAAAATAAAAAAACCGCAAAACCACAAAGCACACTTTTGATTGAGTCTTTTAATTTTGATAATTTCATCGTTGGAGATTCAAACCGCTTTGCCTACACTTGTGCTAGATATGTCGCACAAAATCCGGGTAAAGATTACAATCCATTTTTTATCTACGGTCCTAGTGGGCTTGGCAAAACTCACCTGCTTCAAAGTATCGGAAATTTCTGTATTCAAAATGAAAAAGTCGTCATCTGTGTAACAAGTGAGCAGTTTATCAATGACTTTACCTTTCACATACGCAATCAAACTATGGATAAATTCTCTAACAAATACCGCAATTGCGATGTTTTACTAATAGATGATGTGCAATTTTTGGGCAAAACTGATAAAATTCAAGAGGCGTTTTTTCACACATTTAATGAGCTCAAAAACAAACAAGCACAAATTGTGATGACAAGCGATAAGCCACCAAAAGAGCTAAAAGGCTTTGAAGAGAGGCTTCTTAGCCGTTTTGAAAGCGGACTAATAGCTGATATCACGCCACCTGAACTTGAGACAAAAATCGCCATCATAAATAAAAAAAGTGAAGACAACAAAATAAACTTAAGCAAAGATGTGGTCGAATACATAGCCACAAATATGGGCGATAACATTAGAGAAATCGAAAGTGTTTTGAATAGATTAAATGCGTTTTCGTCACTTATGCGGATTGAAATTACACTCGAATTTACCAAAAGTATGATGCAAGACCAGATAAAAGAGAAAGAAAACTCAGTCACAATTGACAAAATCATCCAAACTGTCTCAAAAGAGTTAAATATCAAACCAAGCGATATCAAAAGCAAATCACGCAAAAAAAACATCGTCGAAGCAAGACGCATAACCATATATCTATCAAGAAAACTCACTGTAAATTCTATGCCTAGCATAGCAGGAGCTTTTAACCTTAAAGATCATAGTGCAGTTAGTCATAATATCAAAAAAATCAAAGAACTTATCCAAGATGATGAGTTTTTAAAAGTTAAAATTGACGAATTAGAAAATAAGATACTCACAAATAGTGGAGAGAGTGAATGAAAACTAAAATCTATTCACGCTCAAATCCCCAAATTTTAGCTATTTTGAAACACTTTTCACAGTTTCACGCTAGTTATTACTACTATTATAAATTTATAAAAAGGCAAAGTCATGAAGATCACAACAGACAAAACTAACCTAGAAAGTGTAATATCAAATGCTATTTCTTACGCAGAGAAAAAAGACAATAGCTCAATTACATCTCATCTTTTTTTGGAAGCTAAAGATGGAACTTTAAAAATCAAAGCAACTGATTATGAGATAGGTATCATCCAAAAAGTCAAAAATACTGAAATTTTAGATGAAGGCAATGCAACTACAAACGCCAAAAGATTTGCAGAGATAATAAGAGCTCTAAAAGATGACAAAATCACAATAGAAACAATGAATAACTATCTTTATGTAAGACAAAAAAACTCAAAATTCAAACTTCCTATGTTTAACTCTATGGATTTTCCTGAATTTCCAACCAAAGAAAATAAGAGTAAATTTGATATAAATTCTAAAATTTTCACAAGAAGTATCAAAAAAATTTCATCTTGTGTAGAACAAAATAACCCAAATTTCTCATTAACTGGAGCTTTGGTTGATATAAGAAGTGATTTTGTAAATTTAGTAGGAACTGATACAAAAAGGCTTAGTATTTTCAAAATTGAAAAAAGTTCTCAAAAAGAAGAGAGCATTATAATCCCAAAAAAATCGATTCAAGAGATTCAAAAAATATTTTATGAAGATGTTGAGATCTATTTTGATGAGAGTACGCTTGTTGCAGTTTCAGAAAATTTTGAGTTTTATACCAAACTTTTAAATGGTAAATTTCCAAATTATGAAAAAGCTATTCCGACTGAGTGCAAAGTTGAACTAACCATCCCAAGAGATAAATTCTTAGATGGAATGAAAACTATAGGTATGGTTTGTGATAAAATGAGCGTTAGCATAAAAGACAATACAATCACATTTGAAGGAATTAGTGATGACAATAGCGAAGCAAAAACAGCAATAGAGTGTGAATTAAACTTAAGCGAAGAGATTAAATTTAACATCTACAATAAATTCTTTTTGGATTTTCTAAACTCAATTGAAGAATCAACATTTTATATGGGTTATAATGATTCAAATTTAGCAGTTACTCTAAAAAGTGGTGATTTAACCACAGTTGTAATGCCAGTAATTATTTAAAAAGGAAGTAAATGGACAAAATTTATGGTGCTAGTAATATTAAAGTTCTAAAAGGACTTGAAGCGGTTAGAAAACGCCCTGGAATGTATATTGGTGACACAAACATAGGTGGGCTTCACCATATGATATATGAAGTCGTTGATAACTCGATTGATGAGGCGATGGCTGGTTATTGTGACAAAATAGACATTGAAATAACAAACGAAGGAAGCGTAATTGTTACAGATAATGGGCGTGGAATTCCTGTTGATATTCACCCAACTGAGAAAATTCCAGCCGCAACTGTCGTGCTTACTGTTTTGCACGCTGGTGGTAAATTTGACAAAGACACTTATAAGGTTTCAGGTGGACTTCATGGCGTTGGAGTAAGCGTGGTAAATGCTCTATCTAAAAAGCTTGTTTTAACGATCAAAAAAGACAAACAAGTCTATAGACAAGAGTTTGCTAAGGGTATTCCAACCTCAGAACTTGAAGTGATTAAAACCACTAACAAAACAGGAACTACAGTTGAGTTTTGGCCTGATGATACGATATTTGAAACGACTGAGTTTAACTACGATACTTTGGCTGAGAGATTTAAAGAGTTAGCCTATCTAAACCCAAATATACGCATAAATTTCAAAGATAGCAGAAGTGGCAAAGAAGAGACTTTTCATTTTGAGGGTGGATTAGAGAGTTTTGTAAATGACTTAAACAAAAAAGAAGTAGTTGCAAAAGCAGTAAGCTTTAGCGATATAGTCGATGATGTGGCGGTTGATTTTGCTTTGATGTATAATGATAGCTATACTGAGACACTTTTTAGCTTTGTTAATAATATTAAAACCCCAGAGGGCGGAACTCATGAAGCTGGATTTAGAGCGGGACTAACTAGAGCGATTACAAATTATGTCGCAGCTAATGCAGCAGCTAGAGAAAAAGATACCAAAATTACAGGCGAAGATGTTAGAGAGGGGCTTATCGCGGTTGTAAGCGTAAAAGTTCCTGAGCCACAATTTGAGGGTCAAACCAAAGGAAAACTCGGCTCAAGCTATGTAAGACCGATAGTTCAAAAGATGGTTTTGGATGTTTTGAATAAATTTTTTGAAGAAAACCCAATCGAAGCTAAGGCAATAATGGGTAAGGCTTTGATGGCTGCAAGGGGCAGGGAAGCGGCAAAAAGAGCTAGAGAATTAACTAGAAAAAAAGATAGTATTTTAAGTGGCTCACTCCCAGGAAAACTAGCTGATTGCCAAAGCAAAGACCCTGAAACTAGTGAAATTTATCTAGTTGAGGGCGATAGTGCGGGTGGATCCGCAAAACAAGGCAGAGATAGAGCTTTTCAAGCGATTTTGCCTCTAAGGGGTAAAATTCTAAATGTTGAAAAAGCTAGACTTGATAAAATTTTGCGTTCTGAAGAGATCAAAAATATGATCACGGCCTTTGGTTGTGGGGTTGGAGATGAGTTTGATAAAGATAGACTTAGATATCACAAAATCATCATTATGACAGATGCTGATGTTGATGGAAGCCATATTCAAACCCTGCTTTTGACATTTTTCTTTAGATTTTTAAGACCGATTATTGAAAATGGTTATGTATATTTAGCTCAACCGCCACTTTATAGATATAAAAAAGGCAAAAAAGAGATCTATCTCAAAGACGAAAAAGCTTTGAATGAATTTCTTATTCAAACAGGCATTGAGGGGATGGAATTTGAAGGGATTGGTCATAAAGATTTGGTTGAGCTTTTAAAGATTGTCGCTACTTATAAGGGACTTTTAAACGAGCTCAAAAAACGCTTTAATGTGATATCGGTTATCAGATATATGATAGAAAACAGAGATTTTTCAGGTTATGAGTATAGTGAACTTTATAAAGAGATTAAAAAATTTCTAGACAGTAGCGGTCATAATATACTTAATTCATATGTTAATGATGATGAGATAAGGCTTTATATTCAGACTGAAAATGGACTTGAAGAGCTTATCATCAATGACGCACTATTTACAAATAATATTTTTGAAGAGGCGATTTATGTCTATTCTAGAATAGAAAGTATCGGTTATGAGTTCAAAAAAGATATCATCGAGGTGCTTGATGATATCGAGAAAAATGCCAAAAAAGGTGCTTATATTCAACGCTACAAAGGTCTTGGTGAGATGAACCCAGAACAGCTTTGGGAAACTACTATGAACCCTGAAAATCGCCGTTTGCTTCAGATTGAGATAGGAGACGCACAGGCTGCAAGTGAGACATTTAATCTATTTATGGGTGATGAAGTTGAACCGCGTAGAAACTACATCCAAGAACACGCCAAAGATGTCAAACATCTGGATGTTTAATGAATAGCTTTTTTATGTATAGTGAATTAAAGGAGAGACAAAGTCGGTTTTGGCTCTCTTTAAAAATCGCCTTTCCACTGATTTTACTGCTGATATTGGGCGGGGTTTTTTTAAACAAAGATGACATAAAATTTTCTGACGAAGATGTGATTTTATTTGTTATTTTGGTAGTTTGCTATGTTTATTATGTGGTTTATCTGATATATTTTGCCTTTAAAAACAGCAATCTTGATGACCTAACTAAGGTTTTTAATCGTAGTTATATTGATAAATTTATCAAATCCAAAATGCGTAAAAAAGATGTCAATATTATCTTAGTAAATTTATCAAATTATCAAGATATTATTGATAGATATGGTTATAAAAACGCTGAAAATATATTAAAAGAGTTTGTAAAAAAACTATATATTTTCATCCAAAAAAACGACCACAAAAATGTTAGTATTGGGCGTTATGCAAGTGATAGTTTTTTGTTTTTGAGCAGATTAGGGCTTGCTGAGATACTTCACACTCTTAAACAATTTGAAACTACATTAAGAAATAATGGGATCTTAAATATAGAAGTAAAGGTTAAATACACTGGGATTAATAGCAGTTTTGATTCAAACTATGAAAATGTTATAAATACTCTTTTTTTACAGTTAAAAGGTGAAAAAGATGATATTAACCATATCAAAATTGACTATTTTGACGAACTTGTGTGTTATAGCATTGATAACAGAGAATTTCAAGTAAATTTTCAAACTATTAGATCTTTGAAAAGTGGTGAAAATTTATACTACTTGCTTGTCAAATTAGACTCGCATGAGCTAGGAATTATCCAAAAAAATAAGATTTTATATATCGCTCAACACCACAACTATGAGATCAAATACGATATTGAGACTTTGAAATTTTTGAGTGAAAACTTAAATTTTAAAACTTTAAAAAACAAAATTGTCTTTGAAATTTCAGCTGTTAGCCTAAGAAGTCAAATTTTTAAAAATGAGATAAATCTCTTAATTAACCAAGAAAAAATCATCCCTTCAAAGATAATTTTTGAGTTTTTTGAAAATTTGCCATATGAAGATACTACTCGTTTAAATGAGATAATTTTGGAGTATAAAAGGCTTGGATTTAGCTTTGCAATTAGCCATTTTGGCAACGATAATGCTGGGTATAACTACATTAAAACTCTTGATATTGACTATGTTTTTTACGATATGGAAGTAAATAAAACTATAAATTTAAGCTCTAAAAACGAACAAATTTTCAAAAGTGTAAATGATATGTTGCAAAATCTAGGCATAAAAACCATAGTCAAATTTATTGATAAAAAAGAGACATTTGAGAGATTTAAAAACTATGGGGTTGATTATATTCAGGGCTTTTATATTGATAAACCAACTGATATCAAAAAAATAAAATAAAGGAAAAGTATGCAAAATTTAAGATATGGTGAAAAAGAGATAAAAGAATTTGACCCAAAAACTGACCTTGAGATTTGGCCAAACAGAGAAAAACGCAACTACACTATCAAAATAACTCTGCCTGAGTTTTGTTGCCTTTGTCCGCGTTCAGGCTACCCTGACTTTGCAACAATATATTTAGAATATATACCAAATGACTGGGTTGTAGAATTAAAAGCGATAAAATTATATATAAATTCATTTATGAATCGACATATAAGCCACGAAGCAAGCATAAACGAGATATATTCAACGCTTGAAGAAAAACTCAAACCAAAATATATGAAAATTATAGGTGATTTTAATCCACGAGGCAATGTCCATACAGTTATTGAGATAGATTCTCAAACTATCAGCAAAGATTTCACAAAAGACACAAAATGATAAAAGCTACACTTATAGAGCAAATTTTCAAATCAGCAAGCATTAGTAGATGGAATGATTATCCAAAAATGGTGAGTTTGGTTGAACTTGACAAACAAGCACACAAATTTATCATTGCGTATTTTATTGCTAGTTTCGAAGAAAACATAGATATGAACTATATAATTGAAGCTGGAATTTTTGACTTTTTATCAAGGATAGTTGTTACTGATATTCGCCCTGATGTATTTCATCAAATTCAAAAAACCAAAAAAGACAAAATCAACGAATGGGTGCTTTTAAAGCTCGAAAATGAGCTAGATCATCTTGAAAATGGAGAGTTTTTCAAAAGATTTAGAAACTACCTTAGCTCAAAAGATCATCAAAAAGAAAAGACTATCCTAAAGGCCGCTTCGTATCTCTCAACTAGGTGGGAATTTAATATTGTATATCAAACTAGTCAGTTTTTAAACGATATAGAAGAGCTCAAATCAAAAGTAGAAGAAGAGCTTGAGGATTACTACGAATTAATTGGCGTTAGAAAAATCGTAATGAATAAAAAACTCGCTAGAATTGTAGATCTTGGCGGGAGATTAAGATTTCAAAAGCGTTGGGCTCAAACACCTAGAATCCCTGAAACTTCGGTGCTAGGTCATATGCTCGTGGTTGCGATTTTGGGGTATTTTTACTCACTTAAAGTTGGGGCGTGCAAGACTAGAAAAGCTTATAACTTCTTTTGTGCACTTTTTCACGATCTACCTGAGAGTTTAACCAGAGATATAATTAGCCCAGTTAAATACGGCGTTAATGGGCTAAGCGATATCATTAACGAATACGAAATGCGTCTAATTGATGATAAAATTTTGCCATTTGTGCCAGAGCATATCAGGGATGATTTTAGCTATATTTTGGGAATTAGAAAAGATGGTGATAAATTCATCAAAAACGAGTTTGAAAATAGAATTTTCGATACATTTCCTAAATTCTATGATGGAAGTTTAAAGAACGCAAATGAGGATAAATTTAGAGCAATTGACGGCAAAGCTTTAAAGTATTGTGACAAACTTGCAGCGTTTTTTGAAGCGGGAATTTCTATAAGTTATGGTGTTAAAAGCAATGAATTAGTTAATGGTTTTAATGGAATGTTTGATGATTTCAAATCAAAACCAAGCATTGAAGGTGTGAATTTTTATGAAATTTGTTTGGAATTTAAGGAATATTTTAAGCTTTAAAACCCCTTCTCAGATGGCTGCGGCACATACCATAATCAAGTGCTCTGCTGTATTCCTACCCTGAAGCGGTGCCTAAAAATGACATTGCACAGGTCTAAGAAGAGGTGAATTAAAATACTAGCTAAAATTTGCTTAAAAATATATTATTTAGGATTAAAATGAGTTTAAAATTTCAATTATTATCAACTTTTAGAGAAATTTTTTTGCCACATTACCACTCTATTGAGTTTAGAGCCAAGGTTTTTGCAGCGATTTTACTTGCCAAAAAAGAGGTCACAGATGAAGATTATGAGAAAATAAGAGCAATTGGCGAAGAAATTTATCCCAATGATAAAAGACGCATAGGAGTTTTGGAAGTTTTAGTTAGAGAGTATATTAACAAATCAAAAATTTACAAAATTTATACTCTTGATGGACTTCTAAAAGAGATTGACAATCAACTCAAAACTACAAAACGCTACGCAAAAAAGATAGATTTTGAACATCTTAGGCGTTTGATATGCGACAATGAAGATGAACTTATCGTCCAACAAAGAGTTTATGAGTTTTTAGTCGCTGAAGTTAAGATGTATTTATAAAAATTTTTCATATTTTTTTGTATAATAAAAAAAAATTTTTTTGGAGAAAACATTTGGAAAACATTAGAAATATCGCTGTAATCGCACATGTCGATCACGGCAAAACTACGATGGTAGATCAACTTCTTAAACAATCAGGCACTTTTAGTGATAGAAAAGAGCTTGGTGAGAGAGTTATGGATAGTGGAGATATCGAAAAAGAACGCGGAATTACGATTTTGTCAAAAAACACAGCTATCACTTATGGAGATACTAAAATTAATATCATTGATACCCCAGGCCACGCGGATTTTGGTGGTGAAGTTGAGCGGGTTTTAAAGATGGTAGATGGTGTGCTTTTGCTTGTGGATGCTCAAGAAGGCGTTATGCCTCAAACCAAATTTGTTGTCAAAAAAGCTCTATCTTTTGGGCTTTGTCCGATAGTAGTTATCAACAAAATCGACAAGCCAGCTGCTGACCCAGATAGAGTAATTGATGAGATTTTTGATCTTTTTGTGGCACTTGACGCGAATGAAAATCAGCTTGATTTTACTGTCATTTATGCTGCTGCAAAAAACGGCTTCGCAAGATACTCACTCGATGATACAAATACCGATATGAAGCCACTTTTTGAGACGATTCTTTCTCATGTTCCAGCCCCTAGTGGAAGTGATGATAACCCTTTGCAACTTCAAGTTTTTACGCTTGATTATGATAACTTTGTCGGCAAAATCGGTATTGCTAGGATTTTTAATGGCAAAATTGCCAAAAACCAAAGCGTAATGCTAGCCAAAGCTGATGGAACCAAAACTACTGGCAGAATCTCAAAACTCATCGGATTTATGGGGCTTGATAGGGTTGATATTAGTGAAGCTTCAACTGGTGATATCGTTGCAATTGCGGGATTTGACGCACTTGATGTGGGTGACAGCGTGGTTGATCCAATTAATCCCATCCCACTTGAACCACTTCATGTCGAAGAGCCAACTCTTAGTGTAATTTTTAGCGTAAATGATGGCCCACTTGCAGGAACTGAGGGTAAATTTGTCACTGCAAATAAAATAGACGAACGCCTTGAAAATGAGATGAAAACAAATATCGCTATGAGATTTGAAAATATTGGTGAGGGTAAATTTAAAGTTAGCGGTAGAGGTGAGCTTCAAATAACAATTTTAGCTGAAAATATGCGTAGAGAGGGCTTTGAGTTCTGTCTTGGAAGACCTGAAGTTATTATCAAAGAGATTGATGGGGTAAAGTGTGAGCCTTTTGAAAATCTAGTAATTGATTGCCCAGATGATTGCACTGGCACAGTTATAGAAAAGCTTGGACGCAAAAAAGCTGAGATGAAATCAATGACCCCAACAGGCGATGGCCAAACTAGACTTGAGTTTGAGATTCCAGCACGTGGGCTTATTGGTTTTAGGGGGCAGTTTTTAACCGATACCAAAGGTGAGGGCGTGATGAATCATAGCTTTTTGGAGTTTCGCCCAGCTACTGGCGTGATAGAAGAGCGTTCAAATGGTGCTTTAATTAGTATGGAAAATGGTGTAGCACTAGCGTATTCGCTGTGGAATTTGCAAGATCGTGGTGTGCTATTTATCCCACCTCAAACCAAGGTCTATACAGGGATGATTATTGGCGAACACAGCCGTCCAAATGACCTTGATGTCAATCCTATCAAAGGCAAAAACCTTACAAATGTTAGGGCTAGTGGAAGCGATGACGCAATCAAACTCGTCCCACCAAGAGCTTTAAATTTAGAAAGAGCACTTGAGTGGATCTGCGAAGATGAATTAGTAGAAGTTACGCCTATTAATATCAGAGTTAGAAAACGCTATCTTGATTCAACTATTAGAAAAAGAATGTCAAGGAAGTGATAAATTTGGCTAAATTTGAGATGAATTTCTCAAATTTGCCTTTTTTGATAGCTAATTTTAAGTAAATTTTGTGTAAATTTATAGCTAATTTTAGTTGAAATTATAAAGCAAATTTGCAATTTTACTAGATTGAATTTACAAAAAGGAGTCTATGATGACTTTCACACAATCAGTTAGCAGTTGTTTTAAAAAATATTTCACTTTTAGTGGCAGGGCTAATAAAAGCGAGTTTTGGTATTTTGTGATTTTTTTTGTTATTGGCGAGATAGTTTTTACTCTACTTGAAATTCGAGCATTTTATATAGTATGGACGCTTTTGACTATTATTCCGCTTGTTACAGTTACTATTCGCAGACTTCACGATACTGATAAAGGTGCATTGTGGATTTTGGTGTGGTTTATCCCTATTGTTGGGTGGCTTTTTATGCTATATCTTTTACTGGGCGAGAGTGACCCAGGATTTAATAGATATGGCGAACAACCGTTTTGAGCAAAAGGAAATTTATGACTAAATAATTTTTATATCCTGATTTACTTAGGATAATTTTGGCTTTTGCAGTGGTTTTACTTTAGCAAATTAGTGGTTGGGTGATTCACAGATTGAGAAACAAGAATTTTTGGGTAGTTTGACGCCAAGAGATAAAAAATAGTAGAAAAAACCATAGAACTTTATTATAATTTTTTGGATTATAAAGACGCCACTAGAGAGAGTTAGTAATTGTATCAAAAAATGGCTCTATAAAAACATATATAGCTGATGTAGTTTTCAAAGATATTGAAAAGTATATATAGTAAAATTTCAAACCACCATTCCCAATCTACTTTTTACAAATAAAACCTAAATTCTAATTTCTTAATCTTATGTAAGTATTACACTATTAGATAAAAATTAATAATTTTTTAAGTGAGATTTTTCTATAATTTTTAATTATTAACATAACATTACTTTAGTTTGTTATAGAGATGTTCTGTCTCCCCCCGAAAGTGGGGTTACGAATCTGAAGTAAAATTTATAAAGGGAAAAAATGAACAAAATTTTTAAAACAAAGTTTAAAAAAGGCGACAAATGTGTCGTTGTAAGTGAAAAAGCAAGCGTTAGAACTAAAACAAAAAGTTCTATAACCTTTAATAGTTTTGTAAGATTAAACGAACTCCTTAGCAAGGTATCAACTAAGCTTATAAAACCCCCATTAAGCCTAGTAGCAGTCCTAGCTATGTTTTGCGTCAGTGCAAATGCAAATGCAAATGCAAATGCTAATGATGTTTATGTTTATTATACAGATAAAGATAATCAAACCATAATACCGCCATTACAAAAAATAGGCGATAAGTATTATGATTATAGAGGCGGAAAACTCGTTATAACAAAAAACAATGATGTCTTTTATGATGACTATACTGACCCGAACACAAATAACCGATACTACACAAAAGCAGATGGAACACCAATGATGGAAATTGGTTCCACAGGTGAATTTTTTTCTCTTGAAAAAATTGATTTAGGTTCCCATGGATATGATTATTATAAATTAAGTCAAGATGGAGGAATTTATTTTAAAGAAAAAGGAAAAGTTTCACAACCAACCAAAGATACAGCTATAAAAACTAACATAACAAAAGACGAACATGGAAATCTAACTTTTTATGATCCAACTACTAAAAAAACATATGTTGAACTATCGGGTTCAGCACCAAAAGGAAGTGTTACAGGAGGCAGTAAAGGCAGTATCATATTTATGCCATTAACTGACAATAGCCAAATAAAGCTTGGTAGTAAAGTAGAAAAATTATCTAAAAATGATGAGAAGTATAATCTAGTTCAAGATGATAAATACTATGTGGTTAATGCTTTGGGTTATCCAGTATATATAAGTGATAATGGCTGGTTTTATAACAGTGATACATTAGATAATTATGGAAATGGCGATCTTAAAAATAGAGTTGATCACGAGACTGGAGAATTGCTAGATGGCGAAATATCTTTTTCTAACTGGACTGGTGCTGGATCATATGGTGGCGGTTCTTATAGTTTTGATGGAAACTATAAAATGCTTGATTATAATAAAAAATTAAATAAAGCTGAAATTGATTCAAAATTAAAGGCCTACAACGGCGAAAAACCAAACCGTATGAATATATTAAATTATGACGGTAGTCACACAACCCCTATCCGTCTTGGCAACGTTAAAGACGCCATAAATGCTGATGAAGCTGTAACCCTAGGTCAACTAGGTAGCTACCTAGGCTTAAAAAAAGACGATAACTACAGTGCACCAGAAAATGGCTGGGGAGGTCTAGGTACAGATAATGGCAAGGATATCAACACAGCCCTAACTTACCTTAAAGCTAATAGCGGTGCCTCAATAGATTTTATAACAAACAAAGGCGAAGTAAAACCATCAAGTGGCAAAGTCACAATAAAAGGAGATGATTATAATACGGAGCCTAATGATTTTGATGAAGGCAAAAATGTTTTTGTTTATAATGACAAAGACATTAATGACCAAGACATCATTCGCGTCGCCATATCAAAAAACCCAAAGTTTGACTCAGTAGAGGCATTTAACCTAGATGATGGAGTATCTACAAAACTAACTCCAGAAGGTATAATACTAAGTGGCTATGATGAGGGTAGCGTAAAAAAACTATCAACAACAACCATAACTGCTGCAGATGGAAAAATAAAATATGAGTATGTATCAGAAAATAATGGAGAAATAAATGGAGCTTTAGCCACCACTGATGATTTAGATAATAAAGCTGATAAATCTTTATCAAATATCACTCAAGATGGTAAAGATGTAATTACTAATTTAGCTTCTACTCAAATCACTAATACCCTAGGTGATGGAAAATTAAAAATAGGTGGAGATGATGGCACTGGTTCAGTAGCCTTAA
>JALFKC010000064.1 GCA_022775765.1 Campylobacter sp. | reverse complement strand
AACTTAAGTTAAATTAAAAGTTCGCAAACCTAAATTCAAAAAGGTCAAATTCATAGATTTGCGAAGTTTTTTCATCTTAAATTTATCAAAGTCCCAAATTTAGCCACCAAAAAGTTCGCAAATCAATTAGCAAAGATGTTGATAAAATAACTCAAATATACAAATCCATATCCGCAAATATATCATCTCTCATGCATAGTCCAAAGCTTTTTTTGACACAATTTTCACAGACCCTATAAATTCTTATACTATCTGCCTTTGGATCGGCTTGTTTTAAAAGCTTTGTCTTAAGATGCTTTAGTTTAGTATCGTTTAATTCACATTCAAAAACACTTAAATTTACTCTTTTTCCAACACCTTCTAAAATATCAGCTATTTTTTTCTTCGCTTGTTACTTATGATGTCATAAGTTATGAGATATTTCATTAAAATTTCCCTATGAATGACTTATAACTATTTGATTTTTCGTTTACGAAATTTGATAAGGCATAGCACTGTTTTTCTATGATGCTTTCTACTTTTACAACCTGTTTCTTGTAGGTTATGTAGCTTCCTAATTTTTCATTTATATTTTGAGCTATAAGTTTTTTTGTTTTGTCATTTAAAAATCCATCTTTGTTTAGAGTCATTGGTTCGTTTTTGTTTATCATCGAAACTATAACTCTATCTACGATAAAAGTTCTAAATTCTTCTATCATATCAAAGCTTAGTGTTGGTTTTCTCTCATCAAGTGCATGTAAAAATGATATATGTAGGCTAAGTCCAGCAAATAATCAAATAATATCTTATTTTTGCATAAAGAATTGCGTAAGCATAATTTAGCGACGAATTTACTATATCTCTTGCTTGATAGGTTATCCTGCCATCAAATGGAGCGTTTAGTATAGTGGCTTTATACGTGGTAAGTATGGCATATGGGATTGGCTAGTTTATCTATGAAACTGATATGGATATTTTCTCTAGCACATCTTTTAACAAAAGCTGCCGATATAGAGACTGAAATATCTTCTATAATGATATGTTTTATCTGATACAATGGAAATTCTTATCTTCTATGTGACGCTCTAAAATCCTCAAAAGCTTATAGTGGTTTATTGACTCGAAAAAATCTTTAATATCTGTTTTAAATATCCAAACACTACCTTGGTCGATGTAAGATGTGGTTCTATTTATGGCTGTAACTGCTGATTTGCCAGGTCTATAGGCATAAGAGTTTGATAAGAAATTTTTATCGAAATATAGATAAATTTCATTATAAAGTGTTTTTGAACTATTTTATCTTTTATACTTGCTATTGAAATAGGGCGAAACTCATCTTTGTCATCTTTTTTAATCAATATTTTTTTAAGCGGCTCTGGTGAATAGTTGTTAGTTAAAATCTCATTTTGTAGAGTTTTTAAATTTTGATTAAGATTGTTTTTAAACTCTTCATAGCTTATCTCATCTAGTCCTTTGGAGGACTGAGATATAAGATCAAATACCTGTTTTAAAATATCTAGTGTAAAGATTTCATCTATTTTTTTCGTAAACATAGCCAACTTTTTATCTTAGTATAATAATAACTGTTATTATAATTTAACTAACTTTAATATTACTTTATAAAAGTTGATATTTATCAAAACTATAGAGTATAATAGCCACCAAAAAGGAGAGATGATGAAATCCGGCAAAATAGAGAGAGTCCTTGAGATATTTGACCTTTTAAATGATGGCAAAAAACTAACGATAGATAGTCTTAAAAAAAACAAAAAATGGTATGGAGTCTCTACGAAAACTATAGAAAGAGATCTGCAAGAGAGCTTTAAGATTTTGGAAGAGAGGGGCTTTAAACCGCTTAAACAAAAGAACTCAAATGGCTTTATGGAGTATAGCGTAGCCAACAAAAAGATGTTTGAAAACTTTTGGGATAGAGATAGTTTAAGAGCTTTTGGACTTTTATACTCTTTGGTTGCCGATAGTAGTGATTTTAAGGAGATTTTCAAGCTTGATAAGAGCCAAAAAAGAGCTTTTGAAAAGATATATCAAGAGATAAAAGATACCTATCTTTTTTTAAATAAGCCCATTGAAAAAATAAACGACCTAAAACTTTTGGGCAAGATAGAAAGAGCTATCAAAAACAGACAAAAAATCAAGATTAAATTTAGACAAGGCGATGATATCATAGAGGGTTTGGCAAATCCTTACTGCATCGTTTTTATGAATGAAAACTTTTATCTAATTTGTCATTTTCCAGATAGAAATGAGATATATAAACCTCGCATCAACTATATGCAAGAGCTTGAAATCACACCGCAAGTTTTCAAATCAAAAGATCCAAATATAGAGAAATTTATAGAAAATATGCAAACTCCATTTGCAAAATATAGCATCAATCCAAAACCAGTGAAAGCCATTATAAAAGTAGATTCTAGTGTCGCTAGATACTTTAAATTTAAGAAGTTTTTTAGCTCACAAAATATAGTTAAGGAGTTTGATGATGGCTCACTTTTGGTTGAATACACTGTTACGCAGGAGTTGGAGTTGTTGTATTTTATATTAAGATGGTCAACTGCAGTTGAGGTTATAGAGACAATTAGCTTGAGAAATTTAGTAAAAAGTAGCCTAAAAAATGCCTATGAGAGATATAAATAATAAATTTGTTAAAAAGACATATTTTGTCTATTTAAATCTATATCATTGTACATGAGATCAAAAGCGATAATTTTCTTTGCAATGTCAATTTACAAAAGGAATCAAATGAAACTAATAGCAACCGTCGGCACAAATCCAAACGAGGCTGAATATGAGCTAGATGGCAAAATTTACAAAGGCAAATACTCATTTTTAGCTCTTAAAGAACATTTTAAAATCGATGGCAAAGCAAATGTTATATTGCTTGGTTCATCACAAACTAAAGATATATTAGATAAACACAAAGATGAAGTAGGTGAGTTTTCATTTATAAATTTAGAAGATATGGCAGAAAAAGCAAACAAAGATGAAAAAGAGTTAAGCACAGTTTTACTTTCATATTTGGGCATAAAAGAAAATGAAGAGTTTATTTTAGATATAACTCAGGGCAAAAGACATCATCCAATAATGATGTTTTTATCAGTTATATTGTCAAAAACAATCAAGCCTAAGCATATCTTTTATGCAAATGTTATGGATTTTGCATTGAATAAATTTAAATTTGAAAGTTTTGAAAACTCTTTGGATACTTCAAATTTGACTATTTTAGTTGATACTTATATCGCAAATGGCGGAGTTGCTACTATATCATACAGCAGCAAAGAGATAGAAAAAATAGCGAAATTGCTTTCAAATTTGAGCAATAATTTGCTTTTTAACCAATACATCGATGCTATAAATTCGGCTATTGATCTAAACAATTCTATTGTACAAAATAAAAATACGCTTTTTCAAAATAGTCTAAATAGCTTAAAACAGATATCAACAAAATCATCATTTTAAGAAACGAGCCAGAATATTTCCAGCTTTTGGGCTTTTGCGAGTATCTAAAAGACAAGAATTTATTCTCTTCATCGCTACAATTTTTATTTGAAAGCATTTTGTCCTTTTTGGAATCTTACATAAAAAAGGTAAAACCAAATTTTATCCTTAATTATAAAAGAGGCGATAAGAAAATAAGGGTGATGATAAAAAAGCCATATTCTGATAAAAGAGATTGTTATTATAGAAGAAATGCTATAAAAAAGGGCTTTAGTGATGATGAGTATAAATCTATTTTTAAAAATCATCACAAACCAATATCTGAGATTTTATCAAAGATAGACAGAGCAAGAAACGACATAGCTCACCCAAACCAAGATCTAATCACTATAAATATCGACTTCATCTCAAGCAATTTAAATTATTTTAAAAAGATTTTAGAGGTGATAAAGGAAAGCAGATGAGGATGTTTTTGTTTTTTTCACACAGCCTAAACAAAGATCAGATAAATGATGCAAAGTTAAATTTAAAGGTAGATGAGTTTATAAAGCTTGAGCCAAATTTACAGACTCTTTTTTCAAATGTCTCTCCAGAAATTGCCAATCTAAGCGACTTCGCAAAGCCTTTTTTAGAGCTTTTAGACAAAACTGCCAAAAAAGGCGACTATGCTTTGATTCAGGGGCGACTTTGGACTTTGTTATATCCTTATAAACTACTGCTTAAAACTAGGGTTAATTCCTGTCTATTCCACAACAAAAAGAGATGTTAAAGTGGATAAAGATGGCGTCAAGATAAGCACTTTCAAGCATGTTAGATTTAGAAAATACTAAGCTCTTATTTTCTGTTTTTAAAAAGTGGCTTGTTTAGCTGCTGTAAATATTTATCTAAATTGTTAATCGCATCGCTATCTCTTTGTCTTTTGTCGCATTTAAACGCATGAGTTATAGAGTCTCTTATTGGATTTATCTTCTTATATGCTCTACGGATTGGGTCTTTTTCCCCAGCACCTAGAATAATTTTTTGTGCTTCTTTTCTATAGTCTTTATCTTCCACATCAAAGCCGCTGTCTTCACAAACTGCCGATATGATAGCCTCCTGCAAGACCATATAACCAAGTGCGTAGTTTTTATTTTTAGCGTACCATTTTGCAAGATTGTATTGAAATAGTGCAAAGGACTCAACATCAAGCCACTTTACAAAACTTTCAAGCTCATCAATAATTGGTTCATATATCCTATTTTTAGCCTCTTTTAGCTCTGATAATTTTGGCTTGATTTTGGTGCGAAGTGCATCTTTGATACTTTTCATGTTGGACATATTTAGGGCATTTGAAAAGTAGATGAAATTTTGTCTAAAACTAGATAAATTCTCATCATCACTAACAAGTCTTAGCAAATCAGACGAATTGCCATACTCTTTGAAGTTGCGTATAGCTTTTGACCAGTCCAAAAACTCAAAAAATATCTTCAGATCAACAACAGGAGTTACGCCGTCATTTTCAGAACTATACTCAAACATACCATAATAAACGCTCTTTATATTTAGTGGCTTTTTGCGTAAATTTGAAATCGCCTCACTCATTACAAAGCTCATCAAAGAGAGCGACCTAAAAGAGTGCGTTATGTCAAGATAGATCTCATCATCTTTGTTTAGGTTTTTGGCAATATCCAAAAAATAGTTGAAATTTTCCAAAAGCTCATCTTCATTTACGCCATATTTGATGATGTAGCACTTAGAGCCTTTTTGTATTGAGGTTTTTATCGAGTTGGTCTTGTATAAGTGGGATTAGTGTGTCTAGCTTCTTTTCTTCCTGGGCTTCTAAGATTTTATAACTAGTATCGACACTGCCATTTCCAAGATCTTCATAAACTGCCTCCCATATGGAAAAACTCGTGCCAACGATAAAAACTTTATCAAAATTTATATGTTTATGAAGAGCCGATGCTATAAATTTTTCATCTTCATAAACCTTGCCATCTATCTCATAATTGGCTCTGTTGTAGCCACGACTGCTCCTACCTTTGCCTATGGAGGTTATCAAAACTTTAGCCATATAAGTCCTTTTTAGATTAATGTGGATTATAGCATAGTATATCTTTAAGGCTAGTTAAAGCTATATTTAAAATAAAAAAAGTTTATTTTTTTATATTGTCCACTGTTTTTTTATTAAATTGTTATTTATAAGCTTTTGATTTTCATCTTGGATTTGTTCTATTTTTTCAATTGTTTTGCATAGTATTTTGCCAATTTTTATCATTGTATCCAAATAATCTTGAACTTTTTGTATGTCTATAGCCATAATTATTCCTTATTTTTATTTCAATCTTAAACTTGCTCTTAATTTTAAAGTAATTATAAATTTATTTGATTTTTTTTACTATTTTAATTATTTCATATGTCGCAGAAATTACTGTAATTGTTGTTTTTATAACTTTTAATATCATTACTGGGTTCATTTTTGCTCCTTGATTGAAAATATGTTGAAATTTTATTTTAATTAAAAGATATTTTTTGTTCTATTGAAACATATCAATATTATTTTTTTAAAAAAACAACACTTTCTTGCACTTATATAAAAATATTTATTCTCAATTTAAGCCTTTATTGATTTGCTAACTTTTTGGTGGCTAAATTTGGAACTTTGATAAATTTAAGATGAAAAAAACTTCGCAAATCTATGAATTTGACTTTTTTAAATTTGGGTTTGCGAACTTTTAGTTTGATTTAAGTTTCAACTGCCCATTTTAAGGGTATCGCCAAACTTAGCTTTCACTTAAATTTGGCAAATCTAAAAATTTTGGCTTTTTTAAATTTGATTTGCGAACTTTTTATTTTTTTGAAAGCTTCAAATTTAGGCTGTTTTATTAAATTGATAGCTTAAATTCCTAAGTTGCTCTTTTTAAATTTAGCTAGGTTTGCGAACTTTTTGCTTGAAATTTAGATAATATAAGGATTTAGACAGTTAAATTTAGTATAATTTTAACTGTCTTTATGATGGAGTTGGTAAGAGTTTAGGCTATTGAAAGACATTGACCCGACTTAAGGGGATTGAAAATTATAAATTTAAATAAAATTGCAAAAGGACACTTTTTGTCATCAAAAAACTCTATAATTTAGATCAAATTTAACTTGCAAAAGTTGATTCGGATTGAAATTTAGAAAGGTTTGAGATGAAAAAAAGAGATTTTAATGTTTTGTTGGCTCAAAAAGGGGAGATAACTCTTGCTACCAAGCGCGTCCAGTCAAAAAAGCTCTACAACAGAAAAAAGTATAAACTCACTTATCAGAGAGTTTGACTTTAAACTTAATAAAAATGTATAATCATGTAACAAAATGTAGTAAAATATCAAAATCTCAAGGTAAGAGCGTGATAAAATACTTAAAAATCTCAGTCAAAATCAGCACAGAAGATATACCGCCATACTTTATGGGTAGTGAGCTTAGAGGCGGTTTTGGATATGTACTAAAAGCCGTTAATGCCACTCTTTTTGAAAAGCTCTACGCAACTAACAATTTTACAAATTTATATAGATTTGACTTTCGTTTGGGTATGCAAAGCTATGAGTTTAGTCTCTATCTTTTTGAAGAGCTTTGCAACCATCAAGATGAGATAATATCAGCCCTAAAGACTCTTTTTATCAATGTTGGGCTTGGAGTTGATAGGAAAAAACATAAAAGTTTTGAGATATCTTGTGATGAAATTTGCATATTTCAACCTAAAATTTATAGCCAAAAACTACTTTTAACTCTGATAACTTTCGTATAAAGAAACAAAATTGCTTTGTAAGAGATGATGATATCGATGTTGTTGATATCATCTCATCCATCTACAAAAAAGCCACCTTCATGCAGCACCAAGCATTGCAACCACTAGCTTTTAACCCATCTTATAGAGTTTTATCCAAAAATTTATACTTTTTAGATATCATAGATGGAGCAACAGAGAAAAAACAAAGATGAAATTTGGCGGAATTGTTGGGGGAGATGTTGCTTGATGAAGTTGATGAGATGAGTTTTAAGATTTTGTCTTTAGGTGAGATTTTGGGCGTTGGCAAGCAGTGTTCGTTTGGACTTGGCAAGATAGAGATATACAACAAATAGGAGCAAATATGAGTAAATATCTATATGGACTTAGTGTAAAAGACATTCAAAACTTGATCTTTTCTACTAATGAGCTTAAATCAATCATAGGTGGAAGCGGACTTGTAAAGAGCTTTGAGGTTGATAAAGAGGAGTACAACAAAAATATCATCATAAATGCAGCTGGCAATATAAAGCTTGTATTTGAAGAAGATGAAAAAGACAAACTTTTAAAGTTGGTACTAACCTTAAGGAGAGAATTTGGCAAAAAGGCTTGTGGAGTAGAAATTTGCCAAAGTATAGTTAAATTTGAAGATGGAGAGCTTAAAGAGGCATTTAAAAAGCTAGAAAGAGAACTAAATGCTGAAAGAAACAGAGCGCATTTGCCATTTGATTTTTCAAATTTTCTCATCAAAATGGCGCCAAAAAGTGGCAGACCGATGGTAGCTGGTGATGATGCAGACCTACTAACACTTCAAAAAAACAACTACTACAATGACAACATAAAAAAATATGATGATATTGCAGGACTAGAGATAAAGACAATACCTAAAAACTCCAAAAACAAAACCGCCATTATCCACGCGGATGGCAACTCTCTTGGTATCAAGATAGCCAATCTCTTAAAAGAGACAAAAACAGACAAAGAGGTAAAAGATGTCTATAAAAACTTCTCAGAAAAATTAGAAGAGATTACGCAAGATGCCTTTGAAGAGGCGATAAAACCCTTTAAAGATAAGAAAAGATATAAAAACATCAGAAAAGTCATATTAGGTGGCGATGACTTGGCTATCATATGTAGTGCCGATATAGCACTAGAGCTTACTAGCAATTTTATAAAGGCATTTGAAAGACTAAGCGCTCAAAAACTTTCCTTTAAAAACGCAGAAGATAGCAAGCTTACAATGTGTGCCGGAATAGCATTTTGCAACCATAAATTCCCATTTCACTATGCTATAAATTTGGCTGAGAGTCTTTGTTCTTATGCAAAAGAACAAAGCAGAACGATGAACGACAAGTTGCCGCCTTCAAGCATTATGTTTCACAATATCCAAAGTTCTAGTGTCTCAAACTACAAAAATCTCATCGCTACAGAGCTAACCTTTAGAAATATCATCAAAAAGCTGGGTATTGGCGAAGTTTTTATCGGCAAAGAGACAAAAAAAGAGTCTATTAAAGAGTATAACAATGTAGATATTGGGCTAAATTTTGGACCATATTTTATCAATGAAGAGGATGTTAAGGATAGTTCATTTATAACAGTTGATAGATTTTTGAAGCTCGTCAAGCTATTTATGAAAAACAACTCACCAAAATCTAGACTAAGGGATTATTTAGATATTTTGGCAGATAACTACACCAACTCAAAAACAAGACTTAAAAGAATTTCTGAGATGATTGCCTCTAAAAATAGCGGTAGCGATGATTTTACAACAAAAGAGTTTGAAGATAAATTTCAATTTGGTGATAAATTTAGCTTTACAAATCCTTTTGTAGCTAGGATAAAAGATGAAAAATTATCATGCTACACGCCATTTTATGACATTATCTCCTACTTTTCTATTACTGATATTAAAAAGGATGAGCAGTGATAAAGTATTGTATTAAATTTTTAGATTATTGGCATTTGGGCAGTGGTGATAGTGCAGGTTCTATGTATGATAGCATTGTTGTTAAGGATAAATTTGGACTTCCATATGTTCCTGGAAAGACGATAAAAGGGCTAGTAAGGCAGTATTTCAGAGCGATAGAGCCAAATGAAGAGAAGATTAAGCATATTTTTGGGGCTAAGGCAGATTTTGAAGCAAACTCATACTTTTCAAACGCCACACTTAGCGAAGATGAGGTCGCATATCTTAAGAAAAATCACTCTTTAAGAAAATATCTTTTTGCCAAAATCTCACAAACTAGGATAGATGAAAATGGCATCGCTAAAGATCAGAGTTTAAGACAGCTTGAAGTTGTTATACCACTAACTTTAAGTGGCTTTATAAAGACAGATGAAAAGGAGCTTGTCATCAAATCTCTTCAAAGCATAAAGCAGATGGGCTTAAATAGAAATCGCGGTCTTGGAAGATGTGAGTTTTTAATAGTTGGAGATGAGAGATGAAAAGATACTATACATGCGAGTTTAAAAGCGATATTATACTAAAAGCGAGCACAAACACTGAGGGAGATAGTCCAAATTTGGACTTTATACCAGGCAATGCATTTTTGGGAATGGTAGCTAGAAACTATGATAAATTTAAAAATCCATTTTATGTTTTTCACTCAGGCGAAGTTAAATTTGGCGATGGAGATATCCTAATAGAGAGTTTAGTAGATGGCAAAATAGCACTAAAGTCAGGCTATAAAATCCCGCTTTGTTTTTGCAACTTAAAGGTTGGAGAGGGGTATTATAACAGGTTATTTTTAAGCGATGAAGATGAGCAAGATTTCATCGATAGCCAAAAGCAGCTAAAACAGCTTAGAGAGGGCTACATAAATGAGGACTATTTTTCACACAGTTTTAACTACAACTACTCGCAAAAGTCAGCTCACGATGAAAAAAATAGAAGAAGCAAAGATGAAGCTATGTTTGGCTACACCTCTTTTGAAAAGGGACTTAAATTTTTATTTAGTATAGAGTGCGGCGACGATGAAACACTAGATCAAATAGAGAAGTTTTTACTGGGTTACCGACTTCTTGGCAAGTCCAAAACAGCGCAATATGGTAGAGTTCTTATAGAAAAGTCAAATTTAAACGACGAAATAGATAGCTTTAAACCAAATGATAACCTAACTTATATCTACGCAAAGTCTAGAATAGCACTTTTTGATGAGTTTGGCAATCCTACCTTGCTAAGAAGTACTTCTGATTTGGGGCTAAAAAGCGGGCAGATAGACTTTAAAAATTCTCACATAAAGGTTGGAAACTATATCCCCTATAACGCAAAAAAAATCTCTTGCGAGATGATGAGATATTTTATAAAAAAAGGAAGCGTTATAACTATTAGAAATTTAGATAAAGATGAGAAAATTCCTAAGTATATCGGTAGTTTTCAAAATGAGGGCTTTGGTGCTATTTTGGTAAATCCTAAATTTCTAAATGTAGATAGCTCAAATGAAAACTTTAATATAAATAAAAACAATGAAAATTTAGTGAAATTTAAAAAAGAGCAGTCAAAAGAGACAAAAGAACCACAGACAAATCTTATAAAATTTCTATCTCAAAAAGAGAGAGAAGATACTCAGTTTTTAGAGTTAGTAGATAAGGTTGAAGCATTTAAAAGCAAGGTTAGAACGCCTACAAATTCTCAATGGGGTGTTATAAACAACTTTGCAATCAGATCAAAAAATGATGATGAGCTACTTAAAAATATTGAAGAATTTACCAAAAAAAGCGTATCTAAAAAGCAATGGGAAAATTGTGGCGAAGGACTTATAAAAGAGATCAAATCTCTGTCCAATAAAAAAATGTTTGTAAGACTTCTGTCTGCAAGATGTAGAAAGGATAGCAAATGAGTCAAAAAAGCATCATATCAAATATAATTATCGAAATGACTACACCGCTAAATGTAGGAAGTAGCGATATAGACTTTCTACTTGATAGCCCAGTCCAAAGGGATTGGAATGGCTTGCCTATGATTTTGGGTAGCTCCATATCGGGCGCAATCCGCTCTAAATTTATCAAAAATGAGGCGATGTATTCTCTCTTTGGCGATGATATAGAGGAGCAAAAAGAAAAAAGTGAAAAGGATGCAAAAGGTTCAAGAATTGTCATCTCAAATGCCTTGCTTTGTGATGAAAATATGCAAGTCTGCGAAGAGCTACTCTTGGAAAATAAAAGCGAGTTTTTAAACTATTTTAGGGAACTTCCAGTAAGAGATCACAACCGCATAAACGATAAAGGCGTAGTTGAAGATAGTGGCAAATTTGATGAAGAGATAGTTTTCAAAGGAACAAGGTTTAAATTTAGAATAGAGATTTTTGAAGACACAAAAGAGCTTAAAGATGAGCTTAGGGATATTATATTTATCTTACGAAGCGAGACTTTTAGGCTAGGTGGTGGAGCTACAAAAGGTTTTGGAGCGGTGCGAGTTTTGGACGAGTTTTCATCTTGGCAGGAGTTTGATATCAACTCAGATGAGTATAGAAGCACTTCATCATCTCTAAATCGCTCTTTAAAAAACAGCTTAAATGAGCTCCAAATTTCAAAACTATCTGTTTTGGGAAGCGATACAAAAAAACTAAATAGATATACTCTCAAGCTAAAGCCAGATGACTTTTTTATGTTTGGAAGTGGCTTTGGCGACTCGCAAGCTGATATGACGCCTGTAAAAGAGCATATTGTTTGTTATGATGGCAGCAAAGGAGCGATAAAAGAGAGCTTGACACTACTTCCTGCAAGTAGCATAAAAGGTGTGATTTTGCATAGAAGTATCTATCATCTAAATTTACTTGATTCTAAATTTATTGGCGATAGCGACACGCATAACAATCTTATATCTATATTTGGCACACAAAAGGGTAACAAAGACTTTCTAGATGGTAAAAAGGGCAGAATTTTAATGAGTGATCTCTTTATTGAAGTAGATGATGAGAGAGTTTTTGAACATGTTGCTATTGATAGATTTAGAGGTGGCGCTAAAGATGGATCTTTGTTTCAAGAAAAAACCTCAATCTATAACAAGAGCATAAACTTAGATATCTTAGTTTATGATGATATAGACAGCAAAGAGCAAAAGGCCTTTGAAAATGCGCTAAATGATATCTGCAACGGGATGCTTCCACTTGGTGGGGCGACTACAAAAGGACATGGATTTTTTAGCGGCAAAGTTTTTAAAAATGGCGAAGATATAACACAAAAAGGATTTGTGCATGATACTAAAGAGTAAAAAAGAGGTGATAGAGTATATAAACTCAAATTTACAAAACTACGATGGCTTTGTGCAGTTTTCCAATAGAAAATTCGACATCAGCAAAGATCTTTTCATAGGCAGATCTCTAAAGATAAGTGATGAAAGTGGCTTTATAAGCGAAGCGTATTTTTACAACGAGGCTACCAAAACAGGTGTTTCTATAAAAATGCTTGATGGAAAATGGCTAGTTTGCCAGACGAATTTAGACGGTGTTTTAGATGATGATATTGAAATTTATGCAAGCAACATAAAACCAGACTCATCGCTCTACATCAAAATGGCTCAAATTTACAAATTTGAAGGTGGATTTGCCAAAGATATGCAGGGCAATATCTTAGATGAGTTTAAAACGCCTATATTAGACAGAGTTGTTTTTGTCGGTTTTACCAAAGAGATAAAAAGGAGTTAAGAGATGATAAAAGCACCTTATAATTTTGCCCCACTAAACGAAAAAGTGTTTTATCCATCTTGGGCAAAGGAGATTAGCCATGATATTCCATTTAAAGATGGAGAGAGTGGAGAGTTAGAGCTAAGCATAACTGCGCATTCTCCAATTTTTATTGCCAATAGTAAAAAAGATAGAGAAGAAAAAGAGACGAGGTTTTGCAACATTGACGGCAAATTTTTTATCCCTGCTACAAGCATAAAAGGTACTATAAGAAGCGTTTTAGAGATTATTAGCTTTTCTAAACTAAGAGATTTTGATGATAGCACTTACGCTGTTAGAGACTTTTCTGATGCAAAAAATTTTTATATGAAGCAGATGAGAGAGCCTACATATTGCGGCTGGCTATATAAAAAAGATGATGATTTTTTTATACAAGATTGTGGTATTCCAGGTAGGATTAGCCAAAAAGAGATTGATAAAATTTACAATATAGAGTTTTCTAAGATATTTAGAGATGGCGAATTCGATGATAAAGACAAAGAGAAAAAAGTCGCCAAATATAAATACTCTCTTTTAAAAGGCAAAGATTTAGAAAATAAATTTAGCTATTTAAAAAAGAGCAATTTAAGAGATGTCTATATACAAGACAACAGTGGAAAAGCTGGAACTATCGTATTTACAGGTCAATCAAGTGCTAGAAAAGAAGCTCCAAATCCAAAAGATTCATCTGGAAAGATCTATGAGTTTATCTTCTTCAATGAGATAAAACAAGAGATTTTAGTTTCACAAAAGATGATGGAAGACTTCAAGTTTGCCTACTTTGACGATAGAAAAACAGAGCCAAAAGAGTCAATCGACTGGGCCTATTGGAAAGCAAAACTAAAAAATGATGGAAAAGTGCCGGTATTTTTTCAGTTAGATGATAAGGGCGAGCTTCTTCATTTTGGACTTGCATATATGTATAAAATCATTTATAAACACAGCATTTCGGCAGGTATCCTTCAAAACACAAAAAACTCACTAGACCTAACTCAAGCCATATTTGGATATACCGACAAAGATACAAAAGAGGCACTTAAAGGAAGAGTCTATTTTAGCCACTTTCTTGCTTTAGGTAGTCCAAAAGAGCTTGATTTAAGAGGTGAGATTTTAGGAACGCCAAGAGCCTCTTACTATCCAAACTACATCAAACAATCCGACGGAGTCAAACTAAAGAGTTATATGGATGATAGATTTGAGATTGCAGGTAGAAAAAGATATCCAGTTCATAAAGGTAGTGAAGTTTCTACTACAAAGGAAGAAAAAGAGTTGCAAAACTCAGAAAATGTTAAGTCATTTTTCTCACCACTTGACAAAGGGACTAAATTTAGCGGCAAAGTTAAATTTCACAACCTAAAAAAGGCAGAAATCGGAGCGCTCATCTCAGCCATAACTTTTCACAATACCAAAAACACCTTTCACAACCTAGGCTTTGCAAAGCCATATGGCTATGGAAAATGCACCATCGAGATAACAAACCTATCGCAAGATGAGATAAGGGAGTATTTAGTCGCTTTTGAAAAGGAGATATTAAAACAAATTCCTTATTGGGGCGATTTGAAACAAAACAGCTCTTTAAGAGAGCTTTTGGCTATGGCTATGGAGCAAGAGAGCAAGGGCGATTTTACTTTAGAGTATATGAAGCTTAAGGGTTTTGCAACTGCAAAAACAGAAGGAAAGTCTCTAAAACCTTATAGCTCATTGGTTGATTTTGATGATAGTTGCTTTAAGCTCTCACTTTCCAAAGAGGAGCTTGAAAATTTAGAAATTCTTAAAAAATGGCAATCTATCCAAAATACACAAGATATCAACATTTTGAAAAGCTTCATCCAAAACTATCCAGACAGCGACTTTACTAAAGAGGCAAAAGAAAAACTAGAGCAGATAAACAGACAAATCAAACAAAAAGCAGAGCAAGAAGAGGATAAAAAAGCTTGGGATAATTGGGCTTATGTTAGTGAAAGCAGGCAAAACAGATACTACAAAGAGATGATAGAAAAGCACATCAAAACCTATCCAGATCACGACTCTGTAGATGAGGCAAAAAAAGAGCTTGAAAGGCTAAGCTTAGAGAGTAAAGAAGAGCCTAATGAGAGTGCAAATGCCATGGATATCATAAAGCTTTCTAACTTAGATGAGATAACTAGGCTTTTAAAAAAGCTAGATAAAAGTAAGATTGATATAAGCGATGAAAAGCGCAGCAAAATCGCAAGTCACATCAAAAACTTAGCAAAAGATGCTAGCAAAAAGAGAGTTAGAACATTTAGAAGAAAGGCAGAGTTGCAAAAGATTTTCAAAGAGAGCCAGATAGATGAGATTTTTAAAAAATTTGAGTGATTTTATCAATATCTTTGCTAATTGATTTGCGAACTTTTTGGTGGCTAAATTTGGGACTTTGATAAATTTAAGATGAAAAAACTTCGCAAATCTATGAATTTGACCTTTTTGAATTTAGGTTTGCGAACTTTTAATTTAACTTAAGTTTTAACTGCTCATTTTAA
>JALFKC010000053.1 GCA_022775765.1 Campylobacter sp. | reverse complement strand
CTGTTCTGTTCTGTTCTGTTCTGTTCTGTTCTGTTCTGTTCTGTTCTGTTCTGTTCTCATTGCCAAATTTCTTAAAATTTATCAAAACCTTTCTTATCAAAGGGCTATTTTTTCTAGCATTTTGATTAGTTTCATCAAAATACTCCGCACTATCCTTACTTGAACTCTGAGTATTTTCATCCAAAACTTTAAAATAATTTGATTTAAGTTTTGCTTGAAAATTTTGTGAAAAACTCTCACTATCCACAAAATCTACAAATTTTTTATAGTCAAAAACCGTAGTTTCACCTAAATTTACAAAAAATTTAGCTCTAGTTTTTTCATCATTATATAGAGCTTCTATTAAGTTTAAATCACACTCAAGGGCTTTTTGTTTGATGACAAATTTAATCAACTCATCATTATCTATCAAATCTGAAAAGTGATTAAATTTGTCTTGCTCCATAAAACTCTACTTAAAAGTGATGATGAAAGTTTGTGGCGTGCTGATTTTTTTGAGTGATTCTTTGATAAAATAGTGCTCTTTTATACCAAAGATGTGCAAAGTGTCATTTTCATAGGCAAATCTCACACTTCTATCACCACTTCTATCAAGCGTAATGGCAACCTCAAGGATATAACTTAACCAGCAAATGCTGTTTTTATCAGGAAGTAGCTCTTTGAATATCTCATATCTCTCATCGCTGATGTTTTTTTTGCCGTGCATCTCAATTATCATTGCAATCAAAGCTTTTTGAGAGTGCATAAGGCCGTAATTTAGGGCATTTAGCACGATATATGAACTGTGATTGTGTCTTGCGTAGTAACCAATTTTTGAGCCTATTCCATAGAGTTTTGAAGCAATTATAAGAGATGGCAAATGAGAGTTATCAACCCCGTGAAGTGGGCTTAAAACCTCAAAAAGCTCCCTTGCAAATTTAGTCGCAAGCGGGCTTGGCGTGGCGTTAAATCTATCTTGCAAGCTTTTTAGGCTTGGGTTGAAATTTAGTGGGAAGCGAGGATTTCTAGGCATAATGCTAGTCAAAAACACCCCCTCTCTAACACCAACTCCACTTGTAAAAACGTTCTTTGCCCCTAGCAAATTTGCCACCTCTTTGAATATAAAAGCTCCCTCTCGTATCGTATCTAAGCGGTCTTTTTTCACGCCAAATTTATAAAGCTCGTTTATATTTGAGTTTGCAATGGAAGTGATGAGATTTTTGTATTTTTTATAATTGTATGAAAATGCGTGAATGATTTTGATAGGGTGCTTTTTTGCGTCCATTATTATACTTGATATCGCCCTTAAGCTCCCACCAATTGCAATTAAGTTGTCGTTTTTAAAGCTTGATGGAATTTGTGATAAAATCTCACTCATAAATTTATCCATTCCGCCTAGACTATCTTTGTCATAAAATAGCTCTTTTAACCGCACTGTCCCTAAATTCAAAGAGATAGTATCAGTAATTTTGCCACCACTTATCCTTGCTAGTTCAGTTGAGCCTCCACCTATATCAATAGTTACGCCATCGCTTAAATTTGGTAGCAAATTTAGTGCTGCAATCGCCCCATATCTCGCTTCACTCTTGCCGTCTATCACGCGAATATTTATACCTAAATTTTTTGAAATTAGGCTAATGAAATTCCTTTTATTAGGGGCGTCTCTAAGGGCTGAAGTTCCAACTGCCATCACTTTTTTGATCTTATATCTATCAATTAGTTTTTTAAACTCACTAAAAGCTTCAAAACCCTTATTTATCGCATCGTCTTGCAAAACTCCGCCATTTTCATACGCACCTTCGCCGAGTCTTAGTTTGATCTTAAATTCATCAAGTGTATAAAATCCAAGCCTGCTAGTGCGTTCAAACACGACCATTCTAACCGAGTTTGAACCAAGGTCAATAACTGCTACTTTTTTTGACATTTTTGTCTCTCTCTTTTTTACTTATAGGAAGCGATATTACTGCAATGCATCCTTGTTTGTCACTTCTATTTTTGATACTTATATCAGCATTCATCGCCTGGGCTGCACTTTTTGCCAAAAACAGCCCAAGTCCAGTTCCGCCTTTTTTACCATATCTTTTAAACGGAGCAAAAAGATCCAAACTCTCATCAATTCCTGGTCCATCATCTATAACTTCAATGATAAATTTATCATAAAGCAGTTTAGATCTTATCACAACGGTGCCATTATCTGGTGTAAATTTGATAGCATTTTGGACGAAATTTTGGATAATATGCAAAAAGAGCGTAGGCTGAATTCGCATATAAAACTCTGTAGGACTTAGATATAGTGCGACATTTTTACCTGAATTTTTGGCTAAGATTTGAAAATTTTCAGCAAGTTTAGTGATATAAGAGATCATCTCTTTTTGAATTGGATTTTCAAATTGTGCACTTTCTTGTCTGCCGATCTCAAGGATAGAGCTTATTGTTTTATTCATCGTATCAATCGATTCAATACTATTTTTGAGTGCCTCAATGTATCTATTTTGCTCTCTAGGTTTTAAAAGCGTAACTTCATTTTTGGTCTTCATCACAGCCAGCGGGGTTTTTAGTTCGTGGGCTGCACCAACAAAAAGCTCTTTTTGATATCCCACAAAAGTTTGAACTCTATCAATTAGCCTGTTTATACTAACACTTAATGGTTTAAACTCAGCAGGAATTTTGCTCTCATCGATATGCTCTAGCACCTTCTCATTGAGATCCAAAATTTTATTACTAATAGCTTTAATAGGCATAAGAAGCGTCCTAGAAAGAAGCATAGCATAAAATAAAATCAAAAATATCATAGTGATATTTACAATGATGATAACAGTTAAAATTTGATCTATAATCTGCGAATATATTGTCGTATCCGCCGTGAGTGATAAAATTTGCTTGTCACCTTTAAGTGGCAAATCAAGCGTCAAAAATGTTCTATCACCATCCACACTTTTAATGTATTTAGAACGAGTAGCACTATCTAAATTTGGTTTGATATCAAGCGTTAAATTTGCGTTTTTTAAAATTATAGCACCACTAATATCATATTGATTTGATAAAATTGACGCCTCTTTGGTTAAAATTTGAGCCGAGTTTTCATATACAGTTATGCGTATATAGTGATACAGTAGCACCGAAAAAGTAAAAATTAGCATCGCCGAAGCGAATGCTAACTGAAATATAAACT
This sequence comes from Campylobacter sp., assembly GCA_022775765.1. GTDB lineage: Bacteria > Campylobacterota > Campylobacteria > Campylobacterales > Campylobacteraceae > Campylobacter_B. The sequence goes on along the minus strand of JALFKC010000053.1, from coordinate 14,851 downwards.
TAGCCCTTAAGCTTTTTTGGGAAAGCAAAACCTATATCCACGCCTTCTAACAGTTTCGATTGTAGATATACCAAGTGGTTTATCCATTTTTTGGCGTATTTGGTTTATAGCTACTTCAATTACATTTGGTGTTACAAGCTCAGGCTCTTCCCAAATTGCATCAAGGAGTTGCTCTTTGCTAACAATTTGATCGCTGTGTCTTGCAAGATGAGTTAAAACCTCAAATGGCTTACCCTTTAGTTCAACTTCTTGACCACGATAGATGATTTTTTCTTCGTCTGGGTCGATTACAAGATCATCGATTTTGATGATATTTGTTCCACCAAATCTAAGTCTAGCCTCAACTCTAGCTAGAAGCACTTCAAAATCAAATGGTTTTCTTATATAATCATCAGCCCCAGCTCTAAAAGCTTTAATCTCGCTTTCTTTGTCGTCTTTTGCTGAAATAACTACGACTGCAGTTCGTGGAAGTTTATCTTTGACTACAGTGATAAGGTCAAGTCCACTACCATCTGGCAACATCCAATCAGTTAAAATTAAATCATAATTTCTTATGCCGATATAATATTCAGCATCTTTGTAGCTCTCTGAAGTATCAGTTTGATAACCAAACTCCATAAAACCCTCTGCCATAGTTCTGTTTAGAGTAACCTCATCTTCAACTATCAAAATTCTCATTACTTTTTCCTTAAAACAAAATTCTTTTGGGATTGTAACATAAATTAAGGATAAATTCAAACATATTTAAAAAATTTTTAATAATTTATCTCTATACTCGCACCAACACGCGTATTTTCAATGATTTCAGTTTTGGTTACAGACATAGTAAATTTTCTCAAATTTTGAAATTTTTCCTTATAAAAATTTGCAAAAAACTCTAAAGCGTCCTCAACCTTATAAAATCTCTCACTTTTAAAAAGACTAATTATCTCTTTGCAAACTTCAGCATAATCTACAAATTCATCTGCTACAAAACTCGCATCAACGACGATTTTTTGGGGATTATCTCTCTCAAAATCAAAAATCCCAATTATCGCTTCAAAACTTAAATCTCTTACAAAAACAGTTATCATATCACTTTGCCCTCTTGCTTAAAAATAAGTCTTTTTATATTTGGAATATGTTTATAAAATATCATAAATGCAATTCCTAAAACCGGTGCTCTAAGATATAACTCATCACTTCTAAAAATTAACACTATCAAAACAAGAGTTAAAAGCCCAAAAAGTGAAGCTACACTTGAAATTTTAAAAACTTTCGCCACAACAAACCACACAATAAGTGCACACCCTAACTCTAATGGCAAAAATAGCCCAAGCACGCCAGCCCCAGTTGCGACGCCTTTGCCACCCTCGAATTTCAAATATGGGCTAAAGCAGTGCCCAAGCACCGCAAAAACCGCCATACTTAGCTGAGTATTTAGTGATAATTCAAGTATATATCTAGCAATCAATATCGGCACCACACCCTTTAAAACATCGCAAATTATCGTAGCTATGGCTAGTTTTTTGGCTAAATTTGAGTTGTGGGCCTTTAAAACCCTAAGCACATTTGTCGCACCAATGCTTTTACTTCCTTCACTTTTTATGTCTAAATGGGCAAATTTTTTGGCAATTAAAAGTCCAAAAGGGATTGCACCCACTAGATAGGCAATTATGCAAGCAAGGCTATTTGGGTTAGTCAAAATACCAACTATAATTTTAAAAAATTTGACAAGTAAAATCTCATTTTCCATATTTTTCCTTAAATTTAAAGCTGTAAATTTACTAAAATTTAGCTAACTTTTCCATAAAAGCACAACTTTTTCATCATAAATATCACTTTTTTTGGCTGCAACTTCAGTGATTTTAAGCTCTAAATTTGAAGTATTATACTTAATTTTTAGCTCTTTTAGCTTCTCATCATATTCACTAAGTAAATTTTGCATATCAAGGGTGAGTTTGTCTAGGCTATCTTTGGCTAGTTCGACATCTTTTCTTTGGTTTAGTGCCCTGCCAGCACTTTTTGCTCCAGTTGCAGCTTTGGCGATTGTGGTTTGACTTAGCTTTTTAGAGCCCAAAATCGCCCCAAAAATGCTCCCGCCTATGCTAATTGCTGCGTCTATTAGCTTGGATTTACTCTCGCTTTGCTCTTTTTCTAAACGCACCTGAGCCTTAGCGATTTTGTCTTCAAGTTTTGCTTTTTCGCTATTAAATTTACTCTCAAATTTCTCAGTTTCTATCTCCAAAAGCTCATTTACTTTATCATGTAATCTAATTACAAAATCATCTTTTTTCTCTCCAGGCATAGAGTTCATCCCAAACGCACTGTATAGCTCAAGCTTGACATTTCTATAGATATAGTCTTTTAGAGTTTTTTTGTATTCATTGAGATTTTTAGCTGAAGCAATAAAACTTGGTAGATTTGCGTATTTGCTATCTTTATCACTTTGCATTCCAAAAGAGATATTTGGATTAATGCTAGCCTCATCCCAGTTTATGAAATCAGCGTCTTCTACCGCAAGACAAAGGCTGATATCTTGCGTGATATCAAAATCTTTATTTGTATAGCGAACTTTTGCAGTGCCAAAAAGATATGGTGACAAAGTTTGCAATGCCCCATAGCTATAAACCTCATCTATATCTTTGCTAATTATTGGCTTTGAAGAGGCCTCACTTATAGGATTTGCGGTGTTTTGGGTGGATTTTTTATCTCTCATAAGATTTGAGATTTGATCCCTATTTAGTGGCCCTTTTAGATAGCTTAGTGCAAAGCGAGTTGATATCACATCAAGGCCATCAGCGTTTGTGTTTTTAACTAAAAACTCTCTTTTTTTAAGCGAGCTTATCATCTTTAAAAGCTCATTTTTTTCATATTCGCTACCACTTACGCCTGTGATTCCGCTGATGATTCGCTCTTTGTCTTGGTCTGTTTGAAGGCGTCCTATGAACCAAGTCCCCATATTTGAAAGCCCTTTGTAGTCAAGATCTACAGGGTTTTGCATAGAAAGCACCACGCCAATGCCGTGTGCTCTAGCTTGTTTAAGAAGTGTAAGCATAGGCTTTTTGCTAGGCGGATTGCCATTTGGCGGAAAAAATCCAAAAATTTCATCCATATAAACTAACGCTCTAAGACTACTTGTTCCGCTGGTTGTTCGCATCCAACGGACTATTTCATTTAAAAGTAGTGTGACAAAAAACATCCTTTCACTATCACTTAAGTGCGAAATCGTAAAGATGTTGCACCTTGCCTTGCCATTATCATTAAAAAGCATAGATGAGATATCAAGACTATCACCCACGCACCACTGTGAAAAACTAGGGCTTGCAAAGAGATTGTTGATCTTCATAGATAAGGCCATTCTTTTGTCGCTTGGATAAAATGTCTCTATATCAAAAACCCCAACCTTATCAAATGGTGGTGTATTGATAGCGTATATCAGATCCACTATTGTAAGATCTTTACCATTTTGAAAACTATGTAAAAATATATTTTGAAACAAAAGAGCTGAGTTTGAACTCTCTTCACCCACCAAAGATAGCATTGACGTACTCAAAGCTTCCACATACGAGTTTAAATCCTCACCATCAAGTCCTTTTGGTGCCACAAAATCTTTAAGCAGACTCACACTTAATCCATCACTACTTTTTGGGGTGTAAATTCTCACTTCAGCACTGTTTTTCAAAAGCTCTATGCGTTCTTTGCTTTGAAAACTACTCTCAACTCCTTTTTGCCAAGTGTTAGCTTCATTTTGAGCTAGTTCATTTTTGCTAATTCCTTTTGAATTTGCGTCATTTTCATCGATATATGGCAAAAAATCACTATCTTTTAACTCTGGGAATGTTAGAGCTAAGTTTGTCATATCACCCTTTGGATCGATTACAAATGCTGGAATGCCATCTATCATAGCCTCTTCTAGCAGGGTTATCCCAAGGCCAGTTTTACCACTTCCTGTCATACCAACTATCGTCGCGTGAGTTGTCAAATCCTTACTTTTGTATAGATATGGCTCACCTTCTTTAAGCCCTAGATAAAAAAGCTTCAAATCTTCTTGCAATGTCTTTGTCAAGCTAGTCCTTTTGATGATAAATTTGTGATATTATATCGGCAGTTAGCTAAATTTAAAAGTAAATTTGGGCTTTACTTTTTGTTATTTTATGTTAGAATAACCTTTTTATAACTTATAAAAAGGCAGATAATGGCAAAATCAAAAATTCAATCAGTAGAACCAAATATCGCAGACTTTGCAAATGGTTGGCTAAAATCTTATGGGCTCGATTACAAACTTGAGCAAGAAAGCTTAAATACTGAGATAGATAAAGCCTTAAATGAATACGCTTCAAAAAGTGGTGGAATGGGTGGAAACCACCCTGACGTAAAGCTTTTGTCAATCTCAAAAGATACAAAATTATATCCTATTTTAATCGAATACAAGGGCTACAAAGATAAGCTTGTCAAGCTTGATAGTGATGATTGGTTGAAAACAGAACCGCCAAAAATGAGCCAAATTACAGAAATATCAAAGATTATGCCGTAAATGGTGCGGTTCATTACGCAAATGCCTTGCTTCATCACACAAGCTACACAGAAATAATTGCCATCGGAATGACTGGCTTTAGGGATGAAATTTCTGGTGAAATCAAGCACTCAATTGGTGTTTATTATGTAGGTTTAGGACAAGAAGTTGGCGAATTTAGCGACTTTTCATTTCTTAAAAAGGAAAACTTTGACGCTTTCATCCAAAAGGTAAAAATGTTAAATTTAAGCCAAGAAGAGCTAAATCATATAAGAGAAAAGCACAAAAAAGAGATTGATATCAGCCTTACAAAGTTAAATAATGACATTTACCAAAATGAAAAAGGCTTAGGTGAAAATGACCACGTTTATCTCGTCGCCGCATCCATTATTGCAACGCTTGGAGTGCCAAACAGAGTCGCTCCACTTGACAAAGATACCCTAAAATCATCAACCGAAGTAGGAAACAAAGATGGCGACATTATCATCAGAAAAATAACCGCATTTTTAAATGAAAAAAAATCTGCCAAACGATAAGAAAGATATGATTATAAGGACTCTTTCAAACACCCTTTTAACGGACATATTAACAAACCAAAAGATGGTGAAAGCCAGCTAAAACGAGTATTTTCTAAAATCGTCGATGATTTAGGTATTTATTATAAAATCGGTCTTAGCACCGATTTTACTGGTAAGCTTTTTAACGAAATGTATTCGTGGCTTGGTTTCACGCAAGATAAACTAAACGACGTCGTTTTGACGTCTTCATATGTCGCCACACTTCTAGTCTGCCTTGCAAGGGCAAATAAAGACTCATTTGTGTGGGATTTTGCAACGGGATCAGCAGGGCTTTTGGTAGCAGCGATGAATGAAATGTTAAACGATGCTAAAAAAAGCATAAGTTCCCCCGATGAATTAGTCATTAAAGAAGTGCATATCAAAGCAAAGCAACTCCTAGGCATCGAAGTTTTATCAAACATTTATATGCTTGCGATTTTAAATATGATAATGATGGGAGATGGAAGTTCAAATGTTTTAAACAAAAATTCCCTCACAGATTTTGATGGAAATTATGGTTTTGATGGGATAAGTGAGAAATTCCCAGCTGATGCATTTGTGCTAAATCCACCATATTCAGCCGATGGAAACGGCTCAAAATGCGGATGCGATTGGAATCAAAGCACACCTGTTGATACCATGCCAAATTTAGATGACTTTAAAAAGACAATTTCAGATTATCTTACGTGGGAGATTTCGCAAATCATCAAAAGCGGAGATGGCTTGGGAAAATAGCTTCCCCACTTGATGAAAAACTTAAAAGTGTCAAGTGGGGAGAATTTAGAATTGGTGATTTGTTTGAGATAAAGTCTAGTAAAAAAATTTTTCACGCCAACCAAATAGAAAATATTTTTAACGATAAGATGCAAGATACCTACCGTTATATAGTAAGAACTACACAAAATAATGGAGTTCGTGGCTATATAAAAGAGAGTAAAAAATTTTTGAATGAGAAAAATGTTTTATCATTTGCACAAGATACTTTTTCGGTTTTTTATCAAAAAGATGAATTTTTTACTGGCAATAAAGTTAAAATTTTAAAACCAAAATTTACAAATACTGATGAAAAAATAATGCAATTTTTCGTAAGCTGTTTTCAAAAAACATTAGAAAAATGTTCTTGGGGGTTAGGTTCTACGGTTTTAAGTATTTTTGATACAAAATTTCGCATTCCTATAAAAGATGAAAATTTAGGAAGTAAAATAGAAAATATTGATTTTGAATTTATGGAAAATTTTATTAGTGAATTAGATTATTTAATAGCTTCAGGTTTAAAAGATTTTATAAGTTAAACAAGAATGAAATTTCAGCAATTGAAAAATTTGGTGCAATCGAGAGAGAGAGAGAGTAAAAGTGGCTTAAATCTAAAATGGGGCGAATTTAAACTTCAAGATTTATTTGAAATTTTAGGAACAAAATCTCTTGATAGCAACGCTATAGAATTTACAAAAACAGGTATAAATTTTGTAGGTAGAACATTTGAAAACAATGGTATTCAAGGCAAAATTCAAAAAAGAAATTTTGAACCAAACAAGCTTTTTACAATTACAGCAACAGTCATTGGAAACTATAAATATGTAAAATTCCAAACAGAGCCGTATTATTGTTCGCAAAACATCAATAAACTATCACCAAAAGAAAACATAAGAAAATGGAATAAAAAAAATTGCATACTTTTTTATTTGCAATATTCAAAAATTTACATCTTTTTATGACGGACAGCAAGGCGGATATAAATTAGATGACATAAAAAATCATACTATCAAACTTCCAATCATAAACAATGGCGAAATTGATTTTGAATTTATGCAAAATTTTATTAGTGCCATTGAGAAATTAATTATCAAAAATCTTGTAATATATGTAGATGAAAAATTGAGTGTAGCTTAAATGCAAAATTTAATTTAGTAAAACTTTAAAAAGCTAAAATTAATGATATACAAAGCGGAGCCTAAGCTCCGCAAATTCAAAAATAAGATTATAATTTATCTGCGTTTTTGCCAAGATATTCAGCTACGCCGTCTGGGTTTGCTTTCATTCCCTCAGCACCTTTGTGCCATCCAGCTGGGCAAACTACGCCATTTTCATTTGTAAAAAGCATAGTATCGACCATTCTTATCATCTCATCGATATTTCTACCAAGAGCGTCATCATTTAAGACCATATGGCGAACTGTGCCATCAGCATCAAGCAAAAATGAACCACGAAGTGCAACTGCATTTGCATAAAGCACATCAAAGTTTCTTGAGATTTCTTTTGTTATATCTGCAACTAGTGGGTATTTAACTTGACCAATACCACCTTTATTTACTGGGGTGTTTTTCCAAGCAAGGTGTGAAAACTCATTGTCTGTGCTAATGCCGATAACCTCAACGCCTCTATCTTTAAAATCTTGGTATCTGTGATCAAATGCGATAATTTCGCTAGGGCAAACGAATGTGAAATCTTTTGGATAGAAAAATACTACCGCGCCTTTTGGACCTAAATTTTTATAAAGGTTAAAATCCTCAACTATTTTGTTATCGCCTAAAACTGCAGTTGCAGTAAAGTCAGGTGCTTTTTTTGTAACTAACATTTTTTCTCCTTAAATTGTTTAATTTTTAAAACGAGTGAATTGTAGTATTAGTTGATGAATAAAAACTTAATAATAGATATCAATTAGTAAATTTTCTTAAAAAGAGTGAAATTTATTGAAATTCCTACTTAAATTTATAATAATTTGATAGAATTGTGTTTCATAATATTTAAAGGAGAAACAATGGCTGTAAAAATTACAGATATATGTATAAGTTGCGGATCTTGCATAGATGAGTGTCCGGTTGAAGCAATCGTCGATGATAGCGATAACCCAACAGGTGAGGATATTTACTATGTATATGCTGACAAATGCGTTGAGTGCGTAGGTCATAACGACGAGCCAGCTTGTGCTAACGCCTGTCCAACTGATGGCTGTATCGTTTGGAGTGATATAGTTAGTGGCCAACCAAGCAGAAGCGAAATTGGTAGTGATTTAAGAGATGGTTCTACGCCTGTAGTTTCATAAATCTTACTTGCTTTTTCAGAAACTTGACTATGAGTTTCTGAATTTATCTTTTTTTCAACTATTTTATAGTAAAATGCCTCTCTTAATTAAAATTTAAAGTTTTGACATTAAAACAAGGAGAAATCATGGAACAAACGCTTTCTATAATTAAACCTGATGCGGTTAAAAAAGGCGTTATAGGCAAGATAATTGATAGATTTGAAAGCAACGGCTTAAGAGTTGCCGCAGCAAAAAAACTTCAGCTTAGCAGATGTGAAGTGGGTAAATTTTATGAAGTTCATAAAGAAAGACCATTTTATTCAGAATTAGTTGATTTTATGACAAGCGGTCCAGTAGTGGTTATGGTGCTTGAGGGTGAAAATGCAGTCGCTAAAAATAGAGAACTTATGGGTGCAACAGATCCCAAAAAAGCCGAAAAAGGCACTATAAGAGCGGATTTTGCAGATAGCATAGATGCAAACGCAGTTCATGGTAGTGATAGCCTTGAAAATGCTAAAATTGAGATAAATTTCTTTTTTGCAACAAAGGAAATTTTATAGTAAATGTTGCAAATTGGCTTTGAAAAAATCTCTGCGTCATCGCTTCCTTTTGAAAGCAAAGTGGCAAATTTAACCTTTAAAGGGAATTTATCACAAAAAGATAAAACGCTTTACAGCTGTGTAGGTAGCATAGTTGGTTTTGCACCATATAGTTGTGATAGATGCGGTGATGAGATAAACTTAGAGTTAAATTTGGATGTAAATTTACTCATTAGCGATGGGATATTTAAAGATGAAAATCACGAAATTCTTGATTTGATGGAATTTTTTGATGGTTATGTCGATATAGATGAGATTTTACAAAGCGAAGTTGAAGCTTATAAAAGCGGATATTTTTATTGCAAAAAATGTGAAAATTTATAAAGGAGAGAAAAATGGCAGTTCCAAAAAGAAGAGTTAGCAAAACTCGTGCAGCAAAAAGAAGAACACACTATAAAGTAACACTTCCAATGCCAGTAAAAGACAAAGATGGTAGCTGGAAATTACCACACCGTGTCAATCCAACAACAAAGCAATACTAAAAGATGACAAAAGTTGCGATAGACGCTATGGGTGGCGATTTTGGTGCAGAACCCATAGTAAAAGGTGTGCTTGAAGCATTAAAAGAGAGAGAATTTCACGCCTATTTAGTGGGTGATGAAAATGAGATAAAGTCTCAATTAGTTGGTGGTTCAAACAAAAACATAACCATAATCCACGCTGATGATGTTTTTGATATGTCACAAAGTGCTACAAATGTGCTTAAGAGAAAAAACTCAAGTATTTATAAGGCAGTTGAACTTGTAAAATCAGGTGAGTGCCAAGGCGTAGTATCAGCAGGACATAGCGGGGCTACTATGAGCCTTGCTACGCTTGTAGTTGGGCGACTTAAAAATGTATCTCGTCCGCCTATCGCTACTTTAATGCCAAACTCAAAACCTGGGAAAACTTTGGTTCTTGATGTAGGTGCAAATGTGGATTGTAAGCCAGAACATCTATTTGAATTTGGCATAATGGGCGAAGCGTACGCAAAAGAGATAATGCATATCAAAAATCCAAAAATCGGGCTTTTATCAAATGGCGAAGAGGATTCTAAAGGCAACGAAGTGACAAAAGAGGCGTTTCATATGCTTAAAAGGCTTGAAAATTTCACCGGAAATGTCGAGGGAAATCAAGTCTTTGATGGAAGTGTAGATGTTATAATTTGTGATGGTTTTGTCGGTAATATACTTCTTAAAACAAGCGAAGGCGTAGCAAGTGCGGTGCATACTCTTATAAAAAACGAGGTCAAAAAATCCCCCCTTGCAATAGCTGGTGCGATGCTTATGAATAAGGTATTTAAAATTATCAAAAAAAGCACAGATTACGATGAATACGGCGGTGCCCCACTGCTTGGGGTTAAAAATTGCGTGATTATAAGCCATGGCAAAAGCACCCCAAAAGCGATTAAAAACGCTATATTTCAAGCTTTAGCATTTAGTAGCTCAAATATTAGCTCGGTTATAGAAAGCGAACTTAGTAAATTTAAAGAGAGATGATGAAACAAGCTGCGATGATATCGATTGGTGCGTATGTACCACAAAAAATTCTTACAAATTTTGACCTTGAAAAGATGGTTGAAACAAGCGATGAGTGGATTACCAAAAGAACAGGTATCAAGTCTCGCCACATAGCTACCGATGAGATTACTAGTGATCTTGGCTATAAAGCGGCCAAAATCGCCATAAAAAGGGCAAATTTAGCACCATCTGATATTGACGCAATAATTTGTGCCACCATATCGCCAGATCATCTTTGTATGCCATCTACTGCGTGCAAAATAGCTTATAAATTAGGTCTTAAAGATATCACCGCATTTGATGTAAGTGCAGCTTGCACTGGATTTATCTATCTTATAGAGCTTGCTAGCTCACTTGTAAAAAGCGAAATCAAAAAAAATGTATTGATAATAGGGGCTGAAAAACTTAGCTCAATCGTAAATTGGAATGATAGATCAACCTGCGTGCTTTTTGGCGATGGGGCAGGTGCAGCCATAATATCTGAAGCAAAGGATGATAATATCATCATTGATACCCACACTTCAAGCGATGGAAGCAAGGCTGAGCTTCTTATCACGCCAGGTGGTGGTTCATCTTGTCCAGTGTCCCAAAAAATGCTAGATGATAAGCTAAACTTCATCCATATGGCAGGCAATGAAGTATTTAAGATCGCGGTAAATACACTAAGCAAAGATGTGGTTGATATAACAGCCAAAAACAGCATAAACTCAGATGATATCGATCTTTTCGTGCCTCATCAAGCAAATTTGCGTATCATCAAAGCGGTTCAAGCAAAGCTAAATCTGCCAGATGAAAAATGCGTGGTGACAGTTGATAAATTTGGCAACACTAGCTCAGCTTCTATACCGATGGCAATGAATGTTGCATATGAAGATGGCAGGCTAAAAACTGGCTCACTTTTGCTGCTTGACGCATTTGGTGGGGGCTTTACTTGGGGCTCTGCATTGGTAAAATTTGCTGGAAAATAGTTAAATTGGTAAATTTAAGTTAGTTAAAACGATCAAATAAACTATATTTTTCATAAATTTGCACTATTTTTAGCGTTTATTCAGCAATAGTAAAAATTGCAATATTAAAGCTAAAAACAGACTCACATAAACTTCGTATAAATATATAAAACATATCAAAAAAATTAATACTTATAAGCTTAATTACTATGAGTAAAACGATAGATATAAATGGCATAGTATTAATGGTTCTAATCATTTTGCTATTTTATAATTATAAATCTAAATTTAGATTATCAAATAGTGATAGAAAAATATAGTTTAAATACAAAATATAAGAAACATAACAGATAATTTTTGTATTTTTGTTGCAAACACAGCAATATAAATTCTTACTTGCAATTTTGCTTGAATATAATGAATTATTTAATATAAAAAGAAGTTGTATATTTTGCATAAAAAGCAAACAAGCAAATGTAATAATTTTTAAAATCTAACTGTAAAATAAGAAATTCTACAAACAGATATAATTAAATCAATCTCACTCCCACCACTCCACCTTATCTTCTTCACACATACTTTGAGATGATAAGATTGTGGCTAGTTTATTGTTTGATTGAGACTTTATGATATGGTTTTTAAGCTCTAACTCTCTTTGGAGAGAGACAACTAAGCTCTCTAGTATTTCAAGCTTGTTTCTCTCTCCACTTTTATATAAGGCATTAATATTTGAAGTGGTTTGATTACTTGTTTTGGTAGCTTTTGCTAAAAGCTTTTTGGTGTCATCTTTTTCTTCTAAAAATGCAAATAGATCACTTACTTGTTTTTCATACTCTAGTTTTGCTTTTGTCTTTTCATACTCTAATCTTTTAGCTTTAAGTCTCTCTTTGTTTAGATTTGCTCTTCTTTTGCCGCCATCAAATAGCTCCCAAGTAAAAGTTATTCCAACCTCATAGCCGTGTCTATCTATATCTTTGTAGGCTTTAGTCAATTTATCTCTATCATTTCCATAAAAGTCATATCTAGCATAGAGTGAAATTGTGGGATAGTAGGCTTTTTCTAGTGAATCAGCCATTAAATTTGAAGTTTTGATTTGAGAATCTATGAATTTAGCTTTGTGAGTGTTTTCAAAGTTAGTAAAGCTAAACTTTCCTATCTCATCGCTAAAACTAGCTATCTCATTAAGCGAGTTTAGCTTTACTCCACTAAGCATAGTTAGGGTTGAGAGAGTGGTTTTAGCCTCTAGACTAAGTTCTTTAATTTTTGAAGTGGCATTTAATAGACTTAACTCATAGTCATTAACTTTAATAGCGTCTATCTCCCCACTTTTAAATAGAGCTTTTGAGTATGAGTGAAGTTTATTGTAGGCCTCTTTTAGTTTTGTATAAATTTCAAGTTCATTTTTGATATTTAGAGCTTTTTCATATTCATTTAATATATCTAGGCTTAGTTCTACTTCGTAGCTACACTTATCAAACTTAGAACTTATTACACTCTCTTTAGCAGCCTTTAGTTCAAGAGTATCTTTGCCAAATGTAAAGATATCATATCTTAGTATGATTGAAGCTGAGTTTTGATAAGAGGTGTTGGTTGGAAGTCCTTGGTTTCCTACATAGATTGAGTTGTAGTATTTATCAAATGTATCTTGGTATTGGCTAGTTGCACTAAGGGCTAGGCTTGGATAAAAGTTTGCCTCTTTAAGATTTACATCCTCTTTTGCGTCAAAGATATCAACTCTTTTAATGTTCAGACTTGGCGAATCAGTTTTGGCCTTGTATAAAAGGTATTCGTAATCGTAAATCTCACAATATGATAAATTTATAATTAGGCTTAGGATAAGAAAGGTTTTTTTCATCTAATCTTAGCCTTTTATAGCTATATTTAAGAATTTGTTTATCATAATAGCGACTTCTTTATTTGGGGTGAATTTGGTATTTTTAAAATAATTTAGCATTTTATATTTGCTCTTTTATTATGGTAAATTTATTAGCTACGCTTGAAAACTTGTTTTTAACACAATAAATACTCTTTGCTATTTTCGAAAAAACTCTTTTTATATAGTGACCATCCTTTGCTAGGTTAAATTTGCTAATTGCGTTTTTAAAAATATTTATCATATAATATTCACTCTTTTAAAAATATTGATTATGTTTAAAAATTTGTTTTTCATCTTAATCTGTTCTTTTAAATTCTCATTCACTCTTAAAACACTCATCTAACACTTAGTCCTTCATCAAGGTATTTGATGATTGGGTAGATAAATAGCTCAATTACCCTTCTCTTGCCAACCTTTACTTCAGCTACAACGCTCATTCCTGGTTCAATCTGTTTTATCTCTCCATCAACCATTAAAGATGTTGTTAGCGGCTTAACCTTTATCTCATAAACCTCTCCTAACTTCTCATCTTTTAGTGAGTCGTTTGAGATATGGATTAGCTCTCCATCAAGCTTGCCATACTTTTGGAAGTTAAAGGTATCAACCTTTATGGCTACTTTTTGACCTAGCTTTAAAAATCCTACATCTTTATTTAAGACTGTAGCACTAATGATGAGTTCATCATCACTTGGGATTATACTAAGAAGCTCTTCGCTAGGGGCAATTGATGAACCAACTGTATTAATAAGTAGTTTTCCTACAAAGCCATCAACTGGAGAGGTGATAATTTGCTGTTTGGTTTGAAAGTTTAGTGCATTAATCTGGGCGCTTATCTCGCTGGCTTCTTTTGATTTGGTTAATAGCTCATCAAGCCATTTGGATTTGGTGTTTTCCCTAAAGGCAAATAGCTCTTTGTTTAGCTCATTTAGGTTTGCCTCTTTTGCTAGAAGATTACTAATTGAGATTTGGTATTGTAAGGAGTATTCGCTTTCTTTACTTAGAGCCTCTTCATACTCTTTGTAGGCAATTATATTTTTTACTTTAGATAGATCTTTTACTCTTTTGGATGAGAGCTCTTTTAGAGCTTTTAATCTTTTAATCTCATCTTGGTTTGCTTTGATTAGATTTGAGAGTTCATCTATTTTATAGTTATACTGATTTATTGTCTCATCAAAGCTAGTTTTTTGACTGATATAAAGACTCTTTTCATTACTACTTAAATTTGAATCTTTAACTAAACTATCTTCAAAGCTTAGAAGTTTTAATCTATTTATGCTATGAGTTAGAGCTTCTAGGCTTTTTTCTTTAGTTAAGAGATTCACCTTTGATACGCTTGGGTCAATGATGATAAGATTATCTCCTTTTTTAACCCTATCTCCTTCTTTGATTAGGATAGATGATATTATGCCATTTTCTAGGGGTTTTAGGATTTTAATATTTCCACTCGGGATAAACTTGCCTTGTGAGCTTACTACTATATCAACCTTAGCCAAAAATAGCCATAATAGTCCAAATACAATAATAGCTACAACTATGTAAAATATAGCTCTACCTAGTGGATTGAGTGGGGTCTCTTCTATCTCAATAATTCCAGGACTAAACTCATAAGAGTCATCTTTGATGGATTTAAAGGGGTTGTTTATTTTCATATGGTTAATTATGTGCGCTTTATGAAACTTAGTGAATTTAGCTTTTTGTGGTTATTTAAAATAGATGGTTTGTTGTGATTTTTTATAAGTATCTTAGTTTTTGAGACTGTTTTAGTTGTTAAGAGTGCTATGGTTGTCAAATTTATACCTTTTTATTTTTTAAAATTATATCACATTAAAGCTACAATTTGGAAACTATTTGAATTT
>JALFKC010000033.1 GCA_022775765.1 Campylobacter sp. | reverse complement strand
CCATTATCTTTTGTAAAGTTACTCATACCCTCTATCATAGCAGCACAATGATACTCAGTTCCTCCATTTTCAATATTTACACTATTAATGCCTGATTGAAAAGAGTTATAGTTGTAATAAGTTCCTATGGTTCTTATGTTGTTATCACTAAAAGTTACAATTGAAATTTTAGAAAAAGTGTTTGATTGTTCTAAATCTTTAGAGTTGTTTTCTCTAAATATATTTTTAGCGATAGCTCTAGCCGATGCTTTAGTTGTATCTATATCATCCCACATAGATCCAGTTGTATCTATTACTATAGCTACTTCTTTACCAAGATTATCAGCTAGGTTTATATTTAAGCTTTTTTCTTCTTTGTTAAAGTTATTTATAGTAAGTTCTGCATTATTGTTATTTTTATCAATTACTTTTAGGACTTTGCTATTTTCATCTAGATGATACTCTATATTTTTATCTTCGCTTAGATAGACTTTTATAGAATTAGAGCTTTTATCTTTATCAAGTATACCTCCAATAAGTTGTGTATTATTAAAATAAACCTCTCCTTTTCCATCACTATCTGTTATAATATCTTTATCTCCTGCATAGTAGGTGTCATGACCATCTCCACCTTTTAGGATATCTGATGAATTGTCATCATCTATAGCGGTTGAACTAGAATATATAACATCATCCCCATTGCCAGCGTTTATAGTATCAGAGCCCCTGCCACCAAAAATTAAGTCATTAGCGTTGGTGCCAATTATTGTGTCGTTTAAATTTCCTGAATAATCTGCATAGCTCTCTGACATTGCCCCAATACCCTGCCCAACAAGTATTTTTCCATTATTATTAATTATATCATTTGCATTTATTTTTCCATTTGTAAACTCATTTACTAATAAATTTATAGCAGGGGTAAGCTTTTCATTTAAATCATTATCTGTAAACCTACTGTTGTTTGTAGTTCTTATTTGACTAAGATAGCTAGTTATGGTATCGCGTCTACTTTCAAGATACCTTATTGTTTGTTTTGCTTCATTAATATTTATATTATTTTGGTTATCATACAGACCAAATAAATCAGACTCGCTAACTCGTCTGTTTTGTACACCATTATTTCTTTCTCTATTGCTTGCGTATCTTATCTCATACCAAGCAGCTACTCTATCTCCACTATTTAGAGCAGCTCTTATGCCAGGACCTATCATACCAGCTCCGCCATTATATACCATACTAACAAGAGCTATTAACTCATATGTATCTGCTAATCTTATTTGAGTTGCGCTATCTAGTTGCCTAAGGACATCATTCTCATATCTGCTTATTATAATATCATAAAGACTAGTAGCTTGTTCTTCGGTTATATTTAAACTTATTGGGCTAGAATTATATTGCTCTAAATTAGGCGTATTTGTATTTAATATAGTTGATAATAAACTTTGTTGCTCTTGTGTTAAAACTATACCAGCACTTTCAAAGTCGCCAACATAATTATTACGGTTTGCTCTTAAATTGTATCCATATCCTATTGTTGGAATGCCTTGGGTATCTAAATATACATTAGGGCTAAAACCTTCACCAGCTGAAATAAACTCTCTTAGTTCTCTCAAATAAGCATCTCTTGTGCCAACTGAACGTGCAATCATAATTTACTCCTTTGTTAAATTTGGATTTTTAATATAATATATATTGCAGGTTGGATATTGTAACCTGTGATTAATATATTCATTAATACGGAAAGATATAGTATTTAATTTATAAAAATTATCATAGCTTTTATAAACAGACAACAAGTAAAAGCTATCCTTATATATTATTGGTGTATAATAGTTGCCATACAATATATTTCCAAAATTTTCTAAATTTCTCTTAAGCTCTCCCTTGGTTGTTAGATTGCTGCTGTTTTTTATATTGGCACACTCTTCTTTGTCTAATATATATGACATATTAAAAAGAGTCAAATCATACACATTGTCGTCAAAATGCTTGTATGTCATAATATATAAAAGCTTATCATTATACTCATATAGAGTAAAACCTCTGCCTCGTTGCTCTTGTCTTATTGTGGTACTCATATCAATATACCAGCAATCCCCCATAGCATCTTTTAGTCTTTTATCATTATAGTCTAGCGTATCATAAACTATAGGCTCTATTACTTCAATATTTTTCCAAGCAAATAGGTCGTCATAAAATTCTTTACAATAATCTCCATTTTTAGCTACATACTCATCATACTTTTTCTTTAGGGTTTGGTTGTGTTCTATATCATAGTGCTCATATCTTATGCCATTTAGGGTTGTATTACCATAGTATCTACCATATGTGCTTATATTTCTATCATATACATCTTTTAGTAACTTTTTTAGGAGATATGGTGGTTTTGAATTTGATATATCTACTGCATATATTGATATAGTATTAACAAATAGCAATATAATATAAAATATAATTGTTAGATATCTTTTGATAAAAAATCTATTTTTAAAATAAAAATTTTTTTGTTCTATTTTTGCTTTTTCTTCTTTTATTTTGTTAACTTTTTTTTCAAATAACTTAACATAAAGCCAGTAAAAAATCAGCACAATAAAACCATAAATCCCAAAACAAAATATAATTATTACGAAGTTCATTTAGGCAACTTTTTCCTAATTAATTTATTTTTTATTTTAGACATTAAATACTTATAAATTTTTAATAATGGTTGAATTTTATCAAATTTAATCTTAAAATTATATAAAAATGTTCTATACACTAACTCCATCCATTAGCATATATTTGCATAATCTTGTTATCTTTAAACTCATTACTAAAGCTTAAATTTATAGAGTTATCATTAAAGTATGAGCTTAAATCTTGGATAATTTTATTTATTTGATTTTCAGATATTATTAAAGAGTTATTATTGTTCATAGTATTGTTATTTATAAAAGCAAAGTTATCATCTTTTGATATAAGTGCTTATATCAAAACTATGGTTTTTTTGTTTAAATCAATTCCATTGTTATCTATACCTATGTTAATATCTCCTATACTTATATCTATATTTGGTCTGTTTGATATATTTAAATTCTATCTCATCTACTTTTAAAGTATTACTAAATTTAAAAGTCTCTATTTGGTTATGTTTTCCTAATATATTTTAAAAGTGGTTTTTTATAGTTATTTGGTTAGATTCATCAAATTTAAGTATTAAGTCGTTATTATGCTTTAAAAATGTTATTTGGTTTGAGTTGATGTTTTTAAGCATTAAAGTATCATCTACTAAAAACTAATTTTAACACTACTCAACTAATACCCTTTAATATACTTAATTAAAAATATTATTTTATAAAATATAGCTTTAAGAGTTTATGAAATTTAGTAAGATTTTAAAAATAAATTTAAATATTTAAATAAGATTATAGAAGCAAGGAAGTTGAGTAAATTTATAAGTAATAGGTTTTTTTATGGAATTAAACAATATAATAATCTTTAAAAGGGTAGCTAATATTGCTACCCTTATTTGTAAGTTATACATTGTATAGTTGCATAATATCAGGATTATTTTTCATATCATTAGGACTATTTAGATTTATAGCATTATCATTAGAGTATGAGTTTAGATCCTGTATTATTTTATTTATTTGGTTAGATGATATAAAGCTATTATCATCTAATTGTATTGTCTCTATAGCAGAGTAGATATTGCTTTGATTTTGAATAGTTATAGTTTTTACTTCATTACTACTATTAGTTTTATAGTTAATTACTAGATCTTTATTAAATACTCCATCATATTTAAAACTAATACTTTCTTTATTAGTATCTTTGATTATTAAAGTATCATCTCCACCATCTATTAAATTTACAAACTCCTTATCTTTAATGATAGTGTTGTTTGCATCTTTTCCTATGATGTAGGTATCATCTCCATTTTCACCTTTTAAAAAGTTATTCTTACCATTAGAAATAAGAGTATCATTTTTAGAACTACCATAGACTTCATTTTTATTACCATTTAAAATAATAGTATCATTTCCATCTTTTGCGTGTATTTTAGAATTATCTCCTGTTGATATTATAATGTCATCTTTATTGCTACCATTTAAGATTGAGTTTTCTAAATCACTAAATATTATTCCAGAGTTATTTAAATTTGCACTAGGTTTTATCTGCCAAAACTTTTTGTTTGGTAAAATTAATTTAGTATTGTCTATATTTATAGTTTGATTGTTTTTAAAGATTAAAGTATCGATTGTTTTTGTACCTTTTGTAAAATAATCTTTTATAGTTATATTTCCACTATTTTGTGTTAAAACTAAATCATTATTTGATCTATTGAATTTAATATCTTCAACATTTAAATTTGGCAGTTTAAGAGTTGTGTCTATTAAGTCATTTGATGGTATTTCTAAATTACCACTATTATACTCATAGCCATTCATATTAAACTTAAGCTCTTTTGTAGTGGATAATTCTCCATCACTTACTTCTACTATAACACTATCACTTCCTTTATAGCCTTTATTTGAAGTATAGGTGAAATTTCCACTCTTATCGATTGTAATAAAGCCATTTGTTGGATTAGATACAACTTTATAAGTTAAATTATTAGAGTCTATATCAAACGCTTCTAAATTTG
>JALFKC010000015.1 GCA_022775765.1 Campylobacter sp. | reverse complement strand
TTGATACTCATATATAGTTTGTCTAAAAATAGAAAAATATCTGTTTATAGTGTTATAATTTATACTTAATAATTTACTAGTAGTAGCATTAATATCTAAATAAAGCAGTCTAATATTTTTTCTTTTTATAAGTGCTTAAAGCACTTATTATTTCGCCTTTTCATAAGCATTATTATATCATAATGGTAGGCTAGATACTTTAAAATATTTGATATATTTATAAATTTAGCTTTAATAATTTGGTGTGGGATGTAGTAAAATTATAACTTAAAAGCTAAAAGGTGGAAATTTCCACCTTTTGGTTATTTGATTATATCTTTTTTATCTACGATAAATGGGACGCTATTAATGCCAGCATTTAGGTATTTATTTGCCAGATCAACAGCTTTTTTGGTTTCATCGGCACTTGGAGCATTCTTGTCGTCTATGTTAAAAGTGTCGGCATAATATTTGTTAAATACTGCGATTTTATCGCTATCGCTTTTAGCATTTTTGATATCTCTATAAATTAGAGCACTTTTTTGATGACCTTTTTCACCATGAACTGAGACCATTACCAACTCTAAATTTACCTCTTTTAACCTATCATTTACAGCTGCCATTTCACGTCTGCAAAACGGACAATCCGCATCTGTAAATATTACCATAGTCTCTTTTTTAGGGTCGTTACCGAGCTTAATAATATTTGTTTCGTCTTTATAAACTGCACCGATATCTGTTAAAAGCATATCTTGGGCAAATTTATTTTTGTATGATTCGCCTGTTTTGACATTTACCAAATCAGGAAGCAAAAAATCCCCATTCAAAAACATCACATCTTTTTGGCTGATATCGCCTTGAGAAATTTTTAGAGTTATAGCCTCAAATCCATCAAGCCCATCAACTGGTTTTCTATCGGCAATCTCAAGTTTCATACCTTGAGGCATATTTGAGTATAGTTTTAGGATATCTTCATTTGAAGTAGCACCAAACACAAGGCTTCCTAAAGCTAGTGAAAGAAAAAGTGTTTTTTTCATAATAAACCTTTTGAAATAAAATTAGTTGGATTGTAGGTTAAATTTGTAAATATAATAGCAATATCCATAAAATTTACATTGAAATTCTTCGTTGAAAATTTAATATAAAATTATTTTTTGTATGTTTTGTGCTTTCGAACATAATTATAATAAATTTAATAAATTCTTTATTTATTTCAAATATTATAAATTTATAATTGATATAATATCTATTAAATTTATATAGAAAGGTACAAGATGAAAAAATCTTATCTAGTTTATTACTATCGTCTGCTGTAGTGACTTTTGTTTTAGCTGAGATGCCATATGCAATGGATAAGTCAAATGAACTTATAAATTTATACTCGGCTAGAAAAGAAAACCCGCCAACAGAACTTATTGTAGGTAATTTAAGTGCTTTAAATGTTTATAAAACAGCGATGCTTCTATTGCTTTTGGAATACTGATATGACATACGGAAGCTTATTTTTAGAGGGTGAAACCGTTAAAAGACGCATACTTAATAAACTGGAATGGAAATCTAAATATTGTAAGAGATAGTTATATTAATGACTATACTTACGGCATAGATAAAGGTAAAGTAAGACTTCAAAATGGCTCTACTCTATACACCCCAAGAGTTAGTTTGCAAAATGAAGGCAGATTGAGTAGGAAATGGCTCTGTAAGTGGCGATGTTTAACTAACGTTTTTATAGGTGAGAAAAATTACAAAAACTCTATAACCATCGGCAGAGATTTAAATTTATATAGATCAAATGAGATAGTAAATGCAAATCTTAATATTGACAATACTATGACTAACCATAAAAATGCTAGTCTCAAAATAACAGATAATTCCAATATAAATGTGTCAAATAACATTTATAACGATGGAATATTTAGCATTTATGATTCATCAAAAGTAAAGACTAATTAAAATTTTACAAATAATCGCTATTCCAAGCTAAGCTTAAATGGCAAAGGTGCTATTGTCTATACTAAAGGTGATTTTATAAACAATGGATATTTGGATTATTATGGAGATACCTTTACTGATTTAGGCTTAATCTCTGCAAATAAAAGAGCGTATCTATCAAATACTCAAGGTCTTAATGTGAGTTATGGAAGCCACCTTTCGAATTTTAGAAATGCTTATCCTGGCGGATTGGGAGTTGAAATTTTAAGAGCTAGGCAAGGCATTGATACTAAAATTTCAAATAATCTAATAACTATAAAAATGCCAAATCTCAAATTTTAGACGCTTCTACAGAGCTTACAGCAGATAACAAAAGACTATATTTTGTGCTAACTACAAAAGAGAACTACAAAGACAAAAGCGCTGCTAACACTTATAAAATCCCTTAGGAAAAATGTAGCAAACAATGACCTTAGCAACAACCTCATTTAGTATGGTAAAAACAGTAGTCCCAAACAAAGACTACTACAACCCAGAAGCAAAACCAACCTAGCCAACTCCAGCACCAGAACCAAAGCCGACCGAGCCATCAAAGCCAACACCAACCCAGTTTTAGCTATAGTAGTAGTTGCTGTAGCTAAGGCTATAGATGGAGCATTAAGCTATCTTTTTATGTTAAGTGCTGAGCTTCAAAAAAGCAAAGAAAGAAGGGCTGAAATAGAAGCTATCGTAGATGGGTTTTGCCTGAGCTTATAGATGATAACGAGCGACTTAAAGACTTGATAGAGACTAAATTCAAAGATATGAAATTTAGCCTTGATAGTTCGTTTGCTGATCTAAAAGTAGCCATTAACTCATCTAACTCAGCTTCGTTTATATCAAGTTTAGTTAGTATAAATAGCGTTTATGGTAAAAAACTTAAGTATCTAAATTTCAGCGATTTTGATACGATTACGCTTAGCGATAGAGCATTTAAAATTTAAAAGGATTTTTTATGGGTATGGAAGAACTAAAAGAACAAAGAGAAGCAAGAAAAAAAGAAAAAGAGCTAAGAGATGAAAAAAGAAGTAAGCACCTTAAAATCAAAACTTTTAGGCTTTATTAGAGAGATTTTAAAATTTGTTGAGAGGTATTTGGTTTTAACTATTGTTATAGTCTTGTTTTTTGCTTTTGGGGTTTATAAGATAGGCTCTTTTGTCTTTTATAAGAAAGTTGGAGAGACTAGCATGAAAGGCTATAAGAGAATTGATAGCTTATTTACAGCTTTTGCCTATATTCCGATTTATGGACTTTAAAGATAAAAATCAAATCTTTAGTCAAGACCCAAATCTCTCAAGTGGGTATTGCCTAAGAAGATATGAAGTTGGCATGGGGTATAAGGACATCTTTGAAATTTACAAAGCAAACAAAGACGCCATTTGTAAGGATAAAAACCCAAGTGCCCTGCCTTTTCCTATCCCACTATCTGTAAATCAGTCTCATCAGAGATATATGCTTCTTACACGCAGCAAGAGTGCGATAGCTTTGATAGAGCAGATAGCAACGGATATACTAAAAACAAAGGAAAAATTGCTATGTACATAAAAGATAAGTATGGAGAGAAATTCTATCAAAGAAGCAAGGAGATGCTTTTTGTCTTTTTGAGTGGGTATTGTGATTTAGAAAGGATAGATAGGGGGAGTAAGATGAGAAATTTAGTAGTAGTTTTAGTGGCTTTAGTTTTGATGGTGGGTTGTTCTAGTCAAAATGATAACAAAATTCTAACCGAAACGATAAAAGATAGAGCTACAAAAGATGTGGGGTATTTAGCAAATTTAGAGACCTTTTATGGAGTGGATTTCACTAACAAAAGTCAAAATAGAATTCTAGCTGATGACTTTTACATAAGAGTTGATAATGCAAGTGTGTTTTATAGCTATCCAGTTGATAAGATAGAGATAAACGACATAGACGGCGTTAAAACTCTAAACGTTTCGCTTCCAACGCCTGAGCTGATTTCAGTTAATAGAACCATCTCAGATCTAAAAACTAGAAACAAAAACTATGTTCCAATAGACCAAAATGGCGAAAGACTAGACATAGAAAACGAAGTGACAAAGGCTTTAAATATCGCCTTAGAAAAGTATGAACCAAAGTGCTAGAACTCTCAAAGAGTGTGGCAAAGGAGTATTTTGAGATGATAGCAAGTAGTTATGGATTAAAGTTAAGCTTAAAGTATGAGTAAATTTGGTGGGGCTAGAGTAAAATTTGACTTTAAATTTAGCTAAATTTAGGTGATTTAGCCCCAAAATTTAGGGTTGATAAGCTTTAAAATTCAGCTTTAAATTTACTCTTTTTCCCACCCATTTAGACAATGAACTTCCCACTATTTCCTAGCAAGCAATACCACGCAAAAAAGTATGCAAGCAAAGCCCATAATATCTATAAAAGTAAATTTCGTCCCAAACCAAAAATGCCCCAAAATAGCTGATGACACGGGTTCAACGGCAGCTATTAAACTAGCCCTAGGGGCCCCAATTATTTTAACACCTTCCATAAATAGCCAAAATGCCCCTATTGTCCCAAACAATACAATCCCAACAAAAAGAGCCAAAAATCCACTCATATCGCTAACGCCATCAAATCGCCAAAATTTAGTCATCAAAACTGAGTTTATCCCACCTATCATTAAGGCTAGTGCAAGGCAATGAACAACGCCATATTTTTTATTGATAGAAATAGGTGCTAGTGCATAGATTGCAACGCACATTGCTGAGATAAGCCCCATAATAATGGCCTTTGGCGAGAGCACAAGAGAATGAATATCGCCATTTGTAGCGAGGAAAAATACCCCTATCATGGTAGAAATTAGCCCTATAATTTCCTTAAATTTAGGGAATTTAAGAGTTCTTAGAGCTACATAAACAATTATCATCGCGGTCGAAGTGTATTGAAATACTGTAGCGATTGCGGCGTTGCTTGCGTGAATTGAGAGATAGTAAGTGTAGTGACAAATGCTAATACCAACCCCACCAAAAAATATCAAAATAAGAGTATCTTTTGGATTTTTAAATATTTCAAAGGTGTTTAGCCTATCTTTGCACAAAACTACCGTCATCATAATAGCGCCAGATAGCAAAAGTCTTGAGCTATTTATCCACTCAGGCGAGATATTTTTGTGAGTGAAAAGATACTCTCCACAGAGCCCTGAAAAGCTCCAAAATATTCCACTCAAAAAGGTAATTATAACACCAAATCTATAGCTATTCATCTTAAAATTGAGCTTGGCAAGCCCCAGGATCGCCCAAACTGTAGCCTTTGTAAAACCACTCTTTACGCTCTTTTGAAGTTCCGTGGGTAAAAGAATCAGGCACAGCGTAGCCTTGAGAGCGTTTTTGTAAAGTATCATCGCCTATTTGAGAAGTGGCGTTTAGTGCTTCATCAATATCGCCATCTTCTAGGATATTTTTGTATTTGTCTGCGTAATGAGCCCAGATTCCAGCATAACAATCAGCCCCAAGCTCAACCTTGACTTGAACTGCGTTAGCCCCAGTTTTGGAAAGGCGTTGCTGTTTTTGCTGAGATTGATTTAGTGTTCCAAGTAGGTTTTGAACATGGTGACCTATTTCGTGAGCGATGACATAGGCTTTTGCAAAATCCCCGGGTGAGTTTAGGGTGTGTTCTAGCTCATCAAAAAATGATAGATCAAGATAGACTTTTTGATCGTCTGGGCAATAAAATGGTCCAATTTGCGATGAAGCGTATCCGCACGCACTATTTACAGCACCCCTAAAAAGTACTAAATTTGGCTCTTTGTAAGTCATAGAGTTTTGCTTAAAAATAGCATTCCAAACATCTTCGGTTTCAGCCAAAACTACAGCGACAAACTCTGCATTTTCATTGTCATTTTGAGAAATAGCACGATTTAAAGTGGTGCTACTAGGCAATAAACTAAGCGGATTGAAGCCAAAAAACATCGCTACTACGCCAATTACAAGAACAATTCTGCCAATTTTAGTGCTAAGCAAAAACCTGATAAGCGGTATCAGTGCGTTTAAATTTGCTCCAGCTGAAGTGCTTCTTTTGTCTTCAATGTTGCTACTTTGTCTATTGCCACGCCACTTCAAAACTTAACCTTTAGAGGTTATTATCTGCTAAGAATTTGCTTATCTCATCGTAATTTGGTTCATTTGAAACTTCACTAACAAGCTGTTTGTAGATGATAGTTCCATCTTTGTCAATGATAAAAACTGCTCTTGCTAAAAGCCCTTCTATCACGCCTTTTTCAACTAAAACTGAGTAATTTTTGCCAAAGCTTCTATCTTTAAAATCACTTCCTATTGTTAAATTTTCAATGCCCTCAGCGGTGCAAAATCTATCCATCGCAAACGGTAAATCCATTGATATAATTGTAAGTTTTAGATTTGGATTTTTGGCGATTTTTTCATTAAATTTTCTAGCCTCAGCCGCACAAACCGGTGTATCAAGAGATGGAACACTGATTAAAACCTGCACTTTATCACTACTTCCGCCGACCGTGATATCGTTTAGGTCTTTGCCTACTACATTTACTTTTGGGGCTTTATCGCCTACATAGAGCTCTTTTTGAGCTAAAACTAATTCGTTACCTAAAAAAGTTACTTTTGACATATTTTCTCCTTGAATAAATTTATAAGATTTTATCAAAACTAAATTAAACAAGATGGTAATTTTAAAAATAAGGTCAAATTTTATAGATAAAGTGTTTAAATTCAGTCTTTTTTAGCAATTGGGGCGGTTTTAGTAATGATATCGTGCAGATTTAATCTGTCTTTTCTAAAAAGGCAAAAAACTAGTCCAAATGGGAAAATTACAAATATAATATACCTTACAAAACATTTTAAAAAGCTAGCTTTTTTGCCACATTCAAGGTCAATAAGATAAATTTGCGAAGCTTTGTAGCCAGGTGTTTGAGCGGTTTTAGTTTGAAATAAAGAGATTATAACCCCATAAAGCAGCCAAATAATAAAGATAGATTGTTGATTTGCTACGAAATTTTCTTTGCTGCCTAAAATAAGATAAGTAGTGATATAAAGCATAGGCATAGCAATCAAAAAAATGTCAATCACAAACGCCTTAATTCGCCTTGAAATAGGGGATATAACCCCTTTTTGTTTTGCCATTTTAAACTTTTAAAAGTTCAACTTCTTTATCTTTTACGCTTTGGTCTATTTTAGCTGAGTAATCATCAGTGATTTTTTGAACTTCATCATAGGCTTTTTTGGCTTCATCTTCAGAAATTTCCTTGTCTTTTTCTAATTTTTTGACCTTATCATTTGCGTCTTTGCGAATATTCCTTATACTAACTTTTGCTTTTTCACCCATAGCTTTGGATTTTTTGACATTTTCTTGGCGTTGTTCTGTTGTCATCGGTGGGAAAAATAGCTTAATAACCTCACCATCATTGTTAGGATTTACGCCTATATTTGCGGCATTTATCGCACCCTCTATCACCTTTAGCATATGTTTTTCCCAAGGGGTGATAGTTATGGTTGTTGCGTCAGTTGCCAAAACAGTTGCGACTTGATTGAGTGGGGTTTGATTATCATAATAATCAACATAGATATTATCTAAAATATTGATATTTACCTTACCAACTCTAAGCGTTGAAAAGTCTCTCTTTAGTGCGTCTATCGCTTTGTTTGAAGCTTCTTTTTGTTCTTTGAAAATAGCGTCTAACATTATTATCCTTTTTTAGTTTTTGGTAGCGTTATTGTTTTCAAGTGGGGCAGTTGGAAAGACATCTTCGATAGTGTAGTTATCTAGCACAGAGCTATTTGAGCTTTTTTGATACATACTTCCAAGTGTGATGCAATTTATGACAAAAATTATCGCTACAGCTGCTGTAAATTTAGCCAAAAATCCAG
Source organism: Campylobacter sp. (assembly GCA_022775765.1). Taxonomy (GTDB): domain Bacteria; phylum Campylobacterota; class Campylobacteria; order Campylobacterales; family Campylobacteraceae; genus Campylobacter_B. The sequence continues at coordinate 12,382 of JALFKC010000015.1, read as the reverse complement.
CCGGACCTTTTGCACCAAATAGACTTTCGTTGCTTCCACTATATGCACCAAGTCCAATAGAAGTGCTCTTTTGAAGCAATACCGCAATAGTAATTATCAAAGTTAAAATAATTTGTAATACTAGTAAAAAAGTAATCAAAATTAATCCTTAAATTTTATTAATAGTTTGAAATTATACAAAAAAATAGATAAATTTAAGTTAAAATTTCAGGGGAAAGCCCCCTGAAATTAATCCCTGCTTGTTATGCCAAGGATATTTAGTAGTGAAATAAATAGATTTAAGATGTTTAGATACATATTAACCGCAGCCAAAATAGGCGAATCATATACACCTTTGAAAATATTTTGTGTATCATAGATGATATAAAAGCTAAATAGCAACGCAGTTACACTTGAAATTGCTAGTGAACCCATTGTGCTTTTGAAAAATAGTATATTTATAAGACCTGCGATTATCACACCTATTAGTGCGAAAAATAGTGGTTTTCCCCAAGATCTTGTATCGATATTTGTTTTGATAGCAAAAACTGTAAGAGCACCAAAAGCTATAGTTGTAGTAAGTAGTGCGTTTGTTATCACATGGCTTGCACCCATTCCTATATAAGCGTTTAAAACTGGCCCAAGGCTAAATCCTGTCACAAAAGTAAAAGCAAACATTAGTACCAAAGCTAGTGTATTTTGACCCTTATTGACCGCATAATGCATACCAAAAAGTAGGGCTAACTCAGCTATTAAAAATAGTATCCAGTTGTATGTTGCCAAAGTTTGCATACCGATATATGCCCCAGCAGTTGCAGCAATCAGTGAAGCGACGATAAGTTTGTAAGTATCTCTTACCACCGAAGTTGCTCTAGTTTGACTAATTTCAAAACCAGCATCATACGCATTGTTTCTATCGTATAGACTCATTTTTTCTCCTTAATGTTTTTGATTTTGGGTAATTTTACATTGATATGGTAAATTAAACATTAATTTGTCTTTATAATCCTACTGCAAATTTACTTTTGTTTTTCAAAAAAAGTTATAATTTTGCAAATTTAAAAAATTAGGAGTTTTATGGATAAAGTAATTGAAGGGGCTTTAAAATTTATGGAAGAGGATTTTAAAGAAAATAAAGAGCTTTTTATGAATTTAGCGCACTCTCAGTCCCCACACACATTATTTATTGGCTGTTCGGATTCTAGGGTAGTGCCAAATCTCATTACAAATTCCGCTCCGGGTGAGCTTTTTGTCATTAGAAATATCGCAAATATTGTTCCGCCTTATAGAATAGCCAATGAATTTTTAGCAACGACTTCGGCTATAGAATACGCCTTAAATGTTCTCAAGGTTAAAAATGTTGTGATTTGCGGACATAGCAATTGTGGGGGCTGTGCTAGCCTTTATTATGATGATTACAAATTTAGTTCTACCCCAAATGTTAAAAAATGGCTTAGCATACTTGATCCAATCAAAGAGCAAGTTAATGGGCTAAATTTAAAAGATCCACTCAAAAAATCGTGGCTTACTGAAGGACTAAGCATTATAAATTCGCTTGAGAATTTATACACTTTTCCAGGCGTAAAAAAGGCTGTTGACGAAGGAAGGCTTAAAATTTATGGGTGGCTTTATGTTATAGAAAAAGGACTAGTTTATTATTATGATGAAAAAACAAGCTCATTTGCACCGTTAAAAGAGGAGTTTAAAAAATGAAAAAAATATTTTATATTGCATTTTTGTGCGTGATTTTAGCGTTTGGAACGGAAAATAATGCGAGTTTGGAAAGCAATGCTAGTGTTGAAACAAATTCAACCAAAGGAATTTTAACTTCAATCCTTAAAGAAGAAAAAACTTTGGATGAAAATGCACTAAAAGAGAGCGAAGAAAATCTCTCAAAAGAGATCTCTGCAAGGCTTGAAAATTTAGACATAAATGAAAGCGAAGGAGAGGCAATCGCTTCAAGTATAGCCAAAAAAGTCATAGAGGACTCTTCCCCAAGTAGCACATTCAAAAAAACTGATAGTATGCTTGATATCGTAAATCAAATTAAGACTTTAAATTTGCAAATTGCAACTTTAGAGACGAATTCAGACGCCAACAAAAGCAAAGAAGAGATATCGACCTTAAAAAGCTCAAAAAATGATACAATGGATAGAGTTCCAAATGCTATTATCAATCAAAGACTTGATAGGAATGCTATTTTGGCGTATTTTGATAAAAAAGAAGATATTAAAACTTCGCTTGAAAAATACTCTAAAAACAAACAAAGTTTTGAATATATTAATGCATATCTTGATAGTATAGAAATAGAAGAGAGTGAGATTTTTTACTTTTTGATGCTAAAACTTGAGAAAATGTTTGCAAATGGCACAACTCAAGCTGAACTCAAAAAAGAGATCTCGGCAGCTACCTTAGCTTTAAAAACTAGAAGTAATGCAGAGATCAAAGATAGTATCTCATCACTTGAGAGCAAGAAAAAAGATGAGCTTTCAAAAAGGCTTTCAAACATAGAAAATACTAAAAAAGTATATGATGAAATTTTGAGTTTTTTATCTCAAAACACAGCCCAACTCTCAAGCAATATATTTTTTAGAACGCTAAATTTAAAGGGTATGATAGATGGAATCAACAATATCTCACCATTTAATAGCGATGCGATAAATTTAGGCAAAATCATCATTATTGCTTTTGTTACACTATTTTTTTACTCATTTAGACGAGTGTTGGCTAGGGTGCTATACTTTATAATGAGACTTTTTACCAAAAAAGATGACGACAATAAAGAGGCAAAAGATGAGGCGATTGACTCTATCAAAAAGCCAATAGGTGTGCTTTTGATAGCGTATTCGGTTGAAATTTGTGCAGTTGTATTTTACTATCCACTTCCAGTTCCTATTAAATTTGGGCAGTATTTTAGCTTAACTTATATATTTTTATATGCGTGGCTAGTTATTAAGATTATAGAAAACTACGGAACTATCGCAGTTGGCAAGATGGCCCAAAAAGGTGGTCGCAAAGAGGTGCTAAATTTGCTACTTCAACTTCTTTATTTTATTGTAATTATTATCGCAATTTTGCTGTTTTTAAGCAAAATCGGCTTTAATGTCTCAGCCATACTCGCCTCTCTTGGAATCGGCGGTTTGGCAGTTGCTCTTGCGACCAAAGATATTATCGCAAATTTCTTCGCTTCGGTAATGCTACTTTTTGATAACTCATTTTCGCAAGGAGACTGGATAGTAGCTGGTGGAACAGAAGGAACTGTAGTTGAGATAGGCCTTAGAAAAACGACCATTAGAACTTTTGATAACTCACTTGTATTTGTGCCAAACTCAACCATAATGAGCCAAAATGTCAAAAACTGGAGCAGAAGGAAGGTTGGAAGGCAGCTTTTGATGTATTTGGGATTTGATTATTCATGCAATATGAAAGACATTAAAAAATGCGTTGATGATATCAAAGAGATGCTAATGAATCACCCTGGAATGTCAAAACCAACCGATGCAAATACAAGAAGTGGGATTTGGAAATATAGAAATAATATGGTTTCGATTGATGATTTAGCCGGATACAAAAATACTCTTTTAGTTTCGATTGATGAGTTTGCAGAGTCATCAATAAATGTCAAAATTTACTCATATACCAAAGGCATTACTCAGGCTGAATTTGCTGCTACGAAAGAAGATGTAATGATGAAAATATCAGAAATCATGGAAGCTAACAATGTTAAATTTGCATTCCCATCAAGAAGTGTGTATTTGGAACTTCCAGATGGCAGCAAAAAAGTTGAAGAAATTGTAGATGAATTTACTAAAAAATAAGTATAATGCGTGAAATTTTTTAAGGAGAATGCAATGACAAGACTTAGTCAATATGACGATGAATTCGAAGATGACTTCGATGATTTTGACGATGTAGAATATGATGAGTTTGACTATGATGAAGATGATTATGGCTCAGACCTTGACGAGTATGATGATGACGATTTTTATGAGAATGAATAACTAATTAACTATAATATTTGAAAATTTATCTCACATTTGCGTTTGGCATATGCTAAACGCAAAACTCTTAATAAGCTTTTTTTTGAATGTTTTGCTTGGTGCTTTTGAATGTAAAATCTATGAATTTATATGTCTATTATTTTAATTTGTTGATATAAAATATAGTTTGTGTCATAACTTTTAAAAATGGGAAGAAATTTTGGAAGATTTTTTACGCGATTACATTCCCACTTGACGCAGTTAAAAAAAATTGAGAATTTTTATAAGCCGTTAAAATACGGTTTTTGACAAGCAGTGATGTGATTTCCTTACTTAAAAAATAGCTTAAGTGGTGCCCGGAGCCGGACTTGAACCGGCACGGAAGAAAAATTCCGAGGGATTTTAAGTCCCTTGCGTCTACCTATTCCGCCACCCGGGCTGGGTGGAGCGGGAAACGAGAGTCGAACTCGCGACATCGACCATGGCAAGGTCGCGCTCTACCACTGAGCTATTCCCGCAAATTTTTGAAAGAGTTATAATACCCAATTTAAGCTTAAAATTTCATTTGTTTTATAAAATTTTGCTTTAATTTATAAAAAAAGCAAAAAATAAGCTAAATATAGATAGAATACAATTTCTATTTGGGGTTATAGCTCAGCTGGGAGAGCGCTTGAATGGCATTCAAGAGGTCGGCGGTTCGATCCCGCTTAACTCCACCATCTAAGCTATTTTTAAGTTTTAATCACTTCTTTTTACTTCCTTTTAATTCCCTTATAAGGGGCTTTTTATAGTTTTTATATTCTTTTTGCTTCTTTTTTATGCTATAATTATTCTAAATAATTCAGTTAGTCAATAGGTTAGTTAAAATTCATTAAGTTAGTTTCTATAAAAAATACCAATGAAAGGTCGCCAAAATGGCAAATATAAGCAAATCAAATCTTTTAGATAAAGATATAAGAAACTTACCTATAAAAGAAAAGCAATATATTAAAGCGGTAGGCAACCCAAAAGAGCTTTATATTTGGGTAAATCCTAGCGGTATAAAAACTTTTTCGATTAGATATAATGGCAAATACATAAAAATCAAAGAATTTAGAGAAAATATCTACTCTGTTGCAGAAGCAAGGCGAGATGCAATAAAGCTACTTAAAGAGCTAGAAAGCGGTAAAACCATAGAGATGATAAAAGGTAAAAGCGAAAAATATCACTATAAAAATCTTTTTAATGCATATATAGAACAAAAACGCAAAAACGGCATAAGCGAAAGCTATATTATAAAGCTTGTAAAAATGCACGAAAAATACATACTTCCGCTTTTTGGTGATAGAGATATAAAAACAATCAAATATAGCGATATTTTAAGCGTTTTAAACGCTATTTTTAATCCAAATAATCCACGAACAAGCCGTTTGGAAACTATTCATCGACTTATAAATGACATTGACAAAGTTTTTGCAATAGCCCAAAAAGATGAATATATAGCCTATAATCCATCAAAAGAGCTACACAAAGAATTTCCTACTTCTAGCCGTTTTAATCTAAATAATGAGCAAGATACAAGGCTTCCGTCTCTAGTAGAGAATGATGATATTAAAGCATTTTTGATAGATTTAAAAAATGACAATAATCTAAATTTGCAAACCAAAAGGGCTATTTATCTGCAAATTCTTTGCGTAAATCGCCCTATAAATACGGCTAGTGCAAAATGGAGCGATATTGATTTAGAAAGCGGGATTTGGACTATAAAAGCAAGTGAAATGAAAACCAAATTTATCCATAAAATAGCTCTAAATTCGTATGTTTTAAAGATTTTAAACGAACAAAAACAATTCAAAATAGCATTTAGCGATTTTGTATTTCCTGCATTTAACAAAAACGGACATTTGCACAGAGATACGATTTCAAAAGCCGTGCGTAATTTAGGGGGTAAAGATAAATACAAAGGCATTGCTACTTCGCACGGATTTAGGGCGACATTTCGCACAATATGTTCTCGCAACAAAGCAGAGCTTTTAAATTTAGGCATTTCAGAAGAAGCGATAGAAAGTGCATTAGCACATAAAGAATTTAATCAAGTCAAATTTGCTTATGAGCGAGAAAAAGCCACAATCGAGCAAAAACAAAAACTTATGCAATGGTATGGAGATTATCTAAATTCCATTGAGCCGTTAGGAATTTAATCTTTTTCTTTTTACTGGTGGGGTTTGGGGCAACGCCCCAAATTTTAAAAAAAAGTTAGAAATTTTCAATCGAAATTCTAGCTTTTACGATACCTAAAATTTCAACTTCGTTTTTAAAGTTAGAAACTGAAAATTTAAATTTTTCATCATCTGAAAGTTTTAAAGTAATTTCATCGTTACCGCTAAAAAAATATTGTGCTACAAAAATATTATCGTTAAATCTAGCTATTACCCAATTTTTATTATTTGGGTATTCATCTTGCAAGACGGCTATAATATCGCCGTTTTTGGCAAATGGCTCAGCTATATTACCTTTTATTTTAACAAAAACACAACTTGCATTTTCAAAATTTGCTAAAAAATCTAATAGCTGTATTTTTGCAGATATAAATTTTAATTCGCTTGTTTCCCCATTTACAAATGCTTCTAATCCATAGAAAAACGATATAATAGTCTCCGTAAGCGATTTTAATTTTAAATTCGTAGGGTTTAGACCAAATTTTGCAAAAGCTTCCCATAACTCCATATCCGTATCAAAGTATTCAAAACCTATGCCAGTAGCTTGTAAGATTTTGTATTTAGCGGTTGTCGTTAAAGGATTTACATTGTTTTCATAAGAATTAATACTACCCCTTGTAATGCCAAGCTTATCGCCAAATTGTGATTGACTTAATCCGTAAGCAGTTCTTAAATCCCTTAATTTTTCACCTATTGTTTTCATAAAATATCCTATTTTTATTTGTCAAATGAGATTGTAGCTAAATTGCAATTAAAATGAATTAAAACGAAATAATAAGTTTATTTTTAAAATAATTTCTATAAAAAAGAAATAAATTTCTATTTATATGATATAATTAGTAAAATATTTTTTAAGGAGCAAAAAAAATGAAAAAATCAGCTACTATCCAAAACACAGAATGGCTTACACCAAAACAGCTAGAAATAGAATTTGGTATTTCAGTGCAAAGTCAATATAAAATGCGTTTGTGTAAAAATTATGAAAAAGAAGCTATGCAAAAACAAAAACCTATTCCATTTGTAAAAATAGCGGGAAGTGGCAGAATTCTATACAACAGAGCTAAGATTAATGAGTGGCTATTAACTTCTCAAATCGGAGTATAAGTGGGGACATTTTTCGGCGTAAAAAATGTATTAGAAGGATAGACGAGTTATCCGCCACTTGTGCCAAGTGTCTAACTCGTAAAGGGGACTTTGCCCCCTTTAATCCCCCAAAAAAATCAAACTTTTCAGTTTGATTTTTTATATTTTTTCTACCAAAAAGTTGTTAGAAAAAATATATCAGCCGTCATAAAAGGATATAGAAAAATGAAAGCGACAGAACAGAAAAAACAAAAACAAGCTTCCGTTCATTGTAATCCAAAAATCAAACCACAATTAGCTCATAATTGCAGAAGTAACGATAGAGCCGAAAGCATTATTAAAGAGCGTTCAAATTTAAATGAATTTAATATAGATGAAAAAGAAGCAAGGATTGAAATAGATAAACTTTATGATGAAGCGAAAGAAAAATTCTATTTTTATTTGGAACAAAAAAACGGATTAACTAAAAGCGGAAAACCAAAAGGCTATCAAAATTTCACTAAAAAAGAAAAATGTTATACGGAATTTATCTATGAAATAGGAGAAAATACTACTTGGGAACAATGCGTAGAACTTACACAAGCCATAGAAAAACATACTGGCTTTAAAGGAATACAACTAGCAATTCATAGAGATGAGGGTAATAAGAAAAACGGTGAAATTCATTATCACGCACACGCAGTATTTTTTACACTTGATAGTAATGGATTGCAACTCGCAAGGCGCGAAGCTAGTTTAAATCCACAAACACTATCAAAACTACAAGATGAAGCTTCAAAGATTTTAAAAATGCCTCGTGGTAGAGAATATTTTAAAAACAATGAAGAAAGACCACTTTATAGAGATAACTACAAAGACTACAAAAAAGATAAACAACTGCAAGAACAAATGAACGAAATCAAGGTTGAAAATGAAGCCATTAAAAAAGAAATTATACCAACAAAAGAAATTCAAAAGATTGAAAAATCAGTTAAAGGCTTTTTAGAGCAAGAAAATGAAGTAGGACAAGACTTGACGTGGCAAAGCAAATTTAAATCGTTTTTCAAGCGTTTAAACCCACTTAAAAACGAATTTACATACAACTTTGTAGAAACACTTTCAAAAGCTTGGGAAACAATGCAAGAAAAACTACAAGAAGCTATAAAAGAAGCTGAAAAGTATCGTAAATGGTATCAACAAGAACTATCTAAAAAAATGGAACTACAAAAAAAGTTATCCAAAAAAGAAAAAGAGCTTTTAAAAGAAAAAGATAAAAATTTTGATTTGGAACAAAAATTATTAATGAAACAAATAGGCGAAAAAGCTGCCGAGCTTGTAAGAAAAGGCGTTTTTGATAAAGATAACACAGATAAAAATAAAGGAGTAAATTATGAGCGATAATTTTATTTTAAAGGAGAAAATATGCAAAATTTAGATTTAAAAGAGAAAGTTACGCAAGCCCTTGAAAGTCAAAGGCTTACGCCAGAAATGTTAAGGGATTATAACCCAAAGTGGCTTATAAAAGGCTTTGTAGAAAGCAACAAGCTAATAAGTTTGTATGCAATGCCCGGAAGCGGTAAAAGCCTAACAGCTCTTTATTTAGCTGTTTATATGCTTGATAGCAGCGTTATAAACAAAGTTATCTACGTAGATATGGATAATGGCTTAGGAACGCTTAAATCTCGTGGAGTAGAGCAAATTTTACAAAAATATGGCGAGAAGCTAAAATATATAAGCTCGGCAGTAAAATCAAAAAATCCGACCGACCAAACACAGCTTATTTTTGCTTTATCAGCTCTTGCCGATGAGAGTTGCAAAGATACTTTGATTATCTTTGATAGCATTAGAAACTTCATAAAAGGCAGTATGAGCTATGATGAAGTGGTAATGCCGACTTTAAACGCTTTGCAAAATATGCGTGATTATTACGCAGGGGTGTGGTTTTTAAATCATCAAAACAAACAAGATTTTATGGGCGAAAACAACAAAGCCTATAAAGGAGCAACGGCATTTTTTGATAGTTGCGATGAAGCCTACTTTGTCAAAAAAAGAGAAAGAAAGGAAAATAAGCTAATCGTAACGCTTGAACCGATGAAACAAAGAGACGATACCGAACCCCAAGCCGTTATCATAGACACGGCAAATTTAAGCCTTGAATTTGGCGATTATATGCTTTATGCGATGAACGAAAAGCAAAGCACGGTGCTAGAATATGCAAAGGAAATTATAGCAGAAAACCCTAGTGGTATAAATTTAAAAAATCTTGTTAGAGAAATAAAAGACAGAGCTAAATTTGATGAAATTGAAATTTGTGGAACAAATGCACTTTATAAATTAATCAAAGATTTTGAAAATAAATTTTATAAATTTGTTCGTGGCAATTCTCATAACACATTTATTATCTATCCGCTTTAAGCAAAATACACATAAAAAAGCCTTAAAATATCGCTATTTTAAGGCTTTTACTCATTAAAAAAACATATTTTTCAAATTTAGAATTTTAAAGAATTTTACAGAATTTTAACGGCTTTAAAATTCTAAATTTTAATTCAAATATCGCTAAATTCGGTATTTAATAATACTAAAAAAATTAGAATTTTAGAATTTTAAAGTATGTATAACAAACCCTGTATTTCTCTTACATAAATTAAAATTCTAAAATTCTAACTAAAAAAATGGCTTCTAGCTACCATAATAACGGAACAAATAGAATTTTAACGGCTTTAAAATTCTGTAAAATTCTAAATTACAAAAGTGAATCACCCACCTAATTTTAAGGGATTTTTTTTCTTTTTAAAGGGTAAATTTGGGGCGTTGCCCCAAACCCCACCAGTAAAAAGAAAAAAATTTGCTATAATACGAGCTAGATTTTAGCCCTTTTAAAGAGCTAAAATTTATAAAATAAAAAGTAAATAATTCAGTAATTAGGTTAGCTATTTAAACTTAAATATTTAAATAGCTTATTTTGGGTAGCTAAGTCATATTGTTCGAGTGAGCTTAACCCACAATACTAATTTAATCCCCTGAAAATCGGCATTCTATCATTTCATTTGCTTTACCAACTTGGTTAATAATTATAAATTTTTTTGGTTATAAAGATATGTCCTAAACCATTTAGCTTAACAAAAACTCTTACAATGTGTAAGAAATAAAAAGTATCGATGGCTTTTTAAAGATTACTACATTAAGTAAAAGCATTTTTAATATAATTTGCAAAGTTTTTGCTAACATAAATTGACTTAATTTTAAAATATCTGCTTGTGCTGCATTTTGAATTGAACTACCTTAATTTAACATTAATATAAGTGTTAATTATTTAAAATATAATACGATTTAAGATGAAAAATGATACTTATGCTTAAACTGTGTGATGTCAAAACCCATATCTTAATGGCGAAAAATATAGAAAAATTTGCAGTCTATTTCTGCTAAAATTTAAAGATATTTTAATAAAAATCTAAAAAGCACTATTTTTAATGAATTTTAGTGTCCAATCGGTAAAATATCAAAAGTGTTCGCAACTAGCTTTTATATAAAATTTATAAATTTATATCAAAATTAGCATAAAAAAGCGTATTTTTGACTATAATTTTACAAAAATTTAAAAGGTTATAAATTTATGGAATTTCTATTTTTAGCTATCATTGCTAGCGTGAGTGTGAGCGTGGTTTTAAAGCTTGCAAACACTCACGGCATCGATATCGCTCAGGCTGTAGCGTTTAATTATATCGCTACAAGCACTCTTTGTTTTGCGTTTTTTAGTCCAAATTTAGCGGATTTATCTCTAAAACACTCATATCTTTTTTTGGTTCTTGGGGTGCTACTTCCAAGCGGTTTTATCATAATGGCAAAGGCGGTTAAATTTGCAGGCATCATAAGGTCTGACGCAGCCCAAAGATTGTCACTATTTCTGCCGATAATTGCCGCGTTTGTGATATTTGGCGAGAGTATTACCACGCTTAAGATTTGTGGGATAATTTTAGCATTTTTAGCACTTTTTTGCCTACTTTTTAAGGGTCAGACTAGCAAATTAAACATAAAAGGTGCATTTTATCTGCTTTTGGTTTGGCTTGTTTATGGGATTTGTGATATTTTGTTTAAGCAAATTTCAAAGCTTGGAAACGCTTTTTCTCTCACGCTTTTTGTAGGATTTGTGATTGCTGGAGTGGTAATGTTTGGCTATTTGTGGGCTATTAAACGACGTCCTAACATTAAAAACGCGATTTGGGGATTAGTGCTTGGGGGGTTAAATTTTGCAAATATTATATTTTATATCAAAGCTCATCAAAGCTTTAGCAAAAATCCATCTTTGGTATTTGTAGCGATGAATGTCGGTGTGATAATCTTTGGCGTACTCGTTGGGGCAGGAGTGTTTAAAGAGAGCATTTCAAGGGTAAATGCGGTTGGAATACTGGTTGGAATTTGTGCGATAACTGCACTATTTTGGGGGTAAAATGATAAGAAAAGCTGAAATTAAAGATGCGTTAAAGGCGAGTGAGATTTTAGAACTTGCGATGGGTGAATTTACAGATATGTTTTTTCACAAACACGGTTTTGATGAGAAAAAAGAGATTTTGCAAAGGTATTTTGCAGCCAAAAACAACCGCCTATCGCACGAAAATGTGTGGGTTTATGAAGAAAACGGTGAAATCGCTGGGGCAATGTGTGCGTATGAGGGGTGTTGGAGTGATTTTTTGGATAGTATGTTGGTTGCAAATTTCAAAGCTGAGATCAAAAAAGAGTGTGAAGATGATGAGTTTTATATTGATAGTATCGCAGTTAGTGAAGCTTACCGTGGTAGAGGGTTTTTTAAGGCGTTGATGAATGAAGCTTTTGGTGTGGCTAAAAGTTTGGGTCATCACAAAATTTCGCTCATTACCCTAACACCAAATTTATATGATAAATTTGGCTTTGAAGCGGTGGTAAAGCAGGAATTTTATGGTGAAATTTACACAAAAATGGTTAAATTTATCTAATAAATTTCAAAAATTATAAATATATTTTAGCCTCAAGACAACTTAAGCGGATTTTCTCTTATCAGTATTAATAGAATTTGATATAAATCTTTGTCATCTTTATTGATATAATACCCAAACTCACACTCTTTTAAATATAATATAAAATTATCTCTTTTTATACCTTTTGAATTTACTTAATCTTAAT
>JALFKC010000078.1 GCA_022775765.1 Campylobacter sp. | reverse complement strand
CTATTGACAATAGATTTATGCTAGCTTACAAAGCCTTAAGAGTTATAGAAAAATACAAAATTCAGCTTCTTATAGTTATTGATGATAAAAGGTGCGTTCAAGGCGTAGTTCATATACATGACTTGGCAAAACTGGGGATTTGATATGCCAAAAATAAACCATTAAAATAAAAAATCAAATCTTAATTTTGTGTATCAAATATTCATCGAACTATAATATTTTGCACAACATTCTTCCAGAGTATTTTTATCATAATTATAAAAATTTCCATTAACTAAATATTCATATTTTATATAATCTAAGAAACTATCTACTAATTTAAAATTAATATGAGCATCTTTACATATTAGTTTTTTTATGTCATTTTTTAAATTAAGTTTATCTGAGCATATACAAATTTCTTTTAATTTATAAAAAGCATTTCCTAAAACTATTAAATTTTTATGTTCAATCAAACTTTCTAATCCTACGGTAGAATTTATAGTAATTACAAACAGAGACTTCTGTATTAATATTCTCGTAGGAGCATTGGAAATAATTGTTTTGTCATCAAATTTATATTTATGAGTACCTTTTTCCATTGGGTGTATATTAAAAACAAGTTTGATATCATTTTTTTTGTTAAAAGAATAAAAAGAGTTTTCTACTACATCAATAAATTCCTGCATATCACAAAAATCGCTATGAATTAAAATTTGTGTATCAGTATTTACTTGCAACGGAACATAGATGAATTTATCTGGCAAATTATAGTCATCTTTTTTATTTCTAATGAAATTCTTAGAAATAAAATTTTTAAAGTAGCTCACAAAACTATACTGTTTGTTTTGACATTCAACATTTAAATTACAAAGTTTTCCAATTTTATTTAAGAATATAAATAAAGAAAATTTTAATATTGTCTGATATTTTTTATAAAAAATAAGCCTATAACTTCTAATCTCTTTTTTCGTATATTTTATATCTTTTAGATTGATATTGCATAGGCTAGAATTAGCATTCACACCCTTAAAATCCATAGTTATAGTGTTTGGTCTAAAATAGCCCTGTTCAAATACAATATATTTTATATCTAACTCTTTGCAAATTTCAATAGACAAGGCGTGTTGCCATCTTAAATCATTTAGCATAAGCACTAGATTAATTTTTTTATTTTTGATATATTCTCTTAAAAAAGATATATATTTTGCCATTGTCTCAAAATCTTTTTGTGTAACAGTTGAATTTTTAGTTTTTAAAACAGTAAAAAGATTATTAGTTTTTTTTGCTAAATCTAAATCTTTATCTGTAAAATTTTGCTTCTTTAATATTTTATTGATATATATTTTTTTTGTGTTTTTCAAATATATTATATATCCAAAATTAAATATAAAAGAATGTATAGAGGTTGGTTTTAAAGATTTGGCAAAATCGCATATAAAATTACTATATGTTGGTTCTAATATAAGTATATTCATACAATTTATCCGTCCTTTTTATACTTAAAAATTTCTAGACTTAAACTTTACAAGCAATTTTTTAAATAAAATCGGTTGTAGTTTTAACAACAATAGTGCCAAAGCTTTTAATTTATGTATCTTACCAAGCAATATAATGTTTTTTAAACTATATATTTTATTGTCTGTTTTATTTAAAAAATTCTTTATTTCAACCTTATAATCATTAGAATACATAGCTATCATAGAAGCACCAGCAAGCGGAACATTAAGCAAATAACAATTTTTAAATTCTCTATCATATGTTTTATATATATTGTTCTCTTGTAAATATTTTTTTATACTATCAATAACAATAAATCTATCATCTATTTTTTTTTGATTAAGTCCATTCATTATAGAACCTTTTCTTTGCACATAAAAAAATAAACTCTGATTTATAAAAGACACTGAATTTGATTTTAAAAACAGTTTATATGTGGTTGCTCTATCTTCATAATATAATCCTTTTGGATATCTAATTTCTTTAAAAAGCTCTTTTTTATAGAGTTTATTTTGTGCCATAGATACTATAGATATAGTTTGTAAGTTGTCAATAAAAGCATCAACACCAGATATTTTTTTATCATAAAATGTTTTTCTTGATGAGATAAAACTACCATCTTCTTTAACTAAATCAATATCACAGATACAAACATCAGAATTATCATTTATCAATTTATAAATCATCTTTTCAAAAAAAAAGCTATCAAAATAATCATCACTATCTAAAAAAGATATATATTTACCACTGGCTTTGCCTAAACCAAAATTTCGAGCGTCACTCAATCCTCCGTTTTCTTTTATAAAAAAAAGAAATCTTTCATCGTCCTTTACGAGTTTTTTTGCAATATCAATAGATCTGTCTTTCGAACCATCATCAACAATCAAAGCTTCAAAATTTGTGTATGTTTGATCTAAAAGGCTTTGAATAGATCTTTTTATATAATTTTCTACATTATACACTGGCACTATTACTGATATTTTTGGGCTTTTATTCATTTGATTCTCCTTAAAATAATTTTATTATACTCAATAAAAATTATAAATATACTTGCGATAAGCATGAACGCAAAGCTATAAAAATCATTGTCTATTTTTATATTTAATATATAAAAAATAACCGTTAAAAATAAAAGTGCAATATTATATTCAACGGTTATATTTAGTTTATTAGATAAAATTATCTCCATCACAATATTTTTGCAAATTATAATAATAACCATAGAAATAATAATGGATACAATATTCTCTAAATAAAAAGCTCCAAAAATATATAAAACTGCAGAAACTAATACAAATAGCAAATTTACATATAACAACTTTTTTTCCATTCTAAGAACTTTATAAAAGGTCATGCAAAACATTTGTGTTTTTATTTCAAAAATACAAATTGGAAATAAAATAATCATATATTGCACAGCTTCGGCATACATTGGCAAATAAACCGTAATTAGAAATTTAAATGGCATAAACATAATATAGCAAATTGGAATAATTATCATTAAAAAAAACAATATCCTTTTTGCATAAAAACTATATTTTTCAGAAGGCATTGATTTAATAAAAGGAAAAAAAACTAAACAAATTTGATTTAAAAAAGTAACTAAAAAAAATACTAAAGATAAGGCAAAAGACACTTGATTAAAAGATAAAAGTCCAAATTTTATATCTATACAAAATCTTCCTATACCAAGTATTAATAATGCAGATATATTTGCAATAGTTAATTTTAATCCGACTTTTATATTTTTAATAGTTTCTTTTTTTAAAAATTTTAATGTATATGTTTTATTTAAAATAAATCTTTTGAATTTTATCAGCAAGAAAAATGTAGATATTACTTTGGATATAGTAAAACAATATATAAAATTCATAAAATTTCTTTGATCTACAACAATCAATAATAGAAAAAATATTACAACAAATGCTTTCTCTATCATAATACCTTGTGATAAATTTTTAGTTAAATTAACAGCTTGAAGCAACATTCCAAAAAACCAAAATATAGTATTAAATATTAAATAAAAAGCTATTGTAAATAATATAAATTTCCTATCATAACTTTTTATACAATAAATAGCCGCAATAAGAATAATGCATGAAAAAAAAATTTGTATAAGCAAAAGGATGTGTAACTGTGATGAAATAAACTGTGGCTTAATATTATTAATGTTTTTACCACCAAATCTAAGCAATATACCATCAGAAATACCACAATGAAATATTCCTATATAACTCAAATAAAAAATAAACAATTGCCAATATGCAAAATCATTTAGTGTTAAATATTTTGGCAATACTATTGCTAATACAAAACTTAAAAGTAATGATATAATTTGCCCCAAAAAAGCATAAAATAAATTTTGTTTTAATACTAAATTCATTTTATAAGCCTTTTTACAAAACTAATTATTAAGTCATATCTAACATTTACTACAAAAACTCTTTTTAAAAATCCAATACGCCAACTAGAATTTTTTAAATCACTAATAAAAACATTCGGATGAAAAAAATAATACAATCTACCTTTTGGCTTCGCAATAAAAGATTCATCAACATCGAAAAATTTAAGATTGCCAAACTTTTCGGCTATTTCAAGAGTTGGTTTATTTAATAATTGATTAAAGCTATAGAAAGTATCAAATTGCAAGAATTTTATATTGCTTTTTTTAAAATCTATCACAAATTTTAACGCCCCATTTTGAAATTTTTGTATTTTATAATAATCATCTATATATTCATTATTTTCATTTAAATACTCATATTTATAAAAAATAGGTTCTATTTTAAAAGTGATGCTATTTATATTAAATTTTTTTACAGAACCGTGATTTGCTAAAAAAACACTTTCAAATATACTAGTAGAAGCTAAATTAAATTTTTTATTTTCTTTTCTATCATCGAATAAAAAACCTTTCATATGATTATTGTGAGATTGCTTTGAATTGCTATCCCTAACCCCAACATAAAAACCATATAATTCACACTTTATATCAATCAATTTTAATATATTAAAAATTGCTTTTTGCATATTACCATGCCAACCTATATCAACTATTGCTATTTTTTTATCTTGTAAATTATCTTTAATATATTTACTTATAATATCAAATTCTTTTTTAGAATTTGATATTATTTCTTTTTTTATATCGTTAAAAAATAGCAAAAAATTATCAGCTGGATGATTTGTATCAACAATAAAATCATCATTTATATTATGCTTTATTTTATACTTAGTAAGATCAACATCTTCTAAACCAACACTTTTAATAAAATTATGCAAAGAAATAGTTTTTTTAAGATGCATAAAATCTTTTAATTCAAAAAAGTCATTTATTTTGAATAAAGTTGGCACAATAAGTCCTCGTCTAGAAGCGTAAAAATATGTATTATTTGAATTTGGAAATAAAATATCATATGCTTTTTTAATAATATAGCCATCTCTGGAAAAGAAAAGAATTTTGGATATTTCATTCTTTTTCACATTATTATTTAGCCAAATACAAAAATTAAAAAGTAGAATTCCAAAGCATTCATATCCTAAATCATAAAATAAGTCTTTTTTTGATATTCTATTATTTATAAAAGTGTTTAAATAATTTTTTTCTAAGGTTGAGTTGGAATAAAAATATGTATTATTTTTGAAAGTTTTTATAAGGTGAGAAGTAATACCAAAAGAACATGGAATTTCAAAATCACTTATTTTATTATCGCCTATATGGAATAATTGATTTGGAGAAATTTTCAAATCTGATAATATATATTTAAATAAATTACCACTTCGTTTTGTTTTTTTAATATCGCTAGATAAATATAGCTTTTGAAAACCAAAAATACCATTATTATTTAAAATTTCTAATATAAACTCTTTTGGCAAATACATATCTGAAGCAATAACCAGATATTTATTCTGTTCAAGGCATTTTTTATATAAATCAAAAATTTCTATATTTTTAGTTAAAATTTGCTTTTCTATTTGTAGTTCGATATTTTTTAATATTTTAATCATTTCTAAATCATATCTATCATCAAAACAGTTATAAATATCATCAAAAATTATCTCTTCACAATTTGATATCTTTCTAGCCGTTTTTTCAGCAAACACTCTATCTTCAACAAATGTGTCTGGTATATAACAAATACTTTCATATTTAATTTTTTCTAGCATAAGCCTAAATACATCTTTGGGATCTTTTACATCTCTTTTAAGCAAAGTATCAAAAATATCAAAAGAAATAAAATTAGTCGATATATTTAACATATAAAACCTTTGAAAATATACAAATAATAATAAAAACAGACAAAAAACCTGGAGAAAATATATAAAAAAATCTACCATTAAAAAAATGCATAACAGTCATAGATGATAAATATAAATAAAAAACAATAAAAATATCAATTGGTTTTCTCTTTTTATATACAATAGAATAATAAAAACAATTTATCAACAAAGCATATATAATATGCATAATGAGCATACCAATAAAACCAAAATCATTAATTAAACTTCTATAACCAGTATATACATTGCCTAAATTTATCCCATTATATGATCTAAATTCTAGATGAACACTATTTGAATAATCAACAATATTAATTTTATTTAAAAAAGAATAAATAGCATAAAATGTCTCTTCTCCAAAAAAATTTGTATGAACTCCATTAAAGTTATTAATATATATATCTAGTAAAATAATAGGATTACCAAAATAAAACGCTAAAATTTCTAAAATACTATCATCTTGTGATGTATCTACTACATATCTACTCAAATCAAAAATCACAATTAAAATAATCATAAAAAATATAAGTTTTATTATATTTCTTTGATTGAGTTTAAATTTTGTATTATTTGCCGAATTAAAAAATATAAAAAGAAAAAAAGATGCTATTATAAATTCTAATATAGCAAATCTAGCACCAGTTATAAACTCCATTAAACAAAAAATAATAGTCGGTAATAATAAATAAAAATTTTTAATATACTTTTTATAATAAACAGAATTATTAAAATAGATATAAAGGGAAATAAATGCTAAACATTTTGAAATTTTTAATCCTTGACTTAGTAAAAAAGGATATTCTAACCTATCTACTTTAGAAACTAACATATTCCTAAAATTATTAATATCTTTTGAAATGTTTGCTAAACTATAGCTAAAATCAACATTTGATATAAAAAAACTAAAAAGATAAAAAAATGTAAATAATGCCAAAGCAAGCATAAAAACATATGATAATTTCGATAAATACAGTGGTTTTAGTTTTTGTATAACAACCTTTTTTTGGTAGCATATAATATATTTTGCAAATTGTGATACAAATGAGAATAATAATATGCCGATAATGATTATAAAATATGTTTCACTACTTACATTATAATTCAAATAATATGCAGAAATGGGCATAAGAATCAATGTGAATAGATATCCAAAACAAAACATTATGGTTGGCGATATAATGCTATCATTTAAAACAAATATTGTAAAAAAAATTATTAAAACTACAAAAAATAATGTTAAGAAATACATATAAAATTTTATTCATATCCATATAAACAATACTTACTTCTTACCAGCACCACAAACACCCCTATCATACCGCCAAGCACCAAAGAAACTGCTAAAATTATTAGTTTTTTGGGTTTGGTTGGGTTTTGCGAGACAACTATATCTGAGACTATGGAAGTATTTTTGTAACTGTGTGGCTGAAGTGAGATTTCAACTATTGATCTCTTATCTAGCAAGGCATTGAGTTCCGCAGTTTGCAGATTATACAGCTCTCTTTGAAGTGCTGGTAGAGTATCGTATCTAAGCTTATCCATATCGCTTTGCAAATTTACAAGCTCAATATTTGTAAGCCTATCAAGCCTATTTTGAAGCTCGGGCTTTGTTTTGGTTATAAGCACTTCTCGTTGCTGTTCTAAGGCTATGAGATTGTTTTTGGTTGATGAGAGATTTGAGTTTAGATTTTGCTCTTGGATAAGCTCTATTGCGATTGTGAAATCACTACCTTTTGCATTTTTCAGCAATTTTAGTTCATCTTCGTATCTTTTAGCATCATCATTTAGCAAATTTATCCTGCTTTCTAAAGATGGTAGGTTTATAGTATCGATGACTTCTACATCTTTTCTAGCCATAGGAATTACTACTTTTTCAAAATAATCTATCTGCCTTTGAAGCTTTGGCATAGTGATTTTTTGCATATTATCTATGCGAGTTTGAACCTCAACTATTCGGTTGTTTTTGAGAAACTCTATTTGGCGGTCAATATTAGCAAGAGTTACTTTTTGAGTGCTAAGATATGTCTGCAAAGTATTGTTGTGCTCACTTGCTGCGTCACTAACGACTAAATTTATGATATCTTTTGCAAGGTCATTTGTTTTGCCAAAAGCTGTGATTTTAAAAAAGCTAGGGTTGTTTTTGACTTCATTTATGCTATCCACATAGGCGTCTTTGTCTTCTGTCTCTTCTAAGAGATCTATGTATGAGATTCTTAATTTTTCTATTGTAGCAGAAGTTTCAGACAAGAGATTGTTTTGAGTAGCACCCGATTTATAGTATCCAGTCTCAACCAAAGCCGTTGCCTTATACCAAGGCGTAGCTACTAAAATATATATCACACCTAGCACAACAAACACTGCCACACAAATAGCGATAACTATCCTGCCGTCCCAAAGAGTTTTAAAAAGTTCTATTAAATCTATCTCGTCATCATAAATTTCATTTTGATTAGTCTGCAAATGTTACTCCAAAATTTTTGTATTTTTGGTATTTTATAGAGTTTATACTTATATATCGTTTAAAATTTCGCCAAATTCACCCCCCCCCGAATTTATAGTTTTTCTATGGTATAATTTACAGATTAATTATTTTAAAAACAAAAAAAGGTCAGTTTATTGTGAAAAAAATACTAAATTTATGCTGTATTGCACTGTGTGATTTGGCGATGATATATCTATCTGTATTGATGTCGGTTATTATCAAAAACTTTCTAAATGGGTTTTTTGATCCATCTTTGCACCACGATTTTAATGACTACACAGAGTTTTTTCTCATATATTTTATACCGTTTTTTATCTTTGCGTATCAAGGAATTTACACCCATAGATATGATTTTTGGCACGAGAATTTACTTATCATCCGCTCATCTTTTCTAGCTTTTATCATACTTTTTTCTATACTTGCCCTTAGCAAAAATCTCTCATACTCTAGGATTATCTTAACGATGACATTTTTGCTTATGATGATACTCATTCCATTTGCCAAATTTATACTCAAACACTCTCTTTTTAAAGTTGGAATTTGGCAGAAAAAAGCTAAGGTAGTTAATTCTAATAAGCACTTTAGACGAGAAATATTTGGCAATCCATATCTAGGCTACACCATTAGCAGACAGGGCGATTATGATACGATTTTTATCTCTAGCCAAGGACTAAACCCAGCTAAACTCGATAAACTAGTAGAACAAAACATCTGTTCGCACAAAGAGGTGATATTTACCCCGCTTCTTGATAGTTATGATTTTAGCAGAGCTAGTATTTACAATCTTTTTAACTCTCGTACCAATCTTTTTGTGCTTGAAAACTCACTTCAAAGCCCACTAAATCGGCTAATCAAAACTCTTATAGACTACACAATCGTGCTTTTAGCACTGCCATTTTTGTTTATTATATTTTTGGTAATTTTTGTGCTTATCAAACTTGAAGAACCACGCGGAAGTGTGCTTTTTAGGCAAGATAGAGCTGGTCAATATGGAAAAGTTTTTGGCTGTTATAAATTTAGAAGTATGAGAGAAAATAGTGATGAGATTTTAAAGCGTTATTTGGATGAAAATCCTGAAGAGATAGAGTATTATGATAAATTTCACAAATACAAAAATGATCCTAGAATTACTAAAATAGGTGCTTTTCTAAGGAAAACTTCACTTGATGAGCTCCCGCAGCTTATCAATGTTTTAAAGCTTGAAATGAGTATCGTAGGGCCTAGACCTGTGCCACCAAATGAGCACAAAGAGTCTGGAACAAGCGATGAAGATATCTACACAATTAGGCTTGTCAAGCCCGGACTTACAGGATTAGCTCAAATAACAGGGCGAGAAACACTAAATTTTAGCGATAGAACCAAGCTTAATGTTTGGTATGTCAAAAACTGGCGAGTTTATATTGACATTATCATTATTCTCAAAACCTTTAAAACTGTGCTTTTAAGAGAGGGTGCAAGTTAAATTTGAATAAACTATAAATTTACAAAACAGGGATGAGATTTATACAAAATTTTTGATATCTCATTCCTGCTTCAAATCTCACAACTATTACAAAAGCTGTTTTGATGAGAGAACTTCTACTTTTAAAACTCTTTTTGCAAATGAAAATCTTGATCTCATCTCGCCATAAATCTCACCACTATCCAAAAAAGACGCCCTGCCTTATATCAAAAAGCCAGTTCCTTGATAGTTATTATTGCCCATCACTTCTCTTGAGCCAAGGGTCATTTTGATGTGATTATTTACCTTGAGATTTGTCTGTAAATGGCTCATTCTAGCTACTGGCAAATTATAGTCTCATCTTTAACCAAAAGGTATGAGTTCCAAGTATTGACAACATTTGGCTCATCTTCACCACCCCACGAAAGTATAGTCACAACACCTTTAAATTTTAAAACTTCAAAAAATTTATCTGTAAGTATACTTTTCTCTTTTGTAATATTGAAACGAAATTTTATCAAATAATGGTAAATTTGACGGATTAAATCCGTCAAATTTGAGTTAAAGATTAGCTATCACAGCCTTTGTAAACTCTGCCGTAGTTGCTTTGCCACCTAGGTCGCCAGTTAGACTAACCCTCTCATCTAGTGTTTTGGCTACAGCTTTTCTGATTTTTGTTGCGATGTCTTTTTTGTCAATATCATCAAGCATCATGCAAGCACCTTCCAAAAGTGCACTTGGATTGGCAATACCCTTGCCTGCAATATCAGGCGCACTTCCATGCACTGCTTCATATATGCCAGCGTTTGTGCCGATATTTGCTCCAGCTACTAGCCCCAAACCGCCAACTAACCCTGCGATTAAATCAGACAAAATATCGCCATATAAATTTGCAGTAACGATGACATCGTAGCTACTTGGATACATAACTAGTTGCATACACATATTGTCTATGATTTTATCATCGCTTGTGATACTTGGATACTCTTTTGCAATATCTCTAAATATGCTAAGGAATAGCCCATCGGTTTGCTTTAGGATATTTGCCTTATGCACGCAAGTTACCTTTTTGCGTCCGTGATTTTTGGCGTATTCAAATGCGTAGCGGATAATTCTCTCACTATTTTTGCGAGTTATTCTTTTTATCGCCTCAAATCCCCCATTAATCTCTCTTTCTTCGCCGATATAAAGCCCTTCGGTGTTTTCCCTAACAGTTACTATATCAACATCTTGAAATTTTGATATGAATGGTATGGATTTGGCTGGACGGACATTAGCGTATAGATCAAACATAGATCTAAGCGTAACATTTACCGAACGAAATCCCTTACCAATAGGCGTAGTTACTGGCCCTTTTAGGGCGATTTTGTATTGTTTGATCGCTTCGATGACATCATTTGGTATTAATTCACCACATTTATCATACGCTCCTTGTCCCACTTCAAACTCGTGCCACTTTATATTTGCACCAGCTTTGTCCAAAATCTCAACTACACTTGCAGTTATCTCTTTGCCTATACCATCACCTGGAAGTAAAACTATATCTGTCATTTAATATCTCCTACATATTTTGTTGCTGGGCGAATAATTTTGTCACTATAAATTAAGCTTTCGATATTATGTGCTATCCATCCAACTGTTCTAGCGCACGCAAATATCGGCACAAAAAGCTCTCTAGGCAAAGCAAGCATCTCATACACAAGCCCTGAGTAAAAATCCACATTCGCACAAGTTACTATGCCTTTTTTAGCTTTTAGCTCTTCGATTGCGATTTTTTCAAATCTATCATAGAAGTTAAATCTATCATCAAATTTGCCTTTTGAGAGTTCGCCAGCTTTAGCCTTTAAAAGCTCACATCTTGGATCTGATATAGTATAAACTGCGTGACCGATACCATAAACTACGCCTTTTTTGTCAAAATAGTCTTTCTCAAGCAGTCTTTTGATTACGCTTCTTATCTCATCATCACTCGCTTTTTCGCCGATATCGTCAATTATAGCGTGCATCATTGCTAGAGTTGCCCCACTTGCCCCACCGTGCAAAGGCCCCTTAAGGCTTGCCATAGAAGCACTTATCATAGAGTAGATATCAGTATGAGTTGAGGAGACAACCGTGCCCGTGAAAGTTGAGTTATTTCCACCTCCATGGTCTGCATGCACCATCAAGCACATATCCAAAGTCTTTGCCTCAAGGTCGCTAAATTTGCCATTATTGCGTGACATATAGAGTAGGTTTTGAGCTATTGTGTAGTCTTTTTTTGGAAAGTGGATAGTAAGGGTGTCTTTATCCAAATAGTGGCTTTTTGCTTGCAAAGAGTAGCTGATTATTGCTGGAAGCTTTGCTATGATAGAGATGCCCTTTTTGAGTAACTCATAAGTGTCGATATTATCAGGGTCAGCGTCTGATGAATAAAGAGAGAGAATACATCTCATTATGTGATTCATCAGTGAATTTGATGGGTTTTTAAGGATGATATTTTCCAAAAAATCCTTTGGCAAATCATAATGATCTGATAAAATTTTTTTGAATTTATCAAGCTCATCAGAAGTTGGAATTCTACCAAAAAGCAGTAAAAAGCATGTTTTTTCATAGATAAACTCACCTTTTGAAAGCTCGGCTATCTTTCTAATATCATATCCTCTATAATACAAATGCCCTTTTTTAGGGACTTTTTTGTTATCTACAATATCATAGCCCTCAACTTCAGAAACTTTAGTAAGGCCAACTAAAACTCCAGTGCCATTTTCGTTTCTAAGCCCTTTTTTGACCTCGTATTTTTTATACAGGCTAGCGTCAATCGAGCCAACTCCTTTTAAGCTGTTGTATTGGTCTTTTAAAAACTCGCTCATTTGTATCTCCTTAGAAAGTATTAAGCAAACCACCAACTTCTATCAGTTTGTATTCAGCTTCACTGAGAGAATTTTTGGTAGTGTATGTTTTGTTTTGAGTTTTGTTAATAACTTTGATTTCGTTTTTATCAAAACTAACCTCTATCTCATCAAAAAGTTTAGCTTCCACATCCATCTCAATTGGTAAAATTCCAAAATTTATGAGATTTTTCTTGTGGATTCTTGCAAAACTTCCTGCAATTACAGCCTTTATGCCAAGATATCTAGGTGCGATTGCGGCGTGTTCTCTTGATGAACCTTGGCCGTAGTTTTGCTTTGCAACTATGACACCACCGCCATTTTCAAGGCATCTTTTTGAAAACTCTTCGTCAATATTCGAAAATACAAACTCTGAAATTTTTTCTATATTACTTCTGTATGGAAGCACCTTCGCACCAGCTGGCATAATGTGGTCTGTAGTGATATTGTCACCTAGGCTTATCATAACTTTTGTGCTAAATTTATTCCCGATTGGTTCAAATTTAGGGATTGGCTTGATATTTGGCCCCATCACAACTTCGCTTTTGAAGGTTGGCTCGATGAGTAAATTTTTGTTTTTAGGATAATCCACATCAATACTAAACGCGTCAAGCTTACTTCCTAGCGGATTAGAGATATAGCCATTTACCGCTGAAAGGGCTGCAACTTCAGGCGAAACTAGATACACTGAAGCTGAGTTTGTGCCACTTCTGCCGTAGAAGTTTCTATTAAAAGTTCTAAGCGAGACTGAATTTGACGCAGGTGATTGCCCCATACCTATGCACGGACCACATGCTGATTCTAGTATTCTAGCCCCTGCTCTTAAAAGCACAGCCAAAATTCCACTCTCGGTTATCATCTCTAGGACTTGATTGCTTCCTGGGCTGATTGCGAGTGAGACATCTGGATGAACTCTTTTGTCTTTTAGGATAGAAGCGACCTTGACAAAGTCAAAATATGATGAGTTGGTACAACTTCCTATCAAAACTTGATCAACCTTGATATCTTTTAGTTCGCTTACTAGCTTTACATTGTCAGGTGAATTTGGACAAGAAGCTTGTGGTTCAAGAGTGTTTAGGTCAATGACGATATTCTCATCATAGGTTGCATCCGCGTCAGCTTTTAGCTCTTTGTAATCACCCGCTCTTTTTTGAAGAGTCAAAAACTCTAAGGTGTTTTCATCAGATGGGAAAACCGAGCTTGTAGCACCAAGTTCTGCACCCATATTGCAAATTGTCGCTCTCTCAGGCACTTTTAGAGTTTTAACGCCCTCACCGTGGTATTCTATGATCTTATTAACGCCACCTTTAACTGTTAGTTTGCCAATAAGATAGATGATGATATCTTTTGCACTAACTCCATCTCTAAGCTTGCCTTTTAGTTCGACTCCAACGACCTTTGGTGCAACAAGACTAAATGGAATTCCAGCCATCGCACACGCTACATCAAGCCCACCAGCACCTATTGCTAGAGCTCCAAGAGCTGAAGAAGTTGGGGTGTGAGAGTCAGATCCCAAAATCGTAACGCCAGGTTTTGCGAAGTTTTCTACATGCACTTGATGGCAAATTCCATTGCCTGCTTTTGAAAAAACTATGCCGTATCTATCGGCTGCGGTTTGTAAGAATTTGTGATCGTCTGCATTCATAAAACCGTTTTGTAAGGTGTTGTGATCGACATAACTTACTGAAAGATCAGTCTTAACCCTATCCAAACCAAAACTCATAAATTCCAAATACGCCATTGTTCCTGTTGCGTCTTGGGTTAGAGTTTGGTCTATCTTTATACTTAAAGTGTCTCCTACCAAACTTGTTTGGTGTGCTGAGATAATTTTTTGTGTAACATTTTGAGCCATGTAAATCCTTTCTTTTTTAAAATTTAAATAAATTTTACAAATTTATAACTTTTTTAATATAGTGATTATATGATAATAAATTAAATTTTACTAGAATAAATATAAAAAAGTTAAAAAAATTTCACAAAGTATGTAAAATTTACACAAATTTTCAGAGTTTAAAGCCTTTTTTCGGCTTTAAACTTATAAAATGTCAATAAAATTTGCCATTTATAAAATTATAAATGCTATCACAAGAACAGCAACTATCATACCAAGAGCGTTTCTTTTGGTTATCTCAATAGGATTAATTCCTGCTATTCCAGCACAAACTATGCACGCACCAGCAATCGGCGACATACTTCTACCAAGAGCCCCTGCTATGGTAACTGCCATACCAAGTTCGTCTTGAGCCATACCAAAGCTTGCAGCGTGCCTTGTAACTGCGTCATTAAACGCCATCGCTGCCGCATCGCCTGAACCTGTAACAAGCCCCATCAAAAATGGTATGAATGTTCCGCCATATTTTGCGTATTCTTGTCCATTTTTTAGAGCTTCTATGACATAATCAACGGCACCGCACGCTTTAAGTCCTGCGACAAACACACCAGCTGCGATGATGATGCCCATTATGCTTGCATATGAGTTACCAGCACCAGTAAAAAACTCTTTGGTGATTGTTTGAGGATTTGTCATTGTGACAAAAATAGTCAAAATTGCTCCAAGTAGCATCGCTTCAGCAACGCCCATCTTCGTCCAAGTTAGCCAAGATATCGCTTTTTCAGAATTTGCGTCTGCAAAGTCGGTGCTTCCTATTATCAAAATTATCAAAGGAATTAGTGGCATTATTGCGTGTAGATAGTTAATATTTCCATCATCTTTTTTGGTAGTGCCGCTTTCTTTATCTGCAGATAAAATAGAAAAGCTTTGTCCTTTTTGATAATCTTTTAGGATCAACGCCATAATAGAAATTCCAACCAGTGTGATTGCCAAAGCAATTAGTGCACTTGGAATTTGAACTGCTATAACATCTTGCACTGTATAAGCAGCATTTGTCTCCATAACCATATCTGTTACGAAGATGTTATGTGAAAGTCCAGGGCTTAAAACACTTCCAAATGTTCCAGCAAACACAGCTGCTGCTGCCATTTGTGGTTTAACTCCACTAGCCATAAGCAAAGGTATCAAAGTAGCCCCTACAGCTGCTGCACAACCTGCTGCTGATGGAATTGCAATATTGATAAAAAATGTCAAAGCAACAGTTATAGGAATTAAGAAAAATCCTATATTTTTAACAGGTTTTGTCAGCATTCTTACAAGTTCTTTATCACATCCTGTAAATTTCATCACATACGCAAAACCCATACTAGCACAAATTGCTTTAATCAAATTTGCATTTGTCATAGACTTAGTAAAAGCAGTAAGTGAATCCATAGGTTTCAAAGAAAGCACGCAAAGCACTAAACCAACGCCAATAAGCACAGTTCTAGTCTCTTTTTTCATAATAAGAAGTGTTATAGCTGCCACAATTCCTAAAAGAGCCAAAAACAACTTGATTGTTTCCATTTCATCCTCCTAAAAAATATTATAAACATTCTATCAAATTTTTCATCTAAAGTATGCTATAAAATAAAAAATGCTATAGCAAGCACAGAAAATATCATACCAATAGCAGTTCTTTTGGCTATTTGAATAGGGCTAACTTTTGCAAGTCCAGCACACACTATACAAGCCCCAGCGATTGGCGACATACTTCTACCCAAAGCCCCAGAAATCGCAACTGCCATTCCAAGCTTGTCTTGAGCGAAACCTAAATGTATAGCCTGAGAAGTTACTGCTTCATTAAATGCAAATGCTGCTGCATCCCCAGATCCGGTTACAACTGCCATTAAAAATGGTATAAATGTTCCACCAAATTTCACATAACTTTGTTCGTTTTTTAAAAAATCAATTATCGCATCAATTGCTCCGCACGCACCAAGTCCTGCGACAAATACTCCAGCTGCAATGATAATTCCAATTACGTTTGCGTAAGCACTTCCCATTCCGTTAAAAAACTCTTTGGTGATTGTTTGAGGATTGGTTAAAGTTACCGCAATTGCGACAATCGCACCTATTAGCATCGCTTCAGCAACGCCCATTTTTGTCCAAGCTAGCCAGCTTATATCGCTTAAACTAGTTCCGCCGATAATAAGTATAACAAGTGGAATCAAAGGCATAATGGCAAAATGCACTTTTATAGGTTCTTTGCTTTCTTGGATATTGCTATCACCCAAATTATTAAAATTTAAGCCTTTTTGATAATCTCTAAATATAAACACAGCCACTGTTATACAAACAAGAACTATAACCAAAGAGATCATCGCACTTGAGAATTGAACCTTGATTACATCTTGTACTGTGTAAACTGGATTTGACATTTGAACCATTTCTGTTACAAAAATATTGTGAGCTGATCCAGGGCTCAAAACCGCTCCAAAAGTTCCTGCCAATACTGAAGCTCCAGCCATCTCAGGTTTAATTCCAGCTGCCATCAAAAGCGGGATCAAGGTTGCTCCCACCGCTGCTGAACACCCAGCAGCCGATGGAATAGCGATATTGATAAAAAATGTCACCACAACAGTTAGCGGAACCAAAAACAGCCCCACATTTCTAAGTGGTGCGGTTAGAGCTCTAACTAAATGTTGGTCGCATCCTGTAAATTTCATCACATACGCAAAACCCATACTCGCACAAATTGCTTTTATAAGCCCACCCCTTACCATATTGTCAGTAAAAGCCTTAAGCCCACTCATCGGCTCAAGAGAAATTATACAAAGCACCAAACCAACACCAACAAGCACAGTTCTAGTTTCAAATTTTTTGATTAACAAAGCTACAACCGCGACAATTCCTAAAATAGCACAAACTATCCTAAAAGTCTCTATGAAATTTGTCATATTTTTCCTTAAATTTTAAATGTTTGAGAAATTTTTATCACTTTGGTAGGTTTTTGATACTGCATTTTCAAAATATCTGCATAACCTATAACCTTAACTTCATTTCCATTTATCAAAAGTGCACTTCCTTCGGGCAGTGCATACACAGTAGAGCTTTGATTGGTTATTAAAAACTCTTCTAGCCTTTCTTCTCTACTTTCGCCGTTGTGACCTGGGGTTTTGCCACTGATAAAGTGCGGATTGATTTGATATGGGAAAATTTGTAATGCGTCAAAACTTTTTGGCATAATGATTGGCATATCGTTTGTTGTCATCATAGTCTGACCTGCGATATTTGCCCCAGCCGACCAACCAAAATAAAGTGCACCATTTTCTACAGCTTCTTTGATGGGCTGAATTAAATCAAATTTGTATAAATAGTGCATTAGCATAAATGTATTGCCGCCACCTACTGCTATAACTTTGGCTGATTTGATGGCTAACTTTTTATCATCAAATCGGTGGATAGATTTGATATTTAGCCCCAAGCAATCGCTGACTTTTTTCTCATATTCTTCATTTGAGCGTCTAACTCCAGCGTATGGGATAAAAAGAATTTCATCATTTAAGTTTGATGTGAGAAAATCTCTTATCCACTCTTTTGAATGAACCAAATATCCAGTATTTTTGTAGCTTGAAGCGCTTAATAAAAGTGCTTTTTTCATAGGAAACCTCCTTTAATTTAGCGTAGATTATACACAAGGATTACTTAAAATTTTCTCATAAAATAAAGCTTAATTGATAAAATATATATAATTTATAAATTTAATATTAGTTTTAACTTAATCTGCATTTTTTAAGTAATAAATTATCTGATTTGAGATTTTATTTGAGAAAATTTTTAGCATAGTAGAGAGTGAATTGATATTTTTACTACTTTGATAGTTTAAATTTGTAGTGTAATTTTTGATATTTTTGCCATCATTAATTCCAATGCTAAGTGAAATTTGTGCGTCGTAGATATAGCTATTCATCCGCATATCATAAAAATTATCATAATATCCAACACCAGCGTAGTACCATCTTCTACCCATTCCAAACTCCAAAAATGGATCTCTATCTTTGATAATAGTTCGTCTAAAATAGTTAATTCCACCATTTATAATCACACTTGCGTTTTGTTTTTCATCGGTTAAAATGTAGCCATTAAGTAGTAGTTTTTGTCTCAAATCATCACTTAATTTTTCGCTCGCACTCACCTGCCCCCAATCAAGGCCAGTAGCGTCGCTAAATTTCACATAAACTTTGTTATCTTTTGGCTTAGTCCCAATAAAAAGTGGCTCACTAGTTCTAACTATGCCTTCATTTAAATTCACATTTTTATTCGCACAACCACTAAATCCAACAACCCCAAAAATCAGCAAAACTATCCAAAAATATCTTTTCATTTTATCAAAAACCTATCATTTTCTATCTTTTTGATATCATCAAAACCATCCAAATACTCCAAAAATGCGATGGCGAATTTCCTACTGATACCTAGACTATCTTTTAAAATTCCCACATTTATTTTACCATTTTTTGCGATGATTTCTCTCATAATTTTGAGAATTTCAGCCAAACTCTCACTACTTATAAAGAGATTGTGTGCTAGGCGGACGACCTTTTTGGAAGCAGTTAGTCCCTTTAGTGCGTTATCCCCACTAACTCTATCGATATCAAGACTATCGTAGATATTATATGGGGCTTGTGGGGTTATGCCATCATTTTTGATAATTGAGTAGATCTTTTCGCTTACGCTTTTTTCAAGTGCGTTTATATCGACGCCTTTTTTGATATAGACACTTCCATTTTTTTCTATTAGAGAGTTTTTTGCTAAATTTTGAAGTGCCAAACCTATCAAATTCTCGCTCGCCCACGCTAGGCGAAGTGCAATGCTACTTGGGCTAAAAATAGCGTATGGGTTTTTTGCTACCATAAATTTGACAAAATTCTCTATATCTTTGAGTGCTTCCACGCTATAAACGCATAAATTTGTCTCATCTATGTAGAATTTATCACTTAAATTTTTAGCGATATTTAGTGCGTCAGCGTGTTCCACCGCGAAGCGTTGAAATGATGATATCAGTCCAAAACCATGCTTGTGAGTGATAGCTAAAATCTCAAATGCTTTGATGAAATTTTTTGAGTTTAGAGCGTTTAAAAGCTCTATCTTAAGTGGCTTTTTAAGCGGTTCGCTAATAGGATTTAGCACCTTGCCACCACCAATTACGCGTGAATTTGCTAACACTACAAAAGGCTCATTAAATTTTAAAAACATCTCTTTTTGAAACTTAAAACTCACAAAATATTTGTCATCTTTTTTGCTTAATACCAAAGCTTTAGCACTCACTGCGTCGCTTCCTACACAAAACATAACGCTTTCATTGTGCTCGATTTTTCCTACAAATACGCAATCAACCTGGCCAAATCCCCTAAAAAAACCTTTTTTGGATAAAATATAGCCCTTTTTTAGCTCGCTGGCATTTGCAGGGCTTAAGTTTATCGCCACTCTGTTTGGAAAGTCTGCTAAGCTTACAAAACTATCGTGCACTTGCAAGGATTTAACATTATATATTTTTGAATTATTTAGGCAAAATAGCTTTTCGCCTGTTTTGATAAATCCATCAACCAAACTTCCAGTCACTACAATTCCAATCCCCTTTAGGCTAAAAACCCTATCAATATAGTATCTAACAAGCGAGTTTGAGCTTCTAGCTTTTGGCTTGATAGTAAAAAGATAGGATTTTAGCTCATTTAGGCTTAACTCATCTTTGGTGCTTACAAAAAATGTCTGCAAAACCTCTAGTCCATCAAATTTAGCGATATAGTCTCTCGTTTCAAGATCAGCTTTAATCTGCTCATCTTTGGTTGTAAGATCGCACTTTGTTATGCAAAGTATGATGGATTTTACACCAAGTAGCCAAAGGATTTCAATATGCTCTTTGGTTTGGGGCATAAGTGAGTCATCACTTGCTACTACAAGCATACACGCATCAAAACTATACGCCCCACTTATCATAGTTTTGACTAAATTTTCGTGCCCCGGGACATCGATGAATGCGATATTATTTTCGCCACTTTTTAAATTTGAAAAGCTAAGATCAATTGTGATTCCACGCTCTTTTTCACTTTGCATTCTATCGCCATCAACGCCGTTTAACGCCTTGATTAGCGAAGTTTTGCCGTGGTCAATATGACCAGCCGTGCCTATGATGATACTATTCAAATTTCACTTCCTTATCAAATTTCATTGCAAATTTTTATCAAACTATCAATCTCATCATCCAAAATAGTCCTAAAATCAAGCAAAAATTTGCCATTTTCTATCCTGCCGATGACGCCTGATTTTCTAAATTTACTCTCTAGCTCTTGCGTGTTACCATCAAAGGCCAAAGCCACGCTTGGATAGCTTTTGCAAGGCATACTGCCCCCGCCTATAAAAGTTGAAGTTTGAACTACTTCGCAAGGCAAGATTATACTATTTTTTACGCTAGTTGCAAGGCTTTTTAGCTCATCAGTGGTTTTGTAAATTTGATGAGTTGTAGTGATTAAATCAAACTCTTTATTTAGATAAGCTTTGATGGTTTCATTTAAGATAGAAAGGGTGATTTTATCAACTCTTAGCATTCTTAGAAGTTGGTTTTGTTTAAGCTTAGCTATGAGAGATTTTTTGCCTAGAATTATGCCACACTGAACGCTTCCAAAGAGCTTATCGCCACTAAAACTCACTAGATCCACGCCTGTTTTTAAAATCTCACCAAGTGGTGACTCATCTTTGCCAAGATTAAAAGGAAGCTCATTTATATACGTACTTCCCATATCGTAGTAGCTAATTAACCCAAATTTACTACTTAAATTTGAAATCTTGCTTATACTAACCTCATCGCTAAAGCCTAGGATGGCAAAATTTGACTTATGGACTTTCATTAGCATAGCGGTGTTTTCATTGATTGCTTCTTCGTAATCTTTGAGTTTGGTTTTGTTTGTGGTGCCAACTTCAATTAAGTTTGTAAGAGAGCTACTCATCACCTCAGGGATTCTAAATCCACCGCCAATCTCTACAAGCTCTCCCCTACTTACGATGGTTTGCCTAGCCTTAGCAAAGGTATTAAGCACCAAAAAAACTGCACTAGCGTTGTTATTTACGATTAGAGCTTCTTCGCTTCCACACAAAAGATTAAAAAGCTCGCTTGTGTAAGAGTATCGCCATGCTCTTTTGCCTAAATTTGTGTCGTATTCTAAATTTGAGTAGCCTTTTGAAGCCTTTAGGGCTCTTTTTAAAACTTCGCTACTTATAGCACTTCTACCTAAATTTGTGTGAAGAACTACACCTGTTGCGTTAATAATTGGCCTTAGGCTAAGAGCTTCAAATTCATCGTAGCAAGACGCAATCTCGCTAACTATCTCATCAAAGCTTTTGTAGCTTTGTCTGCTTAGTGCTTTTTGTCTCTCGCACTCAAGCACACTTTTTGCAATAGCGATTATCTTTGGTCTAAAAGCACCTTCAAACTCTTTTAGATTTGCTAACTTATCGATTTGAGGAAGCTGTATTTTCATCAAATTCCTATCAAATTTCTAAATTTTTAAGATTTTGTGGTCTAAATTCATACTTTGAGTTTTGAAGTTTAACCAAAATCTCCAAATCCGCTAACTGTTTAAAAAGCTTGATGACTGTTGGCTTGCTAACATCGATATTCTCCATAATCACCGAATGCGGATAGTTAAAAATCATATCTTCATTTAGATTATTAACGATAAATTTTATCACTTCAACCGCCTTTGTATCAGTAACCGCGGCAACTGTTTTGATGATATACTCGTTTTTTTTGTATTCGTCCTCTTTTAAAATAGGGATAATCACATCATATATCATATTCAAAAGGTCTTTGACATTTATAGGCTTGATAATGTAGCCGTTTGCACTAAATTTGATCGCTTCAAGCATATATTTGGTATCTGTGTAAGCAGTTGTGAAGATAAATGGTGTTTGATAGCCCTCGGTTCTGATTTTTTTTAAAAACTCGATGCCAAGCCCATTTTCAAGCAAAATATCGCTGATAATGACATCTACTTTTTTGTTTAGTATCGCTTCAGTTGCCGAGTTAATATCCTTGCAAGGATAAATAGTTTTGACAAAATCTTCCAAAACATTCGTAGTCTGTTTTAAAAGCGTCTCCTCGTCTTCTAAATACAAAACGCTGATTTTAGAAAGTGCGTCTAAGTTTCTTTCATTCATTCTAATCCTCCATCATAGGAATTTTGATTATAAAATTTGCCCCCCTATACTCTCTAGGTCCAAATTCTTTTGTTATATTTGTTACTAAAAGTTCGCCGCCGATATGTTTTTCTATCAAATTTTTACTCATATAAAGTCCAATTCCACTTCCCATACTCTGGTGTTTAGTCGTAAAATATGGTTCAAAAATTTTCTCAATGACACCATCTTTTATCCCTCCGCCATTATCGGCAATATCAATTATAGCGAAGTTATCTTTTATATAAGTTTTAATTATAATATATTTTGTATAAAATTTATCATTAAGTGCGTCTTTGGCGTTGTTAATGATATTTATCAACACCTGCAAAAGTTCATTTTTATAAGTAAATAGTCTTATACCATCTTGCTTTTCATATGTCAGCTTGATATTGTTTTTATCTAGGATATAACGGCTTAGAGTTAGGCTATTTTGGATAAGCTCATCGAGTTCAAAGCTCCTTTTTTGTTTGTTTGGACTATAAAAACTTCCAAATTCATCTAAAGTTTTTGACATTCCATTAGCTAAAATTAGTGCTTCTTTGACCTGAGATGAGACAAATTCTTGAGTGAGTTTGCCTTTTTCAAGCTTGGTTTCAAAGCTTTGAATTATCATAATTATCGCATTTAATGGCTGACGCCACTGGTGAGAGACATTTCTAAGCATTTCACCAAGGGCGGCCATTTTAGAGTTCATAAGTATGGCTTGATCTTTTTTGCGTGAGTTTTCAAGTTCGCGTTTTAATTTCGCTTCAAGCTCTTTGTTTAGATTTTGAAGTTCATAGGTCTTTGTCTTTACCATCGAATCGAGCATTTTATTAATCTGCTTTGATTTTAATCCCAAAAAAACAACCGTGCTAGCACAAAGCATAAAAATAATAAATATCAGCCCAAAAAGCCTATAAAACCACTTCTTATAAAACTCATCCGTGCTTGATTTTTGCTTGTTTAACTCATCCAAAAAATATGAAAATAGCTTGTTAAAATCCTCAGCACTTACCTGAAGTGCAAGGTAAATTTGCTCTTTTTGATTTTTAATATCTTGCAAGCTGACTATGCCAGTATCATTTGCAAGAATTAAGATATTTTGCAAATTTGCCTCAATTGCTTTTTCTAGTTCAATTTTTTGTAGATCTTCAAACTCACTTTTACCATAATATCTGCTCAAAGATCTATATTCGTCCCATTTTGTCTGAATGCTATCTAGCAAATTTTTAATCTCAGATGAGTTTTTTTGATTGATATCGTAGAATAAATTTGCACTATAAAACTGTGAAATTTCTACTATTTTGTTAGTTGGCAAAACATAGTGAGAGTAAATTTCATCAAGTGACTTTTTAAGATTGGTGATATAGAGTACAAATATCACCGCAACAACCGCACTCATTACAAAAGTGATAATAAATATAGCATATATGCTTTTTGTATAGTTTAAGGTGGCATTTTCACGGTTTTTCATTATAAATTCTTTCCTAAATAGTCTTGCAAAAGCAATTGGTAAAAATTTTATGCTTTTATGTGTAATATTATAGCTAAAAATTTAGTAGGATGTTTCAGTAAGTATTAACCATTTTCATAATAAAATTTAACGCTAATAATAAATTTATAAATTAGGAAAGTTAATGAAAGAATTTGTATTCATACAAAACTTAGACGATGAAGTTGTTTTAAGCGATGAGATTGAACTATTAAATAAGCCCTGTAGTAGCGAGTTTTTAGTTAGCAATGACGAAAATCAAAAAGCCTTAATCTACGCACCTGAGATCAATTTTTATCTAAGCAAAAGTCTTGATGACACCATTCAAAAAGCCAAAAATAGTAGCCTTTTATACGAAGCAAGAGCGGTAACTTTTGATGGTGCTACAGATATTGATTATGAAAAAGAGGTCGGTAAAAATATTTTACTTGTTAGCGATGATGACAAAAGCGAACTTGCCACCACATTAAAAGAGAGTGGATTTAGCGTGATAACCCTAACTCACAGCGAGATAAACTTTATCTACGGGCAAGTTGGCGAGCTTTTTGCGGATGTGCTTCAACACGGCAAGGATTTTGAAGTAGAGTGCGACTTTTTTTTGGTTGAAAATGCTAAGCCATATATGCTTAGACAGAGTGGGTGTTTAGAAATTAGCGAGCTTGAGCCGATTGAAATTTTAGACTATCTTAATAATCACTTTCCACTCTATCACTACAAAAACTCTATCTCATATAACTCTGATATCTGTCAATACCACCACAGACGAAGCGAACACTGTGCAAAATGCGTAGATATCTGCCCGACCGTGGCGATTTTAAAGGATGATGAGAAAAAAGAGCTAGTTTTTTCTCATATCGACTGTGTGGGGTGTGGGGGCTGCGTAAGTATTTGCCCAAGTGGTGCACTTGATTACACCAAAATGCCAAAAGACGCGTTTTGGGAAGTTGCGAAAATGTATGAGAATAAAATTCCACTCATCACCCCACGCATAATGGACCTTGATGATTGTGATGTGAGTTTGCCAAAAAATGTGCTTCCGTTTGCAATTGAAGGTGAGAAGTTTCTAAGCCAAACCCACCTTTTGACCCTGCTTGAAGAGAGTGGGGCTAATATAATATTTTATAGTGATTTAATCTCTGCTGGCGTAAAAGAGAGCATTGATTTAATCAATCAAATTTATAATCTCAAATTTGGCGTTGACGCTATTTTGGTGGCAAAAGATGAGATAGAACTAAGAATTGCTCTCAAAACCGCCAAACTAATTCATGAGAGCAAATTTAGCTTAGCAAATCAAGCAAATCTCGCAAAAAGAGAGATTTTTGCAAAGAGAGTTAAATTTTTGGTAGGGGGTGATGATCTAGGCGTCGCAAAGAGTGGTGAATGGATAAGATATGGCAAGGTTGAAATTAATGAGAGCTCTTGCACGCTTTGTTTGAGCTGCGTTGGGGCGTGCAATGTCGGAGCATTAATCGCTGATACCAAAGATAATTCTATCAAATTCAACGCTTCAATTTGCACAACTTGCGGATATTGTGAAGTAAGCTGTGCTGAAAAAGACACTATTAAGCTAACCAGAGGTGAGCTTGAATTAAAGCCTGAGTATTTTGAATATCAAACCTTAGCCAAAGATGAGCTATTTAAATGCGTAGAGTGTGGCAAAGAGTTTGCAACTACCAAAGCCGTGCAAAAAATCGCAAATTTTATGGAACCAAAATTTAAAGATGACCCTTATAAACTCAAATCGCTTTATTGCTGTAGCGACTGCAAGGCAAAATTGATGATAAAAAAACAACTTGAACAAGGAGTGAAAATTTTCTAATGGACTACAAAGAGATTAAAAGAATAAGAAGCTATTATTATGAATTTTTTGCATTGCCATTTTTGTTTAGCGAAGATGATGAGATATTCAATAGATGGCAAGACCAGCTAAATTTTTTGTACTCAGCCAGCCTATCAAAAGACAATGAAAGTGCATTTAAAGAGCTTAGCGAGTTTAAATTCGATGAGTTTAAAAGTGAGCAAAATGCAGTATTTTTTGATTTTTCGTTTGCAAATGTCCCGCTTGGGGCTAGTTTTTATACAGAAGGCAGAGACGAAGGGCACGCAAAACATATTATCACCGATATCATTAAAAAAACAGATTTTAGACTAAATGAAAATAGCCATGATAGCGAAGATAGTATCTATTTTGTGTTGTTAAGTATGTCAAAAATGCTTAGCAAAAATGAGGCCAAATACACCCTACTTAGTTCACAACTTTTTACTTCGATAATAAATGAAATAATTGATGAGTTTATCTATCTTTTAAAATATCACAAAAGTGCAAAATTTTTTAAGAATTTAGCAATTTTATTTGAGAATTTTATCTCGCTTGAACGCTCAGTTTATGGGCTTAGCAAGCCACCACTCAAAGACATTGCAAGGCAAAGTCTAGCTAAAAAACCTTATGAAACCAAGATGGAAAATATCGATGAAATTTATGATATCTTAGACAAAACTGAAGAAAAAAGTTAAATTTATTTTATTAAAGTTAAATTGATTAAAATTTCGCTAGAATACCTAAGTATATGGGAGTTTAGTCAATGTTTAATAAATTACAATGTGTAAAATTTGCATATTGTAATAGTCACTTTTCATATACTATTTTAGTTTGTGGCTATAAATTTTCGCATAGCAAAATTATATGAATTTGCAAATTTAACATAAAAAATATGCTAAATTTGCATACTAAAATAAAGGAGATAAAATGCAAGAAAATAGAAGAGATTTTCTTAGAAAATCCCTTAAGCTTGGTGCAGCAGCTACAGCTGTAACTGCGGTTGCACTAAATGCTAAAACGCCTGATAATAACACTTCTGGTGTAACTCAAGGCAAAGCAAAGAAAAAAGAGGTGCTTTATTTTAAAAGTAAAGCTTGGGAAGATTACTACAAGATAGTTTATTAAGGAGTTGTTATGAGTAATATAGCAAGACGCTCTTTTTTAA
Source organism: Campylobacter sp. (assembly GCA_022775765.1). Lineage (GTDB taxonomy): Bacteria > Campylobacterota > Campylobacteria > Campylobacterales > Campylobacteraceae > Campylobacter_B. The sequence goes on along the minus strand of JALFKC010000078.1, from coordinate 21,016 downwards.
AGCTGGCAGCTCTTGGAGTTGGATCAAGTGCTTTATTTGGTGGTGAAAGCGAAATCTTTAGAGATGCTACCCCTGAAGAAGTTAAAAATCCATTTCCAAACACAGTGATGAAAAAGACCATATGTTCGATTTGCTCGGCAGGTTGCGGAATCTTAGCCGAAGTTGATGAATCTACAAACACTTGGATTCGCCAAGATGTAGCTACAGATCACCCATTCTCTCAAGGAAGCCACTGCTGTAAGGGTATAGACCAAATCGACCTTACAAAGTCAAAAATGAGGCTTAAATACCCACTCAAAAAAGTAGATGGAAAGTGGGAGAGAATTTCGTGGGAGACTGCAGTTGATGAGATTTCAGCAAAAATGCTTGAGATTAGAAAAGAAGACGGCCCAGATAGCGTTGAGTTTTTGGGTTCGGCTAAATTTTCAAACGAACAAGCATTTTATTTTAGGAAATTTGCAGCATTTTGGGGAACAAATAATATAGATCATGTAGCTAGAATTTGACATAGTGCAACAGTCGCCGGTGTGGCGAATACTTGGGGTTATGGTGCTATGACAAACCACAGCAAAGATATGTTAAACTCAAAAGTGATTTTATTCATAGGTGCAAATTCAGCCGTCGCAAATCCAGTTGGAGCGATGAAATCCGCACTGCAAGCAAGGGATAGAAACAACGCTAAAATCGTTGTTGTAGATCCGGTTTTCACTAGAACAGCAGCAAAAGCTGATATGTATATAAGAATTAGACCAGGAACTGATATCGCATTTATTTATGGAATGCTTCATCTAATCTTCAAAAATGGCTGGGAAGACAAAGAAGTCATCGCAAAGCAAAGCTACGCCGTTGATGAGATAAGAAAGGAAGCTGCTCACTGGACACCTGAAGAGGTTGCAAATGTAACAGGATGTAAGATTGAAGAGCTGGAGGAATTTACTAGACTTTTTGCCACTTCAAGACCATCTAGTTTGTGCTGGGCTTTGGGTATTACTCAACACTCAGTTGGTAGTTCAAACACTAGAATTTTAGCGATTTTACAACTTGTTTTAGGCAATATGGGAAAACCAGGTGGCGGATGTAATATTCTTAGAGGGCACGACAATGTTCAAGGTGCAACCGATATGAACTGCCTAGCAGATAGCCTGCCAGGTTATTATGGTCTAGGAGACGCAGCTTGGAAACACCACTGCAAAGGTTGGGGTGTTGATTATGACGCGTTTGTTAAAAGATTTGCTGTTTCAACCAAAGAAAAAAGAGAAAAACTTGGTGAAGATGTCGCTGGGACAAACTTTAAAGAGTATTTTTACTACGATGAGAAAAACCCAGAAGATAGAAATTGGCGTAACGAAAAGGGCTACTCGTTATCAAAATGGTGGCAAGGAGTTTTAAAAGAAGAAGACACATTTTCAAGTGGAAATTTAAGAGTTCTTTGGGTTCAAGGAACAGGAATTACTTCAATGGCTCATCAAGTCAAAATCAAAGAAGCTCTAGACAAGCTTGATATGCTTGTAGTAGCCGAGCCGTTTTTGAACGAAGTTGCGATTTTAAGCGATAGAAAAGATGGAATTTATGTACTTCCAGCTTGCACTCAGTTTGAAAGCTCAGGCTATGTTAGTGCTACAAACCGCTCAGCTCAGTGGAGAACTCAGGTTATTAAGCCGATTTATGAAAGCAAAGAAGATCAAGAGATAATGTTTATGTTTGCTAAGAAATTTGGTTTTTATGATGAGTTTGTGCGTGGTATGAAAATGGGCGTGGTTGATGGAGAGATCAAGCAGGTAAAAGATGACTTTGTTTGGCCAGATGATGCGACTGATGAGATCGCAAGAAATACTCAAAGTATCGGAAATAACGGTCGCACAGCAGCAAGACTTAAAAAACATCAAGAAAACTGGCAATACTTTGATCCAGCAACCCTAAAGGGGATTGGACCAGTTGAGGGTGAATATTATGGTCTTCCGTGGCCTTGTTGGGATGAAAAGCACCCTGGAACGCCGATTTTGTATGATATAACTAAGCCTTACGCAGAAGGCGGAATGGGCTTTAGAAACCGCTTTGGACTAGAGCATGACGGCGTTAGCCAACTAGCCGATGAGAGCATAACCTTGCCTGGCTCAAAGGTAAAAGGCGGTCACGCTCAAATCACCAAAGAAAACATTGAAAGCGTTTTAGGTATAACTCTAACCGATGAAGAAAGAGCTAAAATGGGGCCTAGTTGGAGTATGGATTACAGCGGTATAATCGCACAAAAATGCCGTGAAGCTGGGGTTTGTCCGTGTGGAAATGCTAGAGCTAGAGTAAAGGTATGGGAATTTGCAGATCCGATTCCAAAACACAGAGAACCGATCCACTCACCGCGCTGGGATTTAGTGCAAAAATACCCTACTTGGGACGATCAAGCAAGAAACTTTAGGGTTGCTACTAAATTTAAAAGCGAGCAACAAGAAAAAGATTGGAGTGAAGAGTTCCCAACTGTGGTTAGCTCACTAAGACTAGTAAATTTAAGTGGGGCTGGTATGATAGAAAGGACTAGCAAATACCTTGCAGCGATTACGCCTGAGATGTTTGCTCATGTCAATCCTAAATTAGCAGCAAACAAAGGCATAAGAGATGGTGAGATGATGTGGATACACAGCCCACAAGGGACAAAAATCAAGGTTAAATGTATCTACTCTGAATCAGTCACACCCGATAGAATAGTTATGCCTTATAACTTTGCGGGAATTTTACAAGGCGTGGATCTAAGCGATAGATACCCTGAGGGTACCAAACCATATATAATAGGCGAGAGCTCAAACACCATTACAAACTATGGCTTTGATATCAATACTCAAATTTCAGAGTTCAATGCTGGACTTTGCAAGATAGAAAAAGCATAAGGAGTAAGTTATGGCAAGAATGAAATTTTATGTAGATAACGACAGATGTATAGCCTGCTATGGCTGTCAAGTGGCTTGCTCGTCAGCTCACGAAGTCCCAGTTGGGATAAATAGACGCAAAGTTGTCATCATCAATGAAGGCGTTGTAGGCAAAGAGTACTCAAGCACTCTAGCTTGTCAGCACTGCACCGACGCCCCTTGTGCACAAGTTTGTCCTGTAAATTGCTTTTATATTAGAGAAGATGGCATTGTGCTTCACGACAAAAAAACCTGCATTGGGTGTGGATACTGCTTATATGCGTGTCCATTTGGTGCACCACAATTCCCAAGGGATGGTGCTTTTAGTATAAAAGGCGAGATGGATAAATGCACAATGTGTGCTGGTGGCCCTGAAGAGACTAATTCTAGCGAAGAAAGAGAGCTTTATGGTCAAAACCGCATAGCTGAAGGCAAAGTTCCGATGTGTGCAGCGATATGTTCAACTAACGCTTTGCTAGTTGGCGACGCAACTGAAGTTTCTAATATCTACAGAAAAAGAGTGATGAATAGAAACCGCATAGGGCTTTTTACCAAATAATTTAGTTGGCTCACTTGAGCCGACTATTTTTATAATGCCACTACAAGCTCTAAAAGCTTAATTTGTCTTTGATATATTTTTTAGTCTTTGCAAAAATAGTTCGCCACTATCAAAATTTGGTGCTAAATTCTCAAGCAAAGATATTTTTTGCAGCCAGTTGCAAGTCAAACAAGGCTAATATTTAATAACCCAAAAAGCAATTTAATCTCAAATTTAAGAGCAATAAATAATCTCAATCAAAACCCAAATATTGTGCTATAATTTAGAAATCTTAAATCTAACAAAAGAGTGTGAATTTAACACTGATTTATCCAAATTAACCCATTAATCAAATAAAAATTGTTTAAATTTAAGATTGTTAGCATAGTTTTTAAAAAGTAGTCAATTTTTTATCTCTATATCAGTCAAATTTAGCAAGTTTTGGCAAGATTTGATAAAGTTTGTAAAAGTTTAAAAACAATGTCTGGCAGATGGGAAGGGATTTGAACCCTCGAAGGCTTGCACCTTACACGCGTTCCAGGCGTGCTCTTTCAACCGCTCAGACACCCATCTAAAAGCGTTATTGTATCAAATTTTGCTTAATCATCTTTTATAATTTCAAAAACTTTATCTGATATTATTTTGTAGCCACGAGGCGTGAGATGAATGCCATCTCCAGCTCTTAGTTTATAGGATTTCCCATCAATTTTAACATAAGCTTCGTATTTGCCACCCTCACAAAAATCATCCATAGTTCCCACAAAATAGTCATTTGGTGCGTTTAAACTATTTTTGTAAATCGCATTTAATTTTTTAATTTTTTTATCAAAAGACAAAGACCTCATACAAGGGATTTCTATCCAAATCAGCTTCACGCCACTAGGCACAATGCCCTTTAACTCAAGTACCCTGCTAACGTAAATTTCAGACCAAATTTCTTTGTTAAAACTGATATATTTCCCAGTTTTTTTGATATCAAGCGTATCATTTGCACCCATAAACACAACCACCGCAGCGACATTTTGGTGCTTTGTAAGTGCGTTTTCAAGCTCACTTTGCCAATCAAAATACTCCTTATTTGCAAGGCCAGTGCTATTTTTTGAAAGGTTAATAACCTCATAGCCAAATTTAGCAAGGTGTGGCTTAAGCTGAATACCAACCCCATCCATCAGTGAATCGCCAATTAGCAAAATAGTATTGTTTTTTGAAATTGTAGTATTTTGGTCTTTTGTGCTTTGGCCTTGCAAAATTTCATCAAAATTTAGCTCACTAGGAATTTCGCAAATTTCTAGTGACGAATTTGTCATATTATCAAGATTTGTTTTATTTGAAATTTCGCTTTTTGATGGAATTTGCACGCTAATGTTTTGCTTTAAAATTTCGTCCATTTTATCTGTATCATCTATTTTAGGCGAATTTTCGCTAGCGAAATTTTCATCAAATTTGTTAAATTTAGTGTTTGCTTTTTGCAAAATTAGTGAAATTTTCTCTTTAAATATCTCCTTATTAGAAGTAAGCTTTTGGCTGAATTTGACTATTTTATTATCTTTGACAAAAACAGGCAAACTAGTTCTATACTTTTGCTCAAAAATGGTGATTAACGGATAAGAAAATAACCCCAAATTTATCAAAATAGTTGCAAATAAAACAGCAAAAACTCTCATCAAAAATCCTGATAGATAAAATTTGGCATTCCACTTGGCATCAAAATATAAATCCCCACTAAAAAGACAGCAAAGACAAATGGATACAAGATTACTGGTATTTTATGATAAAATTTTTGTAAGATTAAAAGTGCGTTGATTTTAGGATAAATATATAAAAATAGCAAAATTGCTACTAACCAAAATAACTCGCAAATATTAAATTCAAGCGGTTTTGTAAGCATAAAATGCAGATACAAAAAGCTACCCCCAGTGCTTTTACTAGCAAAAAATACCCACGCAAAACTCACAAACAAAAATGTCGCAACTATTTTAAGATAGTCAAACTTAAGGATATCAAACCGCTTTGTAAGATTTAAAAATACAACCCCAAATGCGTGCATTAGCCCCCAAAATGCGAAGCTTAAGGTATTGCCGTGCCAGATTCCTGAGATAAAAAACGCAATTATGACATTGAAATTTTGCACTAAAATTCCGCACCTATTGCCACCAAGTGGAATGTAGATGTAATCTTTGATAAATGTTGAGAGCGAGATATGCCACCTGCCCCAAAACTCTTTGAGATTTTTAGCCATAAAAGGTTTATTGAAATTTTCAGGCAACTTTATGCCTATTAAAAGTCCAAAGGCTTGAACTAAATTTACATATCCACTAAAGTCAAAATATAGTAAAAAACTATATCCTAAAAGCCCCAAAATAAGCTCACCTACTTGATAATCAGCTGAGCTAGAAAATAGAGGCATTATTGCGTTATTTAGGGTGTTTGCCAAGAGAAGTTTTTTGATAATAGCAAGGCTAATAAGAGCAAAAATTAAAACCATAAATGATTTTTGTTTTTCGCTGATTTTGAGACTAAAAGCTCTATTTTCAAGAGCCTCAAAAAACGCCTTAGACCTAAAAATCGGTCCAGAGATCAAAGTGGCAAAAAATGAAAAATATATCAAAGTTTTAAATAAATTTGGCTTGATTTTATCCCTGTAAGAACTAACCAAATAGGTAATTCCTGCGAACGAATAAAATGAAATTCCAATAGGAAATAGTATCTCGCTACTTAGCCCATTAAATTCTAAAAATTCAAAAACCGAGATGAAATTTACCTTCAAAAAGTCATAATATTTAAAAAAACATAAATTTATCACCACCAAAAACAGCCCTAAAATTAGTAAAAACCTGCTTTTTAGTAAATTTATCAGCCGTCCAAAGACAAAAACACTCAAGCCAAAGCATAAATTTATCATCAAAAATACTGGACTAAACGAGTATAAAACTAAACAATTAAATCCAAAAAGTATAAGCAAATTTAGCCATTTTATGCCCAAAGTTACGCGGTAAAGCGTTAAAAACAACATAAACAAAAGCACAAAATTTGCAGAAAATAGACTCAAAAAACCCACCTTTTATCTTTGTAAATTTTAATCAGAGTTCAAATTATACATAAATTTTCAAATTTAAGCTAAGTTTTGAATGGATATTAAGCAAGATTTTAATATAATCAACCCTAATCAAAATTATAAATAAGGAAAACTAGTATGTTAGCAAGACTAAAGGAATATGACAAGATAAAACTCGCATTTAATTTTATACTATTTATATGGGTAATTTCAATTCCTTTTAAAAATGCAGTTTATCAAATCTCAACGATTTTGATTATTTTATTTTTTATTTCGCATCTTTTGATTAGCAAAAATTTCGCTATCACAGCACGAAATTTTAATCAGATGAGATTGCTTAGTGCATTTGTTTTTCTCATAATTTTTAGTATGGTGATTGCTAATTTGCTAAATTTAGAGCTTTTGGGCAAAAAATCTTGGCACCATATCACGATGTTTGTTCTAAGATATATAGTCGTTTTCATAGCTTTAGCGTATTTTTATGCACTTGGATTTTTTGAGAAAAAAAATCTGCTTTATTGGCTTTTATTTGGAACAATGATTTTAGCGTTAAGCGGGATAATTAGTGGTATTTTAAATCCAAATATTTTATTTAATAACCCTGCAAGCAACGATATTGGCTTAAAAGGCACACTTAATAACCGCAATGCAATGGGCTTGATTATGAGTGCGAGTGTGGTTTTTTCGCTATTTTTGTTTCGTAAAAATTTCATACTTGCTTTGATTTTGATTGCAATTTATGGCTTTTGTATGATTTTTTCATTTTCGCGTTCTGGCTGGGTTGCAAGTGCAGTCGCGGTTGGTATTTTTTTATTATTAAATTTTAAAAAACTTGACAAAAAAATATTTATAGCTTTTGGAATTTTTGTGCTAATTTTAATAACTCTGTTTTTGTGTGTGGATAGCTTTCATTTCAGGTTAAATCAACTACTTCAAGGGCATTCAAGCTATAGAGCTGAGCTTTGGAAATATGGGCTTTCTATGATATCTCAAAATCCGCTATTTGGATACGGTGTTGGCGTTTGGAAAGCACTTCCAAAAAACGAATATATCGCCATTCATACTGGAGTTCATAATTCAACGATTGAAATTCTACTTTTTACTGGCATTTTTGGGCTTTGTGCATGGATTTTAGCAGTTTTGAAAGTTGGATTTGATATTTTTAAAAGCAAAAATTTTATCTATTTTTCGCTACTTGCCTATTTTGTGATTATTACGCAGTTTGATTTTAGTGTTTTTGATTCAAAAGAGCTTTTTAGCTATATTACGATATTTTTGTTTTTCGTTTATAGTGAAAATTTTAAAAATCGGAGCAAAATTTGAGTGCATTTTTGTGGATTTTTAGCTTTTTAATTTTTTGCGGTTTTATAATCTTTTCTATCCGTTTTGCGTGGTGGCGAAGTAGTGTGAGTTACAAATATCCGCGTGTTTTGATGTATCATATGATTTCAGATCATCTGCCAAAAAATAAAAGCAAGTTTAATCGCTTAAGAGTAAAACCAGGAATTTTTGAGGCACAAATTGCGTGGCTTAGCAAAAATAACTTTAAAAGTTTTACGCTTAATGAACTTGTAAATTTAAAAGAGATCCCGCCAAAATCGGTCGTCATCACCTTTGATGATGGGTATAAAGATAATTTCACAAACGCTTTTAAAATTCTAAAAAAATACAATTTTAAGGCTACGATTTTTATCGTTTTAAACCGCTTTAATAATGACTGGGCGACAGATAAAGATTTAAAACAAAAAAGTGCGGAATTAAATGCTGAAAAAATGCTAAGCAATGAAGAAATTCGCGAAATGCTTGAAAGTAGGCTTATTGAGATTGGCTCACACACGCTAAATCACGCAAATTTGCCGTCTTTAAGTAGTGGTAAAAAATCGCGTGAAATAATAAATTCTAAAGCTGAAATTGAAAAAATTTTTGGCATAAAATGCAACTCATTAGCCTATCCATTTGGGTATTTTGACGATGAAAGCTTAAAAATCGCGGGGCAAAATTACGCAGCAAGTGTAACTACCAAAAACGATGTTTTTAGAAAAGAAATTTATCAAAATAACGAAATTCCGCGCATTATGATAAGCGGTAAGCAAGGGTTACTAGCATTTATTTTAAAGATGAAAAATGGACGCGTACGATGAAAATTGCCTATTTTTCGTGCTCAGCAAAGTTTGGTGGGGTTGAAAAAATCATCAGCGAAACGATTAACGAACTTTGCAAAACGGACGAAATTTTATTAATTGTCCCAAAAAATTGCGAGTTTAAAGATAAAATCTCAAAAGCTGTTAAAATCCACGAATACCGAAGTTTTGACAAACGATACAACATTTTTTTATATTTAGAGATTGCTAAAATTTTGCGTAAGTTTAAGCCAGAAATTTTGCACACTCACGCCGCAAAAGCTACGCAAGTGGGCTTTGTTTTGAGTAAATTTTTGAAATTTCATATTGTTGCCACAAAGCACAACGATAGAAAAGGTAAAATTTTTAACCGTACTAAAAATGTCATTGCCGTTTCAAAAGCGGTCGCAAAAACGATAAATCACAAAAGCGAAATTATTTATTTTGGCATAAAAGCTAAAAATTTAACGCCAAAAATGCCTGAAATTTTCACCATTTCAGCCGTCGGAAGGCTTGATGCGATTAAAGGTTTTGACGCACTTATAAATGCGGTTTCCACACTAAATTTTAATTTTAAACTTCAAATTATCGGCGATGGAGATGAAAAAGAAAATCTGCAAAATTTAATAAATTCGCTAAATTTGCAAAATAGAGTTTTTTTGCTTGGATTTAAGGAAAATGTAGCTGAAATTTTAGCAAATTCGCATTTGCAAGTCATTAGCTCAAAAAAAGAAGGTCTTGGAATTGTTTTGATTGAAGGAATTTTTTACTCTAATGTGATGATTTCTGGCGATATTGGAGATAGTGTGGAAATTTTGGGCGAAAAATTTATATACACGGATTTATCTAAAAAAATTAGCGAAATTTATCTTAACTACGCAAAATTTCATCAAAGTTTTTTAAAAATAAAAAAAGAAAATATAAAAAAATTTAGTTTTGAAAATTACATCGATAAAATTAAAAAATATTACAAAAGGATTGTATTATGAAATCATTAAGAATAGTGCATTGTTGTACTTTTAATGAAAAAGTAGATGCTAAATGCTATTATGATCCAGATAGAAAAATTTCGCACGGACTTCATCAAAATGGGCATTTTGTTTATGATTTTAGCTACCGCGATCAGGAGAGAAATTTAAGAAAATTTGGCATAAAAAATAGCGGTCTTAAAAAAATGAATGAAAAACTCATTAATATTTGCAAAAATTTAAACGCTGATGTTTTGCTTATCACAAAAGCCGAAAGAATCGTAAATGAGACGCTTTTAGCGATAAAAAAAGCACTTCCAAATATCAAAATCGCAATGTGGTATGTCGATCATTTAGAAGAAAAGCCGGAGTTTTTTGAGAAATTTAATATCATCGACGCATTTTTTTACGCAAATGCACTAAGGCTAAAAGAATTTTCTACAAAATATAAAAATGCGACTTTTGCGTTTTTTCCAAACATTTCAGATCCAGCTTTTGAGTGCGATTTGGGGCTTGAAAAGTCGAACGATATAATTTACATTGCAAGAGATTATAAAGAAGACAACCGCCATAAATTCGCACTTTTGCTAGATGAATTTTGCAAAAAAAATAGCATAAAACATAAAATTTACGCAAGTCTTGGGAATGAGCCGATTTTTGGATTTGACTTTTTTAAGGCGATAAATGAGAGCAAAATCGCCATAAATTTTAACCGCGACGATGAATTGGATTGCGAAAAATCAAATAAATTGCTTGGTGCGAGTGATAGAATGGCACAATTTTTAGGCTGTGCGACTTGCACTTTTTCGCCTGAGATAAAGGGCTTTGATAAGCTTTTTAAAGCAAACGATGAAATTGTTTATTTTAAGAATTTCGATGATTGTGCGGTAAAAATAAAAGAGTATTTAGCAAATGATAAATTTAAAATTATCGCTAAAAACGGACAAAAAAAAGCTTACGAGATGACAAATGCAAAGCGTGTGAGTAAATTTATGATGGAAATTTTATTTAATGAAAATTTAAGTGAAAATTATGAATGGAGCGAATTTATCTATAAAAATGGAGAAAATTTATGAAAATTTTGCAAACTTTGCATTGGACTCAATTTGCTGGAACTGAAAAAGTTTGCGTTGATTTATGTAATGAAATGAGTAAAAATCACAAAGTAATTTTGCTTTCAAACAAAGATATAACGCAATATTTAAGCGACGGAGTGAAATTTCTACAATTTGATTTTAATAAAAACAGATTTAATCCGCTTTTTTTATACAAAACTGCAAAATTGGTAGAAAAAATTGCACCAGATATAATCCACTGCCACAATGCAAAAGAGTTAGAAATAATGAGTTATATGCAACTATTTTTAAAAAATAAAATCAAAATTCTAGCTACTCTCCACAATCCGGAGCTAAAAACTAAATTTAAACTAGCTGATATTAGCGTAGCTGTTTCGCCAGAAACGATGGATTATATGAATGCTAAAAAAAACATCCTAATAACAAATGGTGCGATAAAAAAAGAGCCAAAATTAATAAAAAAAGAGAAATTTACAATTCTAGGCGTTGGCAGATTGGCACCAGTTAAAGGCTGGGATTTGCTAATAGAGGCATTATCACGAGTTAATTTTGATTTTGAGCTTATCATTCTTGGCGAAGGCAATGAAAAAGAAAATCTAAAAAATTTGTCACAAAAACTAAATATCGCTGATAAAGTTAATCTCGCTGGATTTGTCGATAATGTGGCGGATTATGTTTATAGTTGCGATTTGCAAGTCATTGCTTCAGAAACTGAAGGGCTTTCTATTTCGCTTATAGAAGCTATTTTTTACGCAAAAACTTTGATAGCCTCTAATGTTTCAAATCATAAAGATATTTTGGGAAACGATTTGGTTTTTGATAGAAAAGTAGAAATTTTAAGCGAAAAGCTAAATGAAATTTATGAAAATCATAAAAAATTTACTAAAATTTTCGCAAAAGTAAAGCAAAATTGGAGTGCAGAATTTAGCATCGAAAAAATGGCACAAAAATATATCAAAGCTTATGAAATTGTGGTGAATAAAAAATGAGAATTTTACAAGTTCTAATGTTTTCTGAATTTAGTGGCACGGAAAAAGTTTGCCTTGATTTATACAATGAAATATGCAAAGAAAATAAGGTTTTTTTGTTTTGCAACGCGGTAGGAGAAAATGGCGAAAATGTGCAAGATTATGTCGATAAAAGAGTGAAATTTATAAATTTCGCCACCAAAAAATATCGCTACTGCAATCCAATCTATCTTTACAAAATTGAAAAAATGCTCTGCAAAATTGCCCCTGATGTAATTCACCGCCACAATACAAAATTTTTAGAGATTATGAAATATATGCAGATTTTTTTAAAGCGTAAAATTCCACTAATTTTTACAAAACATAATTGGTTTGTCAAAAAAAGAATGAAATTTGCCGATATTTACGTAGGAATTTCACCTGAAACCTTAAGAATTTGCAAATTAGCAAATGGTAGGGAGAGCTTATTGATTGAAAACGGAATAAGTTTTAAAACCCCAAGCAGAATTTTAAATGAAAAAATGTTTAATATCGTGGGTGTTGGTAGGCTTGAAAAGCACAAAAATTGGCAACTTACAATTAGGGCACTAAAGGGCGTAAAATTTGATTATAGATTTTATATTTTGGGGCAGGGCGTTTATGAAAATAAGCTAAAAAGCTTGATAGATGAGCTAAATTTAAACGAAAAAGTAAAACTCGTAGGGCATGTAAATGATCCGTGGGACTATATTTTTAGCTCAAATATTCAGCTTTTGCCGTCGCTCTTTGAAGGCTTTTTGCTAACTTTGATTGAAGGAATTTATTATTGCAAGATGGTTTTTGCCCTTGATGTGGCAAATTATAAAGAGATTTTAGTCAATGATTTTATCGTAGAAAATGACGCTTTTAAGCTCACTCAAAAGCTCGATGAAATTTATAAAAACTACGAAATTTACGCCAAAAAATTTGAAAACATCAAAAAAACCTCCCAAAAATACAGCATTGAAAATGTAGCACAAAAATATATAAAAGCTTATGAGAGTGTGATAAAATGATTTTTGTTTGGATTTTTTTGGGACTTTTGATTGTGGTGTTTTCACTTCGTTATAATTGGTGGAGAATGCCCTTAAATGACGCAAATGTGCGGGTTTTGATGTATCACAGCATCGAAAATCATTTTGGTGATAAATTCGATAAATGGCGTGTTTTGCCACGAGATTTTGAAAGACAAATCGCGTGGATGGTAAAAAAAGGTTATAAATTTTTTACTCTAACTGAAATTTGTGCTTTAAAAGAGAGTGTAAATTTGCCTAAAAAAGCCGTTTGCATAACTTTTGATGATGGATACGCGGATAATTTTACTAATGCTTATCCAGTTTTAAAGCACTTTGGTGCAAAAGCGACGATTTTTTTGTTGCCAAATCAAAAAGAAAATCACTGGGAAAAAACTAACACAAATCACATTTCAGCGATGCTTAGTAGCGATCAAATCGTGCAAATGATGGATATCATAGAATTTGGTGCACACTCTTTAAATCATCTAAATTTAACTAAAATCTCGCTAGAAAACTCAAAATTTGAGATAGAAAACTCAAAAAAAGAAGTGGAAAAAATCACGGGAAAAGCTTGCGAAAGTTTTGCGTATCCGTATGGGAAATTTGATGGAAATATCGTTAAATTAGTAAGTGAAGCGGGATTTAAAAACGCCGTCATCGTCCAAAGAGGCGTTTTTAGCCAAAATGATGATAGGCTAAAAATCAAACGCATTGGAATTTTAGGCACGGAAAGTTTTTTTGACTTTTGGCTTAGATTTACAAGAATTAGGAACAAATTATGATAAAAGCTTCGGTTTATGCGATAGTTTTAAATGAAGAAAAGCACATTAAAAGAATGCTTGAAAGTGTAAAAGATTTTGATGAGATAATCATCGTCGATAGCGGTAGCACCGATAAAACGCTTGAAATCGCCAAAGATTACACGGATAAAATTTATTTTCACAAATGGCAAGGCGAAGGAGTGCAAAAAAATTACGCTTTTAGCCTTTGCAAAAATGAATGGGTGCTAAATCTTGACGCAGATGAAGAAATCACGCCAGAATTGAAAGACGAAATCGCCACTTTTATGAAGCAAGATAAATTTAATGGGCTTGATATAAAGTTTCGCGAATACAATATGGGTTTTATAACTTCGCCTTTGGTTAGGCAAAATACGCATATAAGATTTTTTAAAAAAAGTAGTGGTGAGTATAAAAATTTAGGCGTTCACGCACAAATTTCAATAAACGGCAACGTGCGAAAAAGCAAAAACTCAATCCACCATTTTAGCGATAAATTTATCCACGAATTAGTTATAAAAAATAATAATTATTCATCGTTAAGAGCAAAAAGCGACTTTGAAAAAGGTAAGAAACCAAGTTTGCTTAAATTGATTTTTATATTTCCACTAATCTTTCTTAAATCCTACTTTTTAAGACGCTCTATTTTTAATGGAAGAAGAGGCTTTATCACATCTATTATTAATGCTTTTTATGCCTTTTTAAAGGAAGCAAAACTATATGAAATTTCAAAATTTAAGGATAAAAAATAATGCAAAATTGCGGACCACAAGACGCAAATAATAACCCGTAAAAACGAGAAAAAGATTAAAACAAGGGTGTGAATTTCAATTATAATTGTGCTATTTTTGGCATTTTTACTTGCACTTGCATATTTTAGTTGGCGATATTTCGGGCATTTTACGACCAAGCAGATGTTTTTTACTTTGTCTCTGATACAGGCGACGCCTTAGATATTTATAAAGTTTCTATCAGAGAAAAATCATCATTCCAACGATTGCGGTTGGCGTTTTGTGGTATTTGGGCGTGAAATTTTGCCACTTTTTTAAAAGGTATTTACTGAAATTTTCATCTTTGTTTTTAGTTATTTCTCTAATCGTCGCAAACGCACAGATGAGTTTTTATAACATTTTCATATTTTTTTGAGTATTCTAATATTTATGAAAAAGAATACAAAAAGCCAAATTTAGCCACTTTGACGCAAACAAATCTTAAAAATTTAGTTGTGATTTATGCTGAAAGTTTGGAGTGGAATTATAAAAATTTAAGAAAAAATGAAAAAGTAGAGTTAAAAATTTAAATCAAATCGCCAAAAATGGCGTAGTTTTTAATAAAGGTCATATTCAAACAAACAGCACTAGCTGGGCAGAAGCCAGGATTTTGCTGGGGAATTTATGCCGATAAAATTTACAAAATCGCAAAAGAAAAACTGACGCAAAAAGCAAAATTAAATCAGCCTTTCGCGTTTTATACCTCAACTATAAATATGCATTTTCCGGGTTTTAAAAGCTCCAGTTGCAAGGCTTTTGCAAATCGCTACACCAAAAGCGTGGTTTGCACAGATGACGAGCTGGGTAAGTTTTTGCGTTGGATAATGGCGCAAGATTTTTACAAAAATACATCTGTGGTGATTTTGGGCGATCATTTAAGCCAAGTCAGAAAGTATTTTAAAAATAGCAATATCGGCGTCACAGATAGAAAAATTTTTAATCTTTTTTAAATTCCGGCTTTTTATATTTCGTGCCCCGCGACGCATTATGATATGCTGCTGACCATTTTAGAGAGCGTAAATATCAGCGTCAATGCTTTTGGACTTGGCAGAAATTTAACCAAAAATGAGTCACTTTCGCTTGAAAAGTATAATTTAAAGAAGCTAAATAGCGAACTTTCAAAACTAAATAAAATGTATATTGATAAATTTTAGATGAATAAATTAGCGTATTTGATAGATGTTATGCAAAAGGTAAAAAATAAAAAAGTGAGAAAAAGTGTTTAAAAGTGCGATTGCGTGGGAGTTTGAGAGAAAAATAATTAAGGTAAAAAATGAGAACTGAAAATGCGAATTTAGGCAAATTTTAGGCATTTTTTGGGTAAAGTGGTTTTTAATTCAAAATAACTTCAAAATAACTTCAAAACGCTTCAAAACGCTTCAAAACAGCTTCAAAAACTAAAAAATAACTTCATTCAAAGCTCGGTGTTGTGGTGCTTTGAAGTGGTTTGAATGAAGTTTTAAAAAAATCAAAAATTTTACTACTATTTTGATTATTTCACTTAAGATTTGATTAAAAATTCATCTGTTTTTGGTGGTGTTTTTTGGATTTGATGATTTCTTAAAATGTAACTTTATATCATAAAAATACGCTGTTTAGGGGGCTTTGAGTAAAAGTAAGCTCATTTTAATAGTTATATAGTTGTGATATTTTAATATTTGTTGATTAAGTCAGATTAACTGACATATTAACGAACATATTAATTGACATTCAATCTTAAATGTTCGTTAATAGTTACAATAGCCTTATTTAAGTAGTTTGAATAGTATTGAATGCATAAAATAGATAAAATTTTGCATTCAAACTTAAAGGATTAACTGACTTAATCTTACTTAATGGCGACAAGTAAAATTAGATATAATGCATAAAGCTATTAGTACCACCTAAAATCTTTTTGAAAGTATGGAGTAAGCCCCAACTACGCGTCCTAAAAGCTCTATTTGGCTTAGTTTTTCAATCTTTATAGGCTCATAGATTTTATTATCAGAAATCAGGCTTAAAGGGCGTCTTTGTAAGCGTTTGACAAAGAGTTCGCCATCATATCTTATCACATATATAGCTCCTTCGGTTTGTGAGCCATCGTTTTGAAAGACTACTAGTTCGCCCTCTTTTATGGTTGGTTCCATTGAGTTGCCGATACAAGGGATAATGCCGATAGGCTGGGAGTTGCTGACACCAAACATAAGCTTTAAATCTTGCTTTTTAAATGGTAAAAAATCGCAGTCATTCTCAAAGTCGGTGGTGCCAAAACCAGCAGAAATAGCCCCATCTTTAAAAAATGGGATATAGACTGTGTCCTTTTTGACATTAATAGAGATAGAGCCTTCAAAATCAGCATCTGGGAGTAAATTTCTATCAAATTTTTTGATATCTTTTGGGGCTTTTGGGGTAACGGATGAATTTTGGAGAGTAGGAGACTCACTAAGAGACAAATTATCTTTACTAAGAGACTTAGTAGGAAACAAGTTGTTGCTATATAATTTTTTTATATTAACATTTAACGCATTAGCTATTTTTAATAAATTATCAGTAGTTGGATTTGTTTTACCATTTTCATATCTCTTTATAGTTTCAACTGAAACATCTGAAAAATTAGCTAAATCACTTTGTGTCCAGCCCTTTTCAGCTCTCAACTTTCTAATATTTGAAAAAAGTGTCATATAATTTCCTTAAAACACTTGACATAGTGTCATATATGTGCTATAATTTCTAAATCATTTAAGAAATGATACCCAAAAATTCTAAAAATTAGAATTAAATGGTCTTTAAAATTTCATTGTTAAACCAAATTTAAAGGATAGAGTATGAGTAAAAATTTTAAAACAGAGATTAAAAAAGCCTATTTTGATATAAAAAGCAAGGAAGTAAGAATTCCTTTAAGAGAGATATTACCTACTTGCCCTGCCCTTAATGCAAAGTCTTTAAATATAGAGATTAAGCTTACTATGGAAGATCTAAAGAGTCTGGTTTTAAAAAGCAAAGAATTAGATCCAAGGATCCATTCTTGCGAATTTCATTGGAAAATTCGTTGATTTTAACTCGTATGCGAGCTTGTTGCTCTTCTGTAAGCTCACTCGAAAGGGGGTTATTAAAATGAAAATTTGGTTTAACAATGAGATTATGAAAGGAGATGGGATGCAAAGCTTGGCTGAAGCGATAAAAGATAGGACGAGGTATGATATGAAGGCATACTGTGAGATAAATAATCTAAGTTTAAGTAGCTTTTATAAGGGCTATGTGAGTGAGAGAGCTAAGAGAGTTTTAGAAAGTGATGGTATAGCTTTAGATAGAGTTTTACATAAGGTATCAGGTGGGGGTGATGGTAAGTGGGTATGGGCTAATAAGGGGCTAAAGTGTGGGTGAGCAGTAAGGTAGCGGCTGAAATTTTGGGTGTAAATAATAAAAGCGTTGAAAAAGCTGCTTTTAGAGCAACTCAAAAAAGCAAAAATTTTTGCACTATAAAGTGTCATATATGCCACTTTAAATATATCCCAGGTATCGGTCGTGGTGGCAAAACCCTTCAAATTTGGATTGATGGTGGTGAAAAACTGATATCAGAGAGCGAAAATCAGATAACAGACAAAAGAAATCAAAGAACAGACAACGAAAAACTAGCACCTGACAACAAAAAACAAGGGGTTAGCAATAAAAAACCGATAAACACTCAGCTAAATTTAGAGCCTTTAGAGACAAATAAAAAGGCTTTAAATTTAGAAGATATAGCAAATAAAAAGGAGTTAAAAGATGAAAATAATAGCACTAAAAGCAGTAGTTTTAATCCTATCTCTACTCAGGGAGATACTTTGGTATATGGGAGCTTTATTAATGACACCAGGTGTAGCTCTTATAGGTTTAAGCAATGTAATATACGAACTAAAGTTAAAAATAAAAAGATAAAAGAGCTTGAAAAGATGAATAAAATAAAAGCTGTAAATGAGATGAGCTGTGTTCCTAAAGGGTTTGGCAAAACTGCGTGGGGTAAAGTGATAGCTAGTAAATATGGCGTTAGTTTAAAGACTCTTTATGAGTGGAGAAAAGATGTTGATGATGAGCTATGTGAGTGTGGGGAGAGTGGAGATGAAGGCGATGATACATCAAGTAGCAACCCTGAAAACATCTGCCCTAAATGTCTTAAACCATATAAAACAAAAAAATCAAACATAGGCATTGATTTTAAAGCTACATTTAAAACAAGTAGTTTTGAAATCAATGCCTTAGAGTGGGCTTTGGGGGCGTGGCTAAACAACCCACTTGCTACAAAAGCATTTATATATGAAGCACTTAGGAAAGAGGCTTTAAATAATGGCTGGTCAGTTGGAAGCTATAAGAGCTTTGCAAGGCAGATGGATAAACCTGAAGTTAAAGCTATGCTTTTAAAAGCCACTAGGGGTGAGCGGGGCGTTAGAAATGAAATAGCCCCATTTGTTTTAAGAGATCTTAACCTTTATAAAAGTATGGAGATGATATGTGGGGATCAGATAGTCTTTGACTTTGATGTTATAAACGAATATGGAGAGATTGTAAATCCAAACGCTTATGTTTGGATAGATATGGGTAGTGGAGCGATAATCGGCGTTGATATCGTGCTTGGAAAATATAATAAATTAAGCGTTGGTAGGTCTTTAAAAATGGCACTTGGATTTGGCGTACCAGACTCAATTTATACAGATAATGGAAAGCCTGAGCTAAGTAATTATGTAAAAGAGGTAATTAGCCAGTTAAGTGGTATAAAACTAAAGGACTTTGATGCTTTAGATCCAAGACTTACTCATAAAAAAGCCCGCCCTGCAAACTCAAGAGCAAAGCCTATTGAAAATATCTTTAATCATGTTCAAAGATGGATGATGGAAAGCATTATCTACGAAAAAGGTGGAAGTAGCTATCACAAAGATAACCGAAAAAATAGCGAAATTTTAAAAAAATATATGAAAGATCATCCGCTTTTTTATAAAGAGTTTATAGGATATTTTGCAAAAGCTATAAAAAAGTGGAATGAACACCTAAATAAAAGTAGAAATATCGTGCCTATGGATAAATTTACAAGTGAGCTAGAACAGGTTAGTTCTTTTGATAAAACAACACTTGATTATATTTTTAGCGAACGAAGGGCTATAAAAGTTAGAAACTCAAGCATAAATTTAAGCATTAACAAAGCTAAATACTCATTTTCAAGCCCATTTTTAAGCAAATATAATGGGCAAATTGTAGAAGTTAGGCTAATAGATGAAGAGCTTAAAAGCGTTAGCGTAGTTGATATAGATAAGCACACTTATATATGTGAAGCTTATATAAACAGAGCAATTGATCCAAGAGATAGCCGTTTGGTAAAAGCAAAAATTAGTGAGAACGAAAAAGTTGTTCGGGCTGTAAATGAAGCATTTAGCTACTACAAAGGGCTTTATTCTAAAACCATAAGAATAAATACATATACGAGTGTAGCAATGCAAACTAAGGTAAAAAATGAGAAAAATAAAAAATTAAAGAAGAGGTTTGCGATGAGTAATGACAAACTTTTAGAAGCGATGTAGAAAAATGAGAGTTTTTAAACTTCTAAAGCTTGAGAAATTAACGCTTTTCTTATTTTATCCTAAGTTATTTTAAATCAAATAGCTTAGTAAAAAGTAGGTTTTTAGTTTTAGCCAAAGGGCTTTTAAAGTAAAAAATATACCAAAAAGAAAGGTTAAATAGGGGTATAAAAAGATGAATTTAAAAGAGAAATTTGAGCTTAGTGGCTTAACTCAACCAGACATCGCAAGAGTTATCGGTAAGGGCGTCGGGGTGGTAAATGGTGTTTTAAATGGGAGCTATAAGAGTGCAAATAAGAGACTTTATGAAAACGCCATTGAAAACTATCTAAATAACTACATAGCAGACAATGGCTTAGGAAAAACTGATGAAATTTTACCACAAAATGAACTAAAAAGCAAGACAACAGAAAAAATATCAAATGAGCCTTGGCTAAGCCTAGCTCAAACTAAGATAAAAGAGAGAGTTTTAAGTATGGTCTCATCAAATTTAAGTTTTTTCGAGCTAATTTTTGGTGATAGTGGTATGGGTAAGACTTATCTTTTAAAGAGCATTTGCAAGGATAGAGATGATGCTTTGTATATAAAAGCTAGAAAAAGCCTTAGTGCAAGTTCGTTTATGAGTTTGATACTTAAAAACTTAAATGAAAAGCCCAAAGGAAACACCGATGATAAGCTTGATATGGTGATTGAGAGCTTAGAGAAAAAAGGGATTAGACTTTTAGTGATAGATGAGAGCGATCTTTTTAGTGGGGATAGTAGAAATACTTTTGAGAGAAAATTTGAGCTTTTAAGAGAGATATTTGAGTATTTTAGGGATAAAAAGGTTGGTGTTGTGGTGATTTGTGTTGGGCTAACTGAGCTTAAAAATGACATAGACAATCTTGGTGGGTATATAAAGAGCCGTTTTACTTATAGTCCTGAGATGAGTTTAAGCACCCAAGAGCTTATAAAGATAGGTGAGTTAAATGGGCTTAGTAAGAGTATGAGTGAGTATTTAGCAACAGATAATAACGCTAGAGCGTTTGAGAAAACTAGGGCTAATATGGAGCTAGGATATAGCGAAACAGTAGCTGCAAATTTAGTCTATACAAAAAGGAGATAAAGATGGATAGAGAGTTAATACGGGCTGAGTTTTTAAAGGCTGGGTTTGAAGTGGGTTTTACAAAAGATGGGAATTTAATCGGAAAGAGCATTAAGAAAAAGAAGCTTTTAAATACCGAAAGTCAAACTTCTAAATGCCAAATTTATCCTAAGTTATTTGGTGATGATAAAGCTAAGAATTT
>JALFKC010000011.1 GCA_022775765.1 Campylobacter sp. | reverse complement strand
TTCATAGCAATTGCTGCACCCTCAGCGTCAAAAATTTTGCTATAACAAATTTTGTATTGAAACTATTCATAGCAATTGCTGCACCCTCAGCGTCAAAAATTTTGCTATAACAAATTTTGTATTGAAACTCTAATATTGTTCTAGTTAGTTTTAGATTCTCTTTAATTTTGCTATAACAAATTTTGTATTGAAACTCTTATAGATGAAAGAAAAGAGTATGATATAGCTATATTTTGCTATAACAAATTTTGTATTGAAACCACTATACCTATTTTAGAAATTCTTTATCAAAAATTATTTTGCTATAACAAATTTTGTATTGAAACATAATAAACAAATTTTTAAGTTTATGTATAATATTTAATTTTGCTATAACAAATTTTGTATTGAAACAAGGATACTCCTTGTAATATAAATTTTTGGATACTATTTTGCTATAACAAATTTTGTATTGAAACGATAAATGAATTAATCGATCTATTTAATGGCTCTTTATTTTGCTATAACAAATTTTGTATTGAAACATTGGAGTAATCGACTTTAATACAGCACCTTGTGTTATTTTGCTATAACAAATTTTGTATTGAAACACGAAGTAGAGAGATTACAGAGCGAAATTCTGAGATATTTTGCTATAACAAATTTTGTATTGAAACTTTTTTTACAGATTTTTTGCACAGCAAAAAATAAAATTTTGCTATAACAAATTTTGTATTGAAACTCTAAAAAGATACATTACAATTAATAAGACCAATTTATTTTGCTATAACAAATTTTGTATTGAAACTTTAAAGGAATTAATATATTCCCATGTTTGTCTTGTATTTTGCTATAACAAATTTTGTATTGAAACTAGTTAGTTATTAACTTACTCCAATTTTTAATAGATATTTTGCTATAACAAATTTTGTATTGAAACGTGCTAAGGACTTTGGAAGTAAGAATGCTGTTATTATTTTGCTATAACAAATTTTGTATTGAAACGCCCTTAACAAACCAAATCTTATTTTTGGTGCAGATATTTTGCTATAACAAATTTTGTATTGAAACTCTTCTAAAGTTGGTTTATGATGATATAAAAGATAAAATTTTGCTATAACAAATTTTGTATTGAAACATAAAACTAGCATAATTTAATATGTCGGGGAAGGCTATTTTGCTATAACAAATTTTGTATTGAAACTACATTCTATAACTTATTAGGATTTGAAGTAAGAAGAATTTTGCTATAACAAATTTTGTATTGAAACTATAGAGAAAGCAAATAGTTTAACTTTTTATATGTTTATTTTTGCTATAACAAATTTTGTATTGAAACACTCTTTCACGAGGTGTTTTAACTACCACCCCGTTAACTATTTTACTATAACAAATTTTGTATTGAAACAGAAAGATAAACTATATAAAGAGAAAGTTAAATTATTTTGCTATAACAAATTTTGTATTGAAACGGAAGTGTAGTACTACCCTCTGGTAACCTACCACCCATTTTGCTATAACAAATTTTGTATTGAAACTTGCTTAGTTGCTCTTTGATGATTTCTTTTAGCTCTATTTTGCTATAACAAATTTTGTATTGAAACATAGAGGTTGCTTCTATAATGTTATAAAACTTTAAATTTTGCTATAACAAATTTTGTATTGAAACTTATGAGAGTTAAAGCTTTCACCTAAAATGGCAGAGATTTTGCTATAACAAATTTTGTATTGAAACCAAAGAGAGTTTAGAACCTGAAAAGTGGGTAGAAGATGATTTTGCTATAACAAATTTTGTATTGAAACAAGCTATATGAGTATTTTATCTATTTGCCAAAGCCATTTTGCTATAACAAATTTTGTATTGAAACTTTTCTAAGCTTAGTTTAGAAAGCTCAGAAGCGTATTTTGCTATAACAAATTTTGTATTGAAACGAGAAAATGGCTTTGCAACTAGATATTACCTAGAATTTTGCTATAACAAATTTTGTATTGAAAAGAGATAGACTAATTTTTCAAAAAGTTGTAGCTACAAAATTTACTATAATAATTTATATTGTATTTATTATAAATTTAATAAATTAATATTTTCGTAGAAAATTATAACAGTTTTAGTCTATAATTTAATTTAGTATTTTTATATTTTAACTATTTAATATAAGCACACAGCAACTACTCTTAAATAGCAGTTGCTCTTTAATTTAAGCTTCTATCTTTGCACCAAGAAGCTTGACAAACTCTCTCATCCAAGGTCCATGTCCGCCCCACGCAGGAACTGTGACAAGATTTTTATCAACCACAACATTATCAAAAGTTGAGTTTGAATCCACCCAAATACCACCACCTAATTCAACTTCTAGTTGAAGAGTTGGATAGGCTGTGACTTTTTTATCTTTGACAACGCCTGAGCTAACAAGACAAAGCGGTCCATGGCAAACTGCAGCGATTGGCTTATTTAAGTCATTAAATTCTTTGATTATTTCATTGACTCGCGGCACCATTTGAATATGTTCTGGGGCTCTTCCGCCAGTTATTACCAAACCATCATAGTTCCTTACTTTTACCATATCAAAATCTTTATTGCAATAAAAATTATGACCTAATTTTTCAGTATAAGTTTGAAGACCCTCAAAATCATGGACTGCAGTTTTAACATATTCACCAGCCTTTTTACCTGGGGCTACCGTATCAACTTCGTATCCTACAAACTGTAAAATTTGCAAAGAGACCATAGCTTCATAATCTTCAACCATATCACCTACTAAAATTAAAATCTTTTTCATATTTTCTCCTTTATTTAGATAAGAGAATTTATGATTTTTAAATTAACAATAAAACAATATATAATGTAATTTTATAAAATTAATGAGTAAAATTTTAGAATAAAACTCACTCAAACGAGTGAGTTCAAAATTATTTAAGTGTAGTAATATATTCAGCAACTGCTTTCATATCATCTTCGCTTAGGCTAGCCATCTGACCTTTCATAACGCCACCTAGACCAAATCTACCTTTTCCACCTTCGATTTCGCCTGCTTTGTAAGCTTTCATATCAGTTACCATAGTCTCAGCGTCTAAAGTTGTAAGCACTGGAACCTTATTTAGGTAAGATTTTTCAGCTTTAGCTCCATGACATGCAATGCATTTTTTAAATACTTTCTCGCCTTGAGCCAGTAGTTCTGGAGAAGCTGATGAAGTTGCTGCTTCAGCTGTAGCAGCAACGTCTGTTACATTTGCGTCTGTCGCGTTAGCATCTGCTGCAAATAAAGCAGTTGATAACGCAAGCACCAATGAAGATGCTAATAAATATCTTTTCATTTAATATCCTTTTCTATAAAATATTTATCCATATTATTATAAATTTCTAAATTTCTAATTAATAAAATTTACAAAATTATCAGTAAATTTTATTAATCCAAGCTCTTAGTATAGGATTATATTTCCTTAAAAGCACCAATTTTTAAAAGCTTTTGCACTCTTTTTTCTATCAACTCATCTATGCTTAATTTGTTTAACTCATCAAGGGCCTTGATAAAATAATTAGCAAGTTCGAGTGCTGCACCATCTTTATCCCTGTGAGCTCCCATTTTTGGCTCATTTATAACATCATCTATGAGTGAATACTCTTTAAGCTCGCTAGCTGTAATTTTCAAAGACTTAGTGGCCATCTCGCTTTTGGCTGGGTCATTCCACAAAATCGCAGCACAACCCTCTGGTGAAATTACTGAAAAAATTGAGTTTTGAA
This sequence comes from Campylobacter sp., assembly GCA_022775765.1. Classification (GTDB taxonomy): domain Bacteria; phylum Campylobacterota; class Campylobacteria; order Campylobacterales; family Campylobacteraceae; genus Campylobacter_B. Next base: position 19,616 of record JALFKC010000011.1, on the reverse strand, counting down.
GCATCGCTAATTTGTCACTTACTCCAATAGCAAGTGCTCCACCACTTCCACCTTCGCCTATAACAACCGAAATAGTTGGCGTTTTAAGGGCACTAAACTCATATAAATTTCTAGCTATTGCTTCACTTTGACCACGCTCTTCAGCTCCAATTCCTGGATACGCACCTGGGGTGTCTATCAAAAAAAGTATCGGTAAGCTAAATTTTTCTGCAAATTTAGCCACACGCAAAGCTTTACGGTAGCCCTCAGGATGGGGCATACCAAAGTTTCTTTTGATTTTGTCTTTGGTCCCACGACCCTTTTGTTCGCCTATGACTACAACTTTTTTACCGCCGATATAACCTACAAAGCAAACTATAGCCGGGTCATCTCTATAAGCTCTATCGCCGTGAATTTCATATCCACCTTTTAGTAAAATTTTTATGTAATCAAGGGCGTAAGGGCGATCTGGATGCCTTGCTAATTGAAGTCTTTGGTGTTCGCTAAGGTTTTTATAAATTTTTGAAACTTCTTTTTCCAAATTTTTGTTTAAAATCTCAACCGCAGCTTCATCGCCTCTAATTTTTGCGGTAGAAATTTCGCTATCAATCTGTTCTATGCTCTTTTCAAAGCTCAAATAAGTAATCATCAGTCAATCTTTTTGAAAATCACCGATCCATTTGTTCCACCAAAGCCAAATGAATTACTCATCACACAGTCTAGTTTAGCCTCTCTAGCGGTATTTGGAATATAATCTAAATCACAATCTGGGTCGCGTTCGATTTGATTGATGGTTGGCGGAATAATGCCGTTTTGCATAGCCATTATACAAATTACTGCCTCCAAAGCTCCTGCTGCACCAAGACAGTGTCCGATTTGTCCCTTTGTAGAGCTAACTAGTGGCACATTATCACCAAAAAGCGATTTTAGAGCTGCCGTTTCGTTTTTGTCATTAACTGGTGTCGAAGTTCCGTGTGCATTGATGTAATCAATCTTAGGTTCGCCTGCCATTTTATAAGCTTTTTTCATCGCTAAAAGCGGACCCTCAAGTGTTGGTGAAGTTATATGAAAAGCGTCCCCACTCTCTCCAAATCCTACAACCTCAGCGTAAATTTTAGCTCCCCTAGCTTTAGCATCTTCATAAGTTTCAAGCACTAAAGCTCCTGCACCTTCGCCCATTACAAAACCATCTCTACCCTTGTCAAAAGGTCTTGAGGCGTGCTCTGGGTCATCATTTCTAGTAGATAAAGCTTTCATAGCTGCAAAGCCACCAATCCCAACAGGGCAAATCGCAGCTTCAGCTCCAACAACTATCATCTTATCAGCACATCCAAGCATTATGGTTTTTGCAGCCTCAGCAATAGCGTGAGTTGATGCCGCACAAGCTGTTACACTAGCGATATTTGGTCCTTTTAGACCGTAGCTTATAGAGACCATCCCACCAAGCATATTAATAAGTGATGATGGTATGAAAAATGGTGAAATTTTTCTAGGACCTCTTGTCAAGCAGGTATTTGAGTTTTTTTCTATATTTGGAAGCCCACCAATTCCAGCAGCTGAGCTAACACCAAAACTGTCTGCGTCAAAATTCGTAAAATTAGCATCTTCCATAGCTTCTTTTGCAGCTTTTAAGCCAAGATGGATGAATCTATCCATCTTTTTGATCTCTTTAGCGTCTTCAATTACGTTAGCAGGGTCAAAATCCCTAACTTCAGCAGCGATTTGAACCGGAAAATCAGTCGCATCAAAATGAGTTATCTTACTTACGCCAGTCTTGCCCTCGCATATGTTCTTAAATGCACTCTCTTTGTCGTTGCCAAGTGCATTTATCATCCCTATGCCCGTTACTACGACTCGCTTCATATCTCTCCTTTGTGAGAATTTATTTGTTTAAATTCTCAATATAAGTTACAACATCGTTGATGCTTATTAATTTTTCTGCATCACTATCAGGAATTTCAACTTCAAATTTCTCTTCTAAAGCCATAATAAGCTCAACAACATCTAGTGAGTCTGCGTTTAGATCATCTACTATTTTAGATTCAAGCTTAACAGAAGCTGGATCTACACTTAGTTGCTCTACAACTACATCTCTTACATCTTCAAAAATTGCCATTTATTTCTCCTTTGATTATATGCCACATCTCGTCTAAATTATAGACTAAGAATCTGACTTTTAAAATTATATCATAAATTTATTTTTTATAAATTAAAGATATCTTAAACCTACATATACATTCCGCCATTTACCTTTAAATCTTCGCCGGTAATGTAACTAGAGTAGTCACTTAGCAAAAATGCAACTGCCTGAGCGACATCATTTGCACTTCCTAATCTCGATAACGGAATGCCTGAAATATACGCGTCTTTAATTTCATCGCTTAATTTTTCAGTCATATCAGTTGCGATAAATCCAGGGCTTACGCAGTTAAAGCGGATATTTCTACTGGCTCCTTCTTTGGCGAAGCTTTTTGTCATTGCTATCATTCCACCTTTGCTTGCTGAGTAGTTGGTTTGCCCTGCATTTCCCATCTCACCGACGACAGAAGCGATATTTACCACCGCTCCAAAGCGTTTTTTACTCATCACCTTTAACGCCTCTTTTGAGCCCAAAAATGACGAAAGAAGGTTCGCATTTATCACGCTTAAAAAGTCTTCGCTTTTCATTCTAAGGGCTAATTTGTCATTAGTAATCCCTGCGCTATTTACCAAATAACTTAATTCTCCATCGCTTTCAGTGATGACTTTTACCGCTTCGCTAAATTCACTCTCAACCGAAGCGTCAAATTTTATCACCGCTGTCTCGCCACCATTTTTGATGATTTCATCTTTTAGTGCGTCAGCAATCTCTGGCTTTGAGCGGTAATTTATCCACACTTTTAGCCCAAAACTAGCCAAAACTCGTGCGATATCAGCACCAATTCCTTTGCTAGCACCGGTAATCAAAACATTTTTACCACTAAATTTCATAGTTTTCCTTTGTTAAAATTTACAATTTTAGATGAAATACTACACTAAAATGGTAAATCAAAAAGCATTTTGCAAATTTTGCAAATAAATCCAATAATTTGCATATCCTTTGGAAATATCTTCATTTTGCGATTTTATCATTTTCAAATCCACGCTTAATTTTAGCCCATCTTTTGGCCAAATTTTATCTCTAAAAATTTCATCAAAACCATCGATTTTTAGCTGATATTCACTATTTGTCGTCCCTTTTGGATCGATAAATAAAATTTTTTGGGCGTCATCTTTTTTGAAGCCAAAATACAAAATCTGGATAAAATTTTCGCTCTTCGCCATCTTGCATATAAGGTATAAAAATTTCATCAATATTTGCTTCAATCCTGCTAAAAGCCCACCAATCGTATTTTTGCGTGATAAAATCAGAAATTTTTTCAAGCTGATGGATGAAATTTATCTCACTTTCTTCGTGGATGATTTTTTTAACTAGGCCCTGCGGATCTTCGCTCATTATCAAAGGATTGAAATAGTGACTTTTTATCTTATCAAACTCAAAATTTTTCCACTCTTTTTTGCCATTGATTTTTGCAAGTTCAAGTGTATTTTTAAAATCATCGACTATCTCATTTTGAACTCTAATCGCCTTAAAATGCAGATATCACTATCATTTAAATCTCTAAAATCCTTAAAATCACTTTTATTTATATAAATTCTTTTTTTGATTTTTTCTATCATCAAATCCAAATTTTTATAATAAATTTCATCTTTTATAGAAAAATACTCTCTTTTTTCATCTAAAAATCCGGCGAAAATTTCAAACTCTTTTTTAGATTTTAGTCCGTGTTTTAAGATAAAAAGTTGCGGTGAAATGCTTTGAAAATAGATTTTTAAATCTCTTAAATTTTCGCTACTTAGCGTAAAACCGACACCATTTTTTTACTGAATTTGCACCTTTTTTTGCTTAAGCCATAAACCAGCACAAAAAGCCTTTTATCCTTTAAAAGTTCGCTATTTTATCGAGTTTGATATCTGTAAAATTACTCACACTCACCTCTTTTGCGACTTCTAAAATATCTTTTATCGTCTCATTAGCGGTTGCGATTATAAAAAGCGTTTGCAGCGTCCTTGCAGCATCTTCATTTGCGTAAAAAATCTCTTTATCGATATTTTCAAGCCTTTTTCTGTTATTTTTCACAGTCTCTATACGCATTCCACGGCCAATGGCTTGAGTTATAAATTTTTTCGTATCTTTTAAGCCGATATTTAAAAATAGCATTACATTTGGACGATTTGTATCCCAACCTTCGTAAAAACTGCGACTTCCAAGCAAGATATTAATAGAATTTCTATCGATATTTTCAAAATAACTACTATTTTTATAAGTTTCGCTGATTTTCATGCCATCAAGTTTTTCTTTTATCCACGCACCAGTATCGCCGATTTTTAGTAAACAAAATGGTTTATTTGCGGTATCAAGCTTAAATGCAAGTTCTTTTTCATCAAATTTATTTCTAATAGCTTCCATATTTCCACTTTTTGCGTAAAAAATTTCATCTTTTAACGCGTCAAACTCTACGCTATCAAACAGATTTTGCATAAAATTTACACTCTCACCAGATTCATCACTAAGCAAATACTCGCTATCTTTAAATTCATCTTTTAATTCTTTCAAAGCTTTATCAAAAATTTCATCTAGATCGCCATTTATTATGCTTTTTAGCGTATTAAAGAAAATTTCAGCGTCCGCGTCTTTAATGTTGATCGAATTTACAAAAACAACCATCATCGGATTATGAAAATATCCGCTAAATTTGGCTTTTTGAAGTTTAGCAATGTATAAAATTATGAGTGATTTTATGAGTGATTTTTGCTTCTCTTTTTCGTTTAAATCATTTTTGATTTTAAAAGCTTTTAAATTATTTTCAAGCAAAAGCACCTTTTTGCCGTATCCTTGGCGTATCCATTCGCCTTGATTTAGGTTAAAAACCGTCGTCACGATATCTCTGATATCTGTAAAAAGTAGCCGAAAAATTAAACAAAAATCCATCTTTGCTCATCACGCTAAAATAATTTTGTCTTTTAGAATCTTCTTTATCACCCTTGTGTGCTTCATCTAAAATCACATAATTTTGCGTTCCAAAATCCGCGAAATTCACCTGTTTTTCTTTATTTTCATCCAAAATCAAATCACTTCTATAAGCATAAATTTTAATTCCGTCAAAATCAAGCGAAATTTTACTATTTTCGTAATTTCTCAAATCCACACACTCGATATTTTTGCTTTTAAAAGCGTTGTATTCTTTGATTTCGATTTCAAATTTCTTTAAAAGCTCTTCATTTGCCAAAAAAACATAATATCTTTTTTTGGCAAAATCCCCGCACTCATCGCAGAATTTAAAATTTCTATAAGCTTAATTATTACGATAGTTTTTCCACTTCCCATCGTCATCCAAAAGCCCATTTGATTGATAAAATTATGAAATTTTATCACGCCATCATTGTAGTGAAATTTCAGAATTTTACTCGGTTTTTTTATATTCAAATTTCGCACTATTTATACGTGAGCTGTAATTTTCATAGTAAAATTTCTCTTTATTTGCAGTGCAATTATTAAAAAACTCATTTAAAACCAAAAGTGCGTTTTTAAGGGCATTTTGTTGATAATCAAAAAGAGTTTTTTTACCGCTAAAACTCTCAAAATCAAACTCTTTTAAAATTTCGCTACTCTTTACAAACTCATTTTTTGCTAAATCTTGTAAAACTATCACAGGTTTATCATTTATCTTAAATAAATTTTGCATTTTCATCACCAAATCAAAAAATCTTTTAAAATTTCAGCCAAATCATACCCTTTATCATCACCTTTAAATTTCACTTTTTCATCGCTAAGGAATTCCACTTTTTTACTGGTAAAATTCAAAATGCTCTCCTTTAAATCGATATTTTTATAGATTTCATCGAGTGCGATGCTAAATTTTCCGTCATTTTCTTTTAAAGCGTTTGCAAATTTGTCATCAAATAAAAATAGATTTTTAAAAAGTGGATAACTCTCGCTATTTTTACTGCTATAATCCGCCCTTTTTAGAGTATTTTCAAACGACTCAAAAGTATAATATTTAATTCCGCCTTTATTAATATTTTCGTCCAAAATTCCACTCTCAAAACCGACTAAACTCTTTTTAATCCGTGGAATTATTACATTTTCAAAATGATCGCCCATCTCAACGCAGATAAATTTTCGTCCCATTTTCAAAGCCGCTGCTGTCGTGCCACTTCCTGCGAAAAAATCCATTACGATATCGTTTGGATTTGTTAAAATTTTTATAAGTTTTTGTAAAAGTTTTTCTGGCTTTGGCGTATCAAAAATTTTTTGATTACCAAACAAAGATAAAATTTCTTTAGTTGCGTCGGTTGTAGTTCCATATTCTGTAAAAATAGTGCGAGTTTTTACTACTTTTGTATCAACTTCATCAAAATAAATTACTTCATATGGCGTCAATCTTCCTTTAGAATTCTCTTGCCAAAAAATGTGATTTTCATCTAAATTCTCAGGTTTTTTACGCCAACAACCATCTTTGCCATTTGGTGCAATAGGATAAAAATCATTACCTTTTGGGTCTTTTATAGAATAATATAAAGTTGGTCTATCACTTCTTAAAGAATGATTTCCCCATTTTTCAAGCTTCATTAATTTTGCATTTTTACCATTTACAATTTTTGTAAAATCAGATATATCGTGCTTTTGCAATTCGTCTTTAATATTCCAATTCTCTTTTTTATAACATAGTATATATTCGTGTTCTTTTGCAAAATCTTGGCTATCTTGTGATCCGCCTTTTTTCTTTTGCCATATCAAATTCGCTACAAAATTCTCAGCACCAAAAATTTCATCACAAAGTAGTTTTAAATTTGCTTGTTCGTTATCATCGATTGAGATAAATATCACGCCATCATCTTTTAAAAGATTTTTTGCGATTTTTAGGCGGTTTTCCATCATCGTAAGCCAACTTGCGTGATTAAATTTATCCATATAAATAAATTCGTCGCCGCTGGTATTGTAAGGCGGATCGATATAGATGAGTTTGACGCGGTTTTTAAAGCGGTTTTTGATGGAATTTAGGGCTTGATAATTTTCACTTTTGATTAAAATCCCATCTATGTTTTCATCTATAAGATTTTGGATTTCATCTTTTAAATCAGGGAAGAATTTAGTATCAATTAGAAGTCTATCACTTTTAAAAATAGCCTTGAAATCTTTTGGTAAAATCTCAATATTTTCGAGATTTAAAGATGAAATTTTGTCATTTTCGTTTGGATTTAAATTTTCATTTTGCCTATTTTGTGCGAAATTTTGATTTTCTAGATTTTGTGAATTTTGTAAAATTGCATCGCCATTTTTTATTACTAAATTTTACGTTTTGTCACTAATAAAATTTTGCGTGTTTTGGTTTGAAATATTTTTACTATTTTCTGAAATTTGGTTTTGATTTTGTGTGAAATTTTGCTTTGAATTTTGACTTGAATTTGTAGAATTTATATCTTTTAGCGTTAATTTATCACTAAAAAATAACGGCGAGTTCTCGTTGTCTCGTTGTCTCGTTGTCTCGTTGTCTCGTTGTCTCGTTGTCTCGTTGTCTCGTTGTCTCGTTGTCTCGTTGTCTCGTTGTCTCGTTGTCTGTTAAAATTCCTAACTTTATCCACTCATCGATTTGGGCGTTAAAATTTTTGTGTGAAGTGATTTTTGAGATATCAAAGTGCGAATTTATAAGTATTTGTGGCGTTAAAATATAATTTGATTCAAGCACAAATTTTGGTTTATTCCAAATTTTTGCAAGTTCGTTTTCAAACTGTGAAATAAAATCTATCAAAGTAAGTGCAATATCCTTAAAATGGGCGATTTCTTGCACTCTTTTTTGCGTAAAATCCGCACTTTGAGAAAAAAGATATTGATAAATCCACAAATCAAGTTGAGATTTTAAAAACTCACCCGCATTTTTATTGATAAAAAAGTCAATATTTGACTGCTTTTCAAAGATTTTTAGGGCTTTTGTGAGTGAAATTTCATCTAAACTTTTGCAATTTTTAAGAATTTCATTAAGTTTTGTTTTTGCACCTTTTTGCGAATATTTCACACCTAAAGTGATATTTTTATCATTTTGGCTAAGAAATTCATAAACAAGCCCTCTTTTTTCACCCGCAAATTTGGCGTCTAAATTCGAAATATCAAAGCTAAATTTCCACTCATCAATCATAACTTCAAGCGATTTAAAAATTGTGTCTGATTTTATGTAATACAAATCTTTTGTTTTGTAAAAAAGTGCGGTATCTTTTTTGTCACTATAAATTTGCTCAAAATCACTAAAATATCTATCATTTGGGCTTTTGTCGTCATAAGCCTTGGTGTAAATTTTATAAAAAAGTGGCGTGTAATTAAAAAAAATCGAACCGCTTTTGCTAAAATAACGATGAAAAAATGTGTAAAGTTTATCGTAAATTTCCTCTTTGAAATTTTCATCTTTTTCTTGCGTTTTTTGCGTTTTTTACATCATATTTTTATTTTGACAAATAGCGTCGATTTTTGCGAAAAATCTTTCGCAAAAATTTCATAATACGCATTTTTAATCCGCATCAAATTCGCAAAACCAGAATTTCCAACAACTTTTTCGCCTACAAAAAGGTCATTTAAGATTTCTTTAAACCTCATCTCATTTGCTTGCAATTTTTCTCCTTTAAATAAAATTTAAGCACAATTTTTAATAAAATTTCGTTTTAGTGTTTATCAAATCCACTAAAATAGAAATTTACCTTAATTTAAATGTGAAATTATAGCGATATTTGATGAAATTTTTAAATTTTAAATCCAATCACGACCTAAAAATGCGGTTTCGCCTTGAATGGGCGGATTATTAAAATTTCGCCCATCATATATAACTTTTGCCCCAAAAGCCACATTAAAATTTAGTGGCTTCTTCTACATTTGGCACATTTAGTGCGATATGTTCTATCATTTTTTATCAAAATTCCAGTGTGCAAATGGCGAATGCTTTTTGCGTTTGGAAGTGGTGGAAGTCTCAAGCTATCATCCCTGCTAAATGCTTCTAAAAGCCCATTCGTCCAGCAAACATAATCCATCATTTCAGGCGTTATTTGGCTATGGATTTTATCGCCCTTGCCATCTTCAATAAGTCCTGCAAAATTTGGCTCTATCAAAGTTCCCCTGCCAACTGCGATGATATCGGTGTAGTTTTGCACCGCGTCTTTTGCACTCTTTTCGTCAAATACACCACCCACGATAATGAGTTTGGTATCATCATCCATCACCTCTTTAAAAAGCTCGGCATAGCTTTTATTTACCCCTTTTGGCGATGAAGCGTAGCCGTCCCAAAGCGATAGATAAATGTAGTCAAGTCCATTTTTTACGATCTCTTTAACAAGGGCGGTGGATTCTTTGTAAGTGTAGCCAACTTCGCTTCCGTGGATCTCTTCTGGGCTTATGCGGTATCCGATGATGAAATCTTTTGGGGCGTAATTTTTAGCCACTCTTAGCACTTCTTTTACCACCGCAAGTGGAAATGCCATTCTTTTTTCCAAACTTTCGCCCCCATTTATCATCTCTGCAGTTTGTGAGAGTTGAGAAAAACTGCTGGATTAAGTAGTGATTTGCCCCATGGATTTCAATGCCGTCAAATCCCGCATCCACCGCTCTTTTGACCGCTTTACCAAAGTCAGCGATAATCTCATCAATCTCATCACTTTTTAACGCCCTAGCCGGATAAGATCTAAAAATATCACTAGAGGGCGACGACATCTTGTTGATTTACAAATCTAGCAACTGCCATTCGTCCGCCGTGATGGATTTGCAAAATCGCCTTATTTCCATCTTTTTTAAGGGCTTTTGCGATAGCTTTTGCCCCATCAATGTGATCGTCTGAATAAATTCCAAGTTGTTTTGGGCAACCCTGAATATAGTAAGGTCCGCCATTTTGGCTGACATAGTGAAACTCACTTATCAAAAGCCCAGCCGCCCTTGATCTAGCAGCGTAATATTTAATAGTCTCATCGCTAACAAATCCGCCCTTGCCAGAGTGTGTTTGCATAGGCGCCATCGCAATTTTATTTGCAATACTTCCGCCGTGCCTAAAAATAACCTTGTCTGTTAAATTTATACTCATAAATTTCTCCTTTATTTGATTAATCTAAATATCTAAAATTATAGATATGTTTTGCTATAAATTTAAGCGAATTAAACGCATAAATTTGCTTATAACTCGTTTTTTATAAACTCACTCAAACCCTTAATCATCTCTTCATCTTTTTTGTAATATGTCCATTTGCCAATGCGTGTGGCGATGAGAAGTCCAGCTTTTTGTAACTGTGATAAGTAGCTTGAGACGGTGGATTGCGTCAGTCCTAGCATTTGCTGGATTTCACCCACACACACGCCAAACTCATCCATATCCACGCCACTTTCGCGTGTAAAATACTGCTTTGGCTCTTTTAGCCAAAACAAAATCTGAAGTCTTGATTCATTTGCTAATACTTTAAAAATTTCTATCTGATTCATAGGCGTTATCATATCGAGTTTTTCAGATATGTCAATAGATAAATTTCAAAAAACCATCTGTTCGTTTGGATATTTTGTGCTAAATTTCTCTCTTAAAATGTCAAAATTATAATTTTTAACCTTCATTCATTAAAATTTTTAAAATATTAAACTATAATTTGAGAGATTAGTAAAACTTTGTGGGATATTTTTTGAGAACTTACACTAATAAAGAAGAGCTAAAAGCTGAGATAAAGAAAGTCTTTGAGAAATATATTTCTGAATTCGATGGAATTCCTGAAACCTTAAAAGACAAGAAAATCACTGAAGTGGATAGAACTCCAGCTGAAAATCTTGCTTATCAGGTAGGATGGACGACCTTGCTTCTAAAATGGGAGGAGAATGAAAGAAATGGGCTTCCAGTTAAGACACCATCCGATAAATTTAAATGGAATCAACTTGGCGAATTATATAAGTGGTTCACAGATACCTATGCTTATTTGTCCATAGAAGAGTTGAAATTCAGATTGAATGAGAATATTAATGCTATTTATGAGATGATTGATTCATTTAGTGAGAAAGAATTATTTAAACCTCATATGAGAAAATGGGCGGATGAAGCTACGAAAACAGTAGCGTGGGAAGTATATAAGTTTATTCATATAAACACCGTTGCACCTTTTTCGTCTTTCAGAACGAAAATCAGAAAATGGAAAAAGATTGCACTATAAAGTAAAGTCTCTCAAGTCACTTTGATATAACACAAAGAAATTCTCGCATTAATAAATATAACGAAACTTTTGGGAAAACCAATAAAGAAAAATGGATAGAAGTTATAAAAGATAGTTTAAAATAATTTTAAAGCCTAGACTAAATTTTAGAAATTTAGTTTTAATTCTTAAATTTAAAAGTCTAGGCTATTATTTTTTTAACACCAAAAAATGTCTATTTTTTATCAAATTTCTCATAAGCTTTTGGTTTAAAGATTTTGACCATTTTTTCAAAACAACGCTTCGTCCATTTCCTTAGGGATTTCAAGTCCCATAATTTTTAAAATTGTCGGTGCGACGCCACTTAAACCGCCATTTTTGATGGATTTCACGCCACCCGCGATTACGAAACAAAACACATCAAAAGTCGTGTGATTTGTGAGAATTTCGCCATTTTCAGAACGCATTGCTTCACAATTGCCGTGATCTGAAATTTGCATATAAGCGTAATTTTTCTCTTTTGCCACCTTTAAAATTTCGCCTAAACACTCATCCACCGCTTCCACAGCCTTTTTTGCAGCGTCAAAATTGCCCGTGTGCCCCACCATATCGCCATTTGCGAAATTTACCACGATAAAATCCTCGTCTGCCATCATTCCTTTTATAACCGCGTCTTTTACGGCAAATGCACTCATTTCGGGCTTTTCGTCATAAGTTTTAACCTTTGGACTTGGAATTAAAACTCTTGTTTCATTTAAAAAAGGCGTCTCACGTCCACCATTTAAAAAAAATGTCACATGTGCGTATTTTTCGGTTTCTGCGGTGTGAAGTTGCCTTAGACCTGCTTGAGATATGATTTCAGCCAAAGAATCTTTAATATCGTCATTTGCAAAGATTATTGGAAAATCAAAATTATCATCATAATTTGTCATTGTGATGAGATTTTGATTCACCGCCTCTCTTTCAAACTCGCTAAAATTCGCACCTGCGATTGCTGAAACAATTTCCCTAGCCCTATCGTTTCTAAAATTTATCATAATTACGCCATCATCTGGCTTTATTCCGCCAAATTCGCAAAAACTAGCCGGCTTTATAAACTCATCAAAAACGCCAATTTCGTAGGAATTTTCCATATATTTTAATGGTGAAATTTCAGTTAAATTTTCATTTTTTACCACCGTGTCATAAGCAAGTTTAATTCTATCCCATCTTTTATCCCTATCCATCGCATAAAATCGCCCTGAAATAGTAGTAATTTTTACGCCATTTTTAGCGGCAAAATCCTCAAATTCTCGCACAAATTTAGCCCCGCTTTGTGGGCTGACATCTCTGCCATCTGTGATTAAATGTGCGAAAACTTCCACGCCAAAACTCTTAGCAATCTCGCAAACCGCGTCAAAATGCCTTTTGTGCGAATGCACTCCACCATCGCTATAAAGCCCCACGATATGCACTCTTTTGACATTTTTTAGCAAACCCACAAGCACTTCATTTTTGGCTAAATCGCCACTTTCTATTGCCCTATCAATTTTGACTAAATTTTGATACAAAATCCGCCCTGAGCCAATCGTCATATGCCCTACTTCACTATTTCCCATCTGTCCGCTTGGAAGCCCCACCGCTTCGCCAGAAGTTTTTAAAAGTGAATGCGCCGCGTTTTTAAAAAGCCACTCAAAAGTTGGTTTTTTGGCCGCTGCAAAGGCGTTAAATTTCTCATTTTTATTAAATCCGATGCCATCAGTGATGACTAAAATTGCTTTTTGTTTCATTAAAATTCTCTCTTAAAATATAATCTAAGCAACATTATAGTAAAATTCCCCTTTTTAAATTTTTAAAGGTCTTGGGTAAATGTTTTATTGTCTATACGAATATTTTGGAATCAATCTTTTTAGCTACATCACGGTTAGGGCTGGAATGGCGTTTTTCTTTGGGTTTTTATTTAGCGTGATAGCACTTCCTAAATTTATCAGATGGGCGAGGTTTAAAAGAGCAAATCAGCCAATCTACGAACTCGCCCCCAAATCGCACAAACAAAAGAGCAAAACCCCCACAATGGGTGGGCTATTTTTTACGATGAGTGCGGTGTTTGCGAGTATTTTGTGTGCTGATATTATAAATATCTTTGTGATACTTGGCATCATTACACTTATGGCTTTTACATATATTGGTTACAAGGATGATTTTGGCAAAATTATTTGTAAAAATAATCACGCAGGACTTAGTCCACGCCAAAAAATGACGCTTCAAGCTGCTTTTTCGCTCATAATTGCAATCTCTCTTTTTGTATTTAGCGATATGAATACTGAGTTTTATTTGCCGTTTTATAAATTTCCGCTTTTTGATATGAAGTATTTTGTCGTAGCATTTTGGGCGATTGTGATAACTGCAAGTTCAAATGCAGTAAATTTAACCGACGGATTGGATGGTTTGGCTACCATTCCTGCGGTATTTGCGTTAGTAACTTTGGGCGTGTTTTGCTACAGTATCGGAAACGCTTTGGTTTCTGAATATTTACTGCTTCCCAAAATTATCGGAGTTGGCGAAGTAGCGATAGTTTGTGCAGCTTTAATCGGCTCTTTGCTTGGATTTTTGTGGTATAACTGCTATCCAGCTCAAATTTTTATGGGTGATAGCGGAAGTCTAAGTATCGGGGCTTTTATAGGGTATTGTGGGGTCGTTAGCAAAAATGAGCTTCTACTTATTTTGATAGGATTTATCTTTGTGATGGAGACAATTTCAGTGATTCTTCAGGTTGGAAGTTTTAAAATCTTCAAAAAAAGAGTCTTTTTGATGGCACCAATTCACCATCATTTTGAACTCAAAGGCTGGGTAGAGAACAAAATCATAGTGCGGTTTTGGATAATCGCACTCATTACAAACTTAATTGCCCTAGCTTCATTAAAGGTAAGATAATGAAATCACTATTTGGTTATGGAAAAACCACAAAAGCCATCGCAAAAAGTGGCGGTTGGACGATATTTGATAATCATTTTTTGAGTACTTCAAAAGATGAGTTTGGCAATTATTTGCTTCCTGTGAGCGAATTTGACCCCTTAAAAAGCGAGCTTGAAATCCCAAGCCCAGGCTTTCCAAAAGACCACGAAATAGTTAAAAAAGCTAAAAATTTAATCAGCGAATATGACTATTTTTTTGACAAAATGCCAAAAAGCGTGTGGATAAGCGGGACAAATGGCAAAACCACAACAACCCAAATGACACAGTTTTTGCTTGAAAAATTTGGCTCTGCGATGGGTGGAAATGTGGGAATTCCGCTTGCCGATATGGATAAAAATGCTAAAATTTGGGTGCTTGAGACAAGCTCATTTACACTTCATTATACTAACACCGCCTACCCTGAGATCTACTCCATACTTCCAATCACAAGCGACCATCTAAGCTGGCACGGCGGTATGAGTGAATATATCAAAACCAAACTCAAACCACTAAGCAAAATGAAGCAAGGAAGTGTGGCAATCATCCCTGAGATTTACGCTAATACACCTACTTTGGCGACAGTTTTAGCGTATAAAAACGAACAAGATTTGGCCAAAATCGCTGGGGTTGAAATCTCTTGCGTGAAATTCAAAGTGCCATTTTTGATGGATGCTTTGATGAGCCTTTGCATAGAAAAAGTGCTATTTGATAGAGCCGAATATGAGCTTTTGAATAAATTTGTCATAGAAAATAACAAACTCGAAGAGCTACGCGACCATCAAGGACGCCTTTGGGTAAATGACACCAAAGCCACAAATATTGACGCTTGTATTCAAGCCCTAAACCGTTATAAAGACCGCGAAATTCATCTCATAATTGGTGGCGATGACAAAGGCGTGGATTTGACTCCTGTGTTTGAGCGTCTAGCTAGCTTAAACACGCAAATTTATGCTATTGGTTCAAACACCGATAGACTTATGAAAATGGCCAAAGAATTTGGCGTAGTAGCGACAAGGTGTGAGTTTTTAAGTGTTGCGGTGAGTGAAATTGCCAAAAATCTAGATCAAAATGGTGTGGGGCTTTTAAGCCCTGCGTGTGCAAGCCTAGATCAGTTTAGCTCATATGCTGTGCGTGGCGATGAGTTTAAGAGATGTATATCTGCTTTAAATTAAATTATTGATTTAGGAATTTGCAAATTTATGCCATTAAATTTATGCCATAAATTTTGTAATAAATTTGTGCGGATAAATTTCCATTCAATCTAATCTTTGATTTGCTAAAATTTGAATTTGCTTTTAGCAAATTCAAATAAATTTTATAATTTTAATCAATATTTAAGTATTTTAAAGTTAAAATAACATTTCTTTTTTTGAAAAATGATGGTTGGATAGCTCAGTCGGTAGAGCAGCAGACTGAAAATCTGCGTGTCGGCAGTTCGATTCTGCCTCTAACCACCATTTATACTTTAAAACCCCTTAAATTAGGCATTTTGTGAATTCTGATGGTGTGTTAATTTGGTCTTAAAAACTGTAAAATATGTGAAATAGCATGTGTTACAACTCGTACACATATTTTTATGATAGCCATTTTACGGCAGTTTGGCGTTTCATAAAACAGTTAAATTTATAAATATTGCAAAAACTTAAAATTCAATATCGCCAATAAAGCTTCCAAAATTCGCTTCCAGTAAAATTTTTGGAAACTAAATAGCAATCAAAACTATGATAAAATTCGTAAAATACAAAAGGAAATTTAAAAATGAAAATAGTCTCTCAAGGTGAATTTTATCTCGTCAAAATAGATGATGGTTATGAAAAAGTTTCATCATTTAATGGCGAGAATGTTTTTGATAGCGATACAAAACTGCTGATAGTTGGAACATTAACCCCGCCAAATGCAGTCTATTTTTACGCTTCAAAGCAAAATCTAGTTTATGGACTTATAGATGATGCCCTAAGCACAGACCTAAATAAGCACAAAAACGACAAAGACAAAATCAAACAAATTCTAAAACAAAATAAAATAGCCTTTATAGATGTCATCAAAAACGCCGTTCGCCTAAAATATAGCTCAAGCGATGACGACATAATCGCAGCCACTCTAGATTATGATAGCTTTAAATGCTTACAAAACACCCACCCAACCGTCATCGTTAATAGCAAACTAGCATTAAAATATTTTGACAAAATAAAATGTGAGCTAAACTTAATTACAAAGAGAATTTATCTATCGCAAAGCCGTTTTAGTATCGATAAACAAGCGTGGATAAATGTTATAAAAAAACGCATTATAAATTAAATAAATTGATAAATTTACAAATTTACCAATTTATATTTATTTTTTAATATTCCATAATTTTATCTAATTTAAATTTATAGTCTTTTTTGAATATCTTCTATCATCTTAGTGATTTGGCTTTGCAGATTTACAACAAAACTCTCACTAACCCCTTCAAAACGCGTTACCAAAGTTGGGGTAGTATTTGAAGCTCTAACCAAAGCCCAACCATCATCAAAGCTAATCCTAACACCATCTATATCGTTGATATATTTGATAGTTGGCAGTGAGTTTGGCTTTTGAAGCTCAATTTTTAACGCGTCAATAATCTTAAATTTCGTCTCATCGGTGGTATTGATTTTGATCTCATCAGTGCTAAAAACTTTAGGAAGTGCGTCAAGTTTAGCATCAAGGTCATAGCCTTTTTGAATCAGCTCTAGCACCCTCATCATCGCATACAGTGCGTCATCAAAGCCCAGATATCTATGCTTAAAAAACAGATGACCACTAACTTCTGCGCCAAGGTCAATATTTAGTTCTTGCATCGCTTTTTTGATATTGCTGTGGCCAGTTTTGCCCATAAAAACCGTGCCAAATTTAGCAATCTCATCATACATAACTTTTGAGCATTTTACTTCGCCCATTACACGAGGATTTGGGATTTCTAGTGCAAAAAGATAGGCAAGTTCGTCGCCTTTTATATTGCGATTTGGGGTCAAAACTGCAAGTCTATCTGCGTCCCCATCAAATCCAAAGCCCAAATTTATAGAGTTTTCTCTCATCGCTTTTTTAAGGTCTATTAGGTTTTTTTCTTCGCTTGGGTCTGGGTGGTGATTAGGAAAATTGCCATCCGGAGTTTCAAAAAGCAAGGTTGCATTTAAGTTTAACTCTTTGCAAACTCTACTCAAACTCACCCCCACTGCACCATTTGCACAATCACACACAAAAGGCGTCTTAAAATCCCTAAGCACACTAAATTCACGCTTAAAATACTCTATATATGGGGTTAATGCGTCAAAATCTTTAGCCTTTAGATTATCCTCTATCACTTCACCACTATTTAAAAACTCAAGCACTTTGTCTTTTAAGCTCTCTATATCTTTGCCAAAAAAACTATCCTTGCCGATTGTGATTTTTAGTCCATTATACTCTTTGGGATTGTGTGAGCCTGTTATCATAATATTTGCGTCAAATTCGCCACTAAATACGCTAAAATACCCAACTGGTGTCGGCAAAAGTCCTATATCATAAATCTCAAGACCGGCTTTATTTAGCCCACTAAAGACATAGTTTTTAAGCTCATTTGCACTAAGTCTTGCGTCATGTCCTATGCTGATAGTTTTGACACCACGATTTTTTAACTCTAAGCCTAGCTTATAAGCTATAGCCTTAGTTGAAGTTTCATTTAAATCCCTACCAACAATACCTCTAATATCATACTCTCTAAATGCGCTTTTTAAATTTTCATTCACTGCAAATCCTTTAAAAATTTACTAAAAGTTACGGATTTTAACAAATTTAGCATAAAAATCTTGTAAATGTTTCAAATTTATTATCATTAAGCTATAATTTTGCAAAGGATTTTTATGAAAATATCAAAAACAGCATTTTTTACCATTGGGCTAACACTTTTTTCTATGTTTTTTGGTGCGGGAAATTTCATATTTCCGCCATATCTTGCGTCTCAAGCAGGCTCAAACACTCTCATTGCTACACTTAGCTTTTGTATAACAGCGGTGCTCTTTCCGGTTCTTGGAATCGCAGCCTTAGCTAAGGCAAATGGACTTTATAATCTCTCAAAAAGAGTTGATAAGATTTTTGCAGTGCTTTTTCCTATAGCTTTGCTTCTTATAATTGGGCCGATTTTTGCGATTCCTAGGGCTGCAAATGTGCCATTCGAGATAAGCATCAAGCCATTTTTGCCTGGAAATTTAAGCGAGAATAGCTTAAGTTTGCTTGTATATTCGGTGATATATTTTGTGATAAATTATCTAGTTTGTATTAAACCTAGCAAAATTATACATATTCTTGGTAAAATTCTCACACCAATGTTGCTTTTAGTAATTGTGGCTTTATTTATTGCGACTCTATTTAACCCTATGCACAGCGGGAATTTTGCATCACCAGACCCAGCTAGCAAATGGGCAATAAGTCCTATCACTAGTGGAATAATTGAAGGATACCAGACTATGGATACCTTGGCTGCACTAGCGTTTGGTCTAATCGTGCTAGTAAGTTATAGAGCGATGGGGATAAGAAATAGAAAGCTCATCATCAAATCAACCATAGGGGCTGGACTTATCGCGGGGGTAATTTTAGCTATCATCTATGTAATGCTTGCATATGTTGGAGTAAGCAGTGCAGGCACTTTCCCAAATCCGCAAAATGGGGCTGAGATTTTGGTAAATTCAACAAACTTTTTATTTGGTAAATTTGGAAATATCATCCTAGCTATTGGTATAACTCTAGCTTGTTTGACAACTACAATCGGCCTTATAACTTCGATTTCAGAGTATTTTGCAAGTATGAGCGATAAAATTAACTACAAACAGTGGGTTTTAATTTGGGCAGTTATTAGCTCATTAATGGCAAATTTTGGATTAAATAAAATCATAGATTACGCTGTGCCAGTGCTTTATATCATCTATCCAGCTGCACTTTCTTTGATAGCCTTGTCTCTTTTAAATAACTATCTTCGTTCAAACAAGCTAATTTACGCAAGCACAGTTTATGTGGCAATGGGCGTTAGTGTAGTAAATATGGTAGATAATCTATACAAGATCAAAATTCCTTTTCTTGGCGATATTTGTGAGTTTTTCCCACTTTATAGTGATGGAATGGCGTGGGTAATACCAACAATTTTAATATGCCTAATATCTTCGGGGATAGCATATCTCAAGGAAAAACAAAAACTTATGCAAAGCTAAATTTGAGTAAATTCCCATAAATTTGGGAATTTACTAACTTTTAAATTATAAAATATGATAAAAATTTGACTATTTATAGATTATGCTTAAATTTTTAAAAAAATTATTGAATTTATAATATAAATAGTTTTATTTTGATAATTAAAAAACCACCATTAATTCTCTAAAAAACCATCTAATGACAAATTTTATCAAAATCTATCTTGCTAAGATTTAATCATTAAATTCACACTCTATTCTAAAAATAATATAAAATAAAATAAAACTTTATTTAACCACTAT
>JALFKC010000008.1 GCA_022775765.1 Campylobacter sp. | reverse complement strand
TAAGAGAGTCTTTTATAGTATCTTTTAGTATTAAGGTATCATCTCCACCATCTATTAAATTTACAAACTCTTTGTCTTTGATGATGGTGTTATTAGAGTTTTTGTTGATGATGTAGGTGTCACTTCCATCTCCACCTATTAAGGTATTGTTGTTGCCATTTGAGATTAGAGTGTCGTTGCCACTCTCTCCTTGTGAGATAGAGTCTGCTGAGTTTATAGTTACCCTATCATCTCCACTTCCTAAGTAAGCTAAGCTTTTATCTCCTAGCATAACTACATCATCATCTCCATCAAATGACTTTATATAAGCACTAAGTCCAGATACAATATAATCATCATACTTGCTAGCTAATACTTTGCTATTTTCACCCTTTGAGATGATAGTGCTATCTTTTCCTTTTGAGTTTATAGTAGAGTCTTTGCCACTTGAGTAGATAAAGTCTTTTCCACTATTTGAGATGATATTTGCATTTTTATTTAGAGATATAATCGTATCATCTCCACTACTTCCTTTTAGAGTAGAGTTATCTTGATAAGAGAGTATTAGCCCATCTCCACTTAACTTAATGCTAGGATTTATCTGCCACCACTTCTTAACTGGGGTGTTTGGACTACTTATATCTAAAGACTTATCTTTAAAGTTTATACTCTTTATAAAAGACCTATTTGTAAAATACTCTTTTAAGGTTAGCTTTGAGTTAGAAGATGAGATGATTAAATCATCACTCTTTTTTATAAAGTCTAAATCTTTAATGCTAGAGTTAAAATTTAGTGAAGTGTTAAAAGCTTTTTTACTATCTATAACTATATCATCACCTGAGTTTACAACATATCCTAGATTATTAAAGCTAAGCTTTTTAATAACGCTAAGCTCTCCATCACTTACTTCAACCACTATATCTTCTACCCCTATAAAGTCTTTGTTTGCTCTATAGGTGAAATTTCCATCTCTATCTATATCTAAGGTAGAGTTAGTTAGTGGGGATAGGACTTTATAGGTTAAACTATCTAAGTCTATATCGCTAGCTCCTATGTTTGAAGAGATAGTGTTTGTGTTTTTAAGAATAAAGGTTGAGACGGGCTTATTAAGGGTTGGGGCAGAGTTTAGAATAGTCTCTATATCGTAAGTGCCTCCATCATCATACATTACGCTTTCTATTTTGTTTGCACTATTTTTCCAGTTTTTGATAGTGATGGTGTCTTTTAAATTTTCAAACAAAACCCCATCTTCTTTAAGTCCAACAACCAAATCATCGCCCACAATCCTACTTTTTATATCTTTTTTGCTTATTCCAAGCCCAAAGACTATTTTATCTACACCACCTGTATCAAAAATAGTATCTTTTTCACTTCCTTTTTCAAATATATAAGTATCATCGCCTAAGCCACCATTTAAGATGTCATTTCCACCTTTTCCATTTAATGTATTTGAGTTATCAGTTCCATTTAGGATATTATCTTTTTCATCACCTATGATAAATTTATTATCTTCTATCTCTGTTAAATTTCTTAAAATTTCTTCATGATTTAGTATAATGCCATTTTTAAAAATAAAACTCTCTATACGCCCAGTATCACTAAAGAAATTTTTAATACTTAACTTATCAACAAGTTCATCATAGCTTCTATTTGGTAAACTTAGAGCCACTTCAAGGTCGTTTTCCTTTTTAGTTACTATGATATTTTCAAATGTTACTCCATCTCCAAAAATCAGCTTATCAATGCCACCTGCGTCTTCAATGCTAACTATCCCATCGCCACTATTGAAGTGGTATGTTGAGTTTGCCGAGACTATTTTAAACATTTCATCAAATTTATAAGCTCTATTTTTAAAGTAATACTCTTCAATTTTGCCATCTTTAAAGCCATCTTTTATGAGTATCGAGCCTATGATTTGACCCTTTTTGTCTGGGTTTTCAACTAAAATTTTCATATCATTGCCATCTTTTTCTATGCTTAGATTTTCAATATTTAGATAAGAAAAAGCCAAAATATCTACTCCGCCATCATCTATAATGATATCATTGCCATCGCCAAGGCTGTATTCATAAACGGTGCTTTTATCTCCGCCCAAAAGTAGGTCATCTCCACTGCTACCCCTTAGTATATCTATGCCATCATCACCGCCAAAGATTATATCATTGCCACTACCGCCATCTATCTCGTCGTGATGGTTTGAGCCTACAATCAAATCATTTCCAGCTTTTGCCTCTACTATGACTCTGCTTTTACTCTCACTAAAGTCAAAACTATCACTATCATTGGACCCAAAGTGGTTTTTGCCTATAAATCCTTGCAAATTTCTATCATCGCCAAAGCTAAATTTTATACCTGATGCTTCAAGCAGACTTTGGATGGTTGGGTGCGAGAGAGTGTTTTTGCCTATTTTGTGAATTGTGAAGTGATAATCTTTTTGTAAAGAAGCCGCTAGTAAATTTATAGCTAGAGTGGTTTCGTTAGGGTTTGAGTTGCCAGATATAATTCTAGCTAATTTTTGATTTAGCGATTGATACATAAGATGACAAGTGGTGAGCTCTTTGCCAAATAGCTCTTTTGAAATGAGCTTTGAGATGGTGTCATACTTGATACTATCATACTCTTTTAGAGCTTTTAAGATTTCGTATGGATTGCTTCTTTGAAAATCAGTGAGTTTTGTTCCTCTAAAGGCTTCTACAACACTTATTTTCTTTTCGTCTTCATCGCTAAGATCGCTTATTGCGATACTTTGATTTGGGTTTAGGTTAAACCACACATCATTTATGATAAGCTCTTTGCCATCTTTTGTGAAAGTGGTCTGGGCTGAGATTTGGTTGCCGTTTTCTTCTTTGGTTTCATCTGTAATGTTTAAAGATATGGATGAAATTCCAAGCTCTTTAAGAGAGCTTATCTCATCTTTTTGAGATTTGCCATCTAAGTTTTTATCTTGCCAAACTAGTAATTTATCAAATTTCTCATCATTTTCATCTATAACACCATCATTATTTGAGTCAAATTCCACTAAAGCGTCAAATCCATCTTTGGCGTATGAGCCATCTTTAAGCTTTGAGTAGTTGCCAAAAAGCTCATAAGCGTTATTGATAACTCCATCACTATTTATATCTATAGCCAAAAGCCCATCGCCTTGTTCTATCCAAGAGGTTTTGTATCTTCTACCATCGTTTTTATAATCAAAATATGTATCTGAGTTTTTTAAGCTTGTAGAGGTTACGCCACTATTATTTAGGTCTAAAACAAGTGGTGGCAAAGAGACTTTTTGTGTATTAAAATCACCATTTAACGCCCAGTTATTTAAAATATCATCCATAGATGAGCTAAGACTATTAAAATTTGTATCAAGTGAGTTTGTATAGTTATCAATACTATTTTTTAATTTTTCATTATCTTTTAAACTATCATCAAGCCCTTTAACTGTGCCACTACCACTTATGTATGAGCTAGTTTGATTATTATAAATTGTATCTGTGTTGTCTGATTTGAACCATACATTTTCAAGCTTTATCCCACCGCCATTTGCTGTGGCTATGGCACTAACTCCACTAGTTTTTATCCCTGTATAGCCACTTCTTAGTAGAATTTCATCGATATCGGTTTGCGAAAGCAAAACTTTGTCATCTATATAGACGGTTTTATCAGTTTGTAGCTCGTCTAAATTTAAAGATTGGTTGTTTGTGGTAGTTGGGCTAGTTGGCTCTGAAGTGGTGATTTTGGATACTTCGCCTTGTTTGAATGAATTGGTTATTATTGATTTTAGATATTTATCGCTATTTATTGTTTTGTTTGAAAGAGAAATTCCATTTTTAGAAGCGTATAGAGTTAGATTTTTGACGACTTGATAGATATCTTTTAACTCCAAAAACTCCCCACTGCTAAGTTCTATCCTTAAGCTTGCATTTAGACTTGCTATGTCTATAGAAATTTCATCGCTTAAGGAGTAAGATAATTTAAAGGTTTTGCCATCTAAATAAAAGCTTATATCATCTTTTGTTACGCTTTTGCCAAACTGAATGATTTTATCTCCATTTTCATAAAAAACTCTATCCTTGCCATCGCCTTTTTCAAAAAAGAGTATATCATTTCCACTGCCTGTATGTATCTCATCATCGCCACTACCACCAACTATAAAGTCATCCCCACTTCCAGCATAAATGGTATCATTGCCACCTTTAGCATAGATGATATCATTACCGTCTTTAGCATGTATTACATTTGCACTATCATCAGCTTCTATGAGATCATTTTTGCTAGAGCCATCAAGCATAGCTTCAAGCAAGACTTTGGCGACTTCATTTGCATTTTGAATATATAAATTTTTGCCGTTTGTCTCATCTGCTAGTTTTTGAAATTCACTTAAATTTCTCCCTATTGATATAGAGTAGATACTGATATCTTTTTGTTTTGCAGTGTTGATGGCTTTGCTAAGATTAGAACTACTATCTGAGTAGTCATCGCCAAATATATAAACTCTACTATTACTATTTGTCCTAAACTCACCCACACTTCCATCTAGGGTATGGTTTAGAGTTTGTGCTACGCTAGCTGAGCCACTTCTTACGCTAGGGATAGAGTTTATAGCATTGATGGCGGTTTGTTTGTCACTAGTAAATGTCGTATGGACTCTGATATCACCACTTGTGTAAGTTACTACTGCTACTTTTGAATTCCTATCCCCATACTCTGAGCTTAAAAGAGTGTTTATTAGGTTTATAGACTCTTTTTTGACTTCATTGATACTATTTTGCATAGAAGCTGTTCTATCTATAACTATAACAGTATCAAAGCCATTTTCTTGAGATAGTAAATTTATATCTAAATCCCCATTTTTAAAGTTCTCTATTCTTAAAGAGTCATCTACTATTAGAGTTTGATTTTTCTCATTTAGTCTATAGCTATGAGATGAGTTTTTGTATATCTTATCACCATTTTTATCTACTCCTACAAACACTCCACTACTAAGTAAGCCTCCATCTAAATAGACTCTACCTTTACCGTCACTATCTATGATGGTATCATATCTATCAACTACATATGTATCATATCCATTTTCTCCGTATAATATATCCTTGCCATCACCACCTACTATAGTGTCATCCCCATCTTTTGCATACACTATATCATCTCCACCTTTAGCATAGATAATATCATCTTTGCTGGTAGCTACTATAGTGTTGTTTAGGTTATTAGCGTTTATGGTATGGCTTAGGTCTTTATCTTTGACTTCATAGTTTGTAGTTTGGGTTAAGTTTAGTGAGTTTATATCAGTATAGAAGATGATTTCGTTTATATCTATTAAGCCTTTATTTGTTTTTATATTAAGTCCTTTATCATATCCACCTAGATATTCCTTTATACTATCATCTCCATAAATATATAAATTGGCTGAGTTGTCTAGGTTTGTTTGATAATATATGTAGTTGTATATACCATCTTTGCTATCTATCTTAAAGTCATGATTTTTATCATACCCACTTAGTAGTGTATCAAGTGGGTTTAGCTCTATTGATTGAATAGGTGAGTTTTTATCTTTTAGGTATATTAGCTCATCTTTGTCAGTGGTGGCATTTTTGTTTTTATCTATCCATATGGCAAGGTTGTGGTCATCTCTACTATCTATGATACCATTTTTGTTAGTATCAAACTCTTTAAGCATACTAAAGCTATCAGAGTATCCTAAGTAGTTGTAGTTATTTCCTACTATCTCAAGACCGCTATCTACTACTGAGTTGTTATTTATATCATTAACTAACAAAGCTTCACTATCACCCATCCACTCAAGCATTCTTTCTTTAAAACCATCAGAGTTCATATCAAAGTATAGCTTAGACTTATCTTGATCTGATATAGCACTAAAAGTGGCTAATGATAGAGATCTTGGACTAAAAGATGGTAGCTTTACTCTCATAACAGAGTTTAGTTCTGGTTCATAGTGGCATTCATATTCTGGTATATAAGGTAGAGATGGTTTAGAAGGAGTAGAGGGTATATAAGTAGTAGAGCTATTTCCCCAACCACCTCCACCACCAATGTAACCCCAACTGCCACTATTGCCACCACTACTACCACCA
>JALFKC010000038.1 GCA_022775765.1 Campylobacter sp. | reverse complement strand
ATGGACTTAGTATCCAAAGTGGTAGAATTGTAAGTGTAAATAAAGGCAAATGGGACAAAAGTTTTGGTGATGATGAGATAGATAAGTTTAATTTAGAGTGGCTAGAAATTGCCAAAAATAGTCTAACTGACAATGGGAGTATTATGGTTAGCGGAACATATCATAACATCTTTTCAATCGGCAAAGCTCTACAAAAACTTAACTATAAAATCTTAAATATCATCACTTGGCAAAAGACAAATCCACCGCCAAATTTCAGCTGTAGATATCTGACTCACAGCACCGAACAGATCATCTGGGCTAGAAAGAGTGAAAAACACAAACATATTTTTAACTATGACTTAATGAAAAAGATAAATGGCAATAAACAGATGAAAGATGTGTGGCTATTTCCAGCCATCGCCCCTTGGGAAAAAACACAAGGCAAACACCCTACTCAAAAACCACTAAAATTATTAGTCAGACTAATTGCAATGACGAGTGATAAAAACTCTATAATTTGTGACCCATTCAGTGGCAGTTCAACCACTGGAATCGCTGCAAATTTACTAGGTAGAAAATTTATAGGTATTGAAAAAGAGAGTGAGTTTGTAAATATCTCTATAAATAGAAAATTAGAGCTAGAAACTAACAAAAATGAATTTTTTAAAAAAATCAAAGAGCTAAATTTATATAATTTTTAAATAATCTACGATTATAAATCAACCAAACACTGCTAGGATTAGATCTTTGATAGGATATCTTTGATTATTAAATTTGCACCATCTTTTGAGATTTGGCCTTTTAAAACTTTGCTAGTAGATTTGATATCATACTCTTTGATAAGAGTGTAAATTTTATCAGCACTCGCTTCGTTTTGAGGGCAAATTTTGGCTAAATTTTCCCCAGCCAAAAACTTAGCATTTAAAAATTGATGATTATTTGCCGCATATGGATATGGGATGAAAATAGCTGGCAAGCGGTTTGCTACAAGCTCCCAAAGCGAACTCGCTCCACTTCTAGCCACGCAGATATCAGCCTTGGCGATTTTAGTGTAAATTTCATCACTAAAAGCAAACAGATCTACGCTAATTCCTAGTTTTTGATAAATTTCTCGCAAGCTTTCAAACTCTTTTTTGCCACACTGATGAATGATATTTATACCATCTTTTGTAAGCATTGGCACCAAAGAGATAGCTAGTGAGTTTATAAAACTCGCCCCTTGTGATCCACCCAAAAATATCACAGTTTTAAGCTCACTTCTATCCCTAGCCAAATCAAAAAATTTCTCATCCACAGGATAGCTAAATTTTAGCTCCTCATATGAGCTATAAAATCCTTTGGCAAATGGCTTAATTAGGCGGTTTAACTTGCCAGTGAGTGCATTTTGTTCGTGAATAAAAAGTGGCACTCTAGTTAAAATCGCAGCAAATGACGCGGGAGAGGCACTGTATCCACCAACGCTAATTACCACATCAGGCTTGAAGCTTTTAAAAATCCCAGTGCATTTTAGGCTAAGCTTAAAGATATTTAAAAGTGCATAAATTTTAGCAATGCCACTTTTATTAACCACCCCACCACTTTGCAAAAAATATCTCTCATCAAAAAGCTCACTTTTTTCAAACCACGCTCTATCTTGACCATTGGTTGAGCCGATAAATGCGACCTTAGCACCGCTATTTTTAAGAATCTTAGCAAAAACTTTAGCGATTATTAAATGCCCCCCAGTGCCGCCACCTGTG
Organism: Campylobacter sp.; assembly: GCA_022775765.1. Lineage (GTDB taxonomy): Bacteria > Campylobacterota > Campylobacteria > Campylobacterales > Campylobacteraceae > Campylobacter_B. Next base: position 31,589 of record JALFKC010000038.1, on the reverse strand, counting down.
ATGATTATACGCAAGCTTATCCTTTATAATTTGAAAATTTGGACATCATAAGTATCGCCCCTACCCCAAAACAAGCTGCCATCAAATGGGTCCCACCATAGCTTATAAATGGCACAGCAAGCCCCTTAACTGGCGTGATAGAGACAGTTCCAAATGAGTTTATCAAAAACGAAAACAAAAACATAAATCCTAACCCACCACAAAACAGAAAATACACTTTGTTGGTTGAATTTGCAGCTATAGCAAAGACTCTTTTTAAAAAATAGTAAAAACAAAAAACTATCACGCCAAGCCCCACAAATCCTATCTCTTCAGTTATACCAGAGAGCACAAAATCGGTATGAACTTCGCTTAAAAAGCCTAGTTTAAACATTCCCTCTCCAAGCCCTTCACCAAAAAGGCCACCATTATTAATAGCATTGAGTGAATGCCCTACTTGGTATGGTGCTTCCACATCTTCTACTTTTAGTTTATTAGCCAGACCAGCTGGTAAAACTCTAGAAAATATCTCGCTAGCTCCACCAGCCCACCACGATTGAATTCTCCTAATCCTATGTTCGCTAGTTGCCAAAAAAATTACAAGAAAAAAACTCATTGGTATAGCAAAAAACAGCACCAAACGAAAGCTAATTCCAGCTAACAAAATCATCATCAAAAGCACGCCTACAAGCACAACAACCTGCCCTATGTCGTTTTGAAGTGTAGCAATTATAAAAATTACAATTAAAAAAAGCAACGAATATGGAAAATTTGCTTTTAATTGCTGTTTTAGAGTGGCTGTTTGATCCCCGATCCTTCTTGTAAAACTCCACGCCAAAAAATATATAAATCCTATCTTAAAAAACTCTATTGGCGAAAATGAAAATCCAGGAAGCCTTATCCAGCGATTCGCTCCATTAACCTCAGTCACCATTGAAGCGGGCATAAAAGGCATAGCAAAAATCAAAATAGTCGTGATAATAAGCGCACTAAAACATAAAATCGAAATTTGCAATTGGCTTTTTAGGTGCGACATACACCATATCAAAAGCACTCCAAACATACCGACCACAAACTGCCTTTTGAAAAAATGAAGCTTATCATAGTCATATTTGAGTGCATCAAACACCGAAAGCGACAGAGAAAAAACAATTCCAACGCTTATTAAAATTACGGTTATAAAAAATAGCTTCCTATCTGCTCTCAAATTTACCCTCTAAAATCATAACTATAAAATTTCTCTTTGTCCTTTTGCATTGATAGGCGATAAAACCCCCATCTGCTCTAGCTGCTCCATTATACTAGCTGCTCTATTGTAGCCGATTTTTAGGCGTCTTTGGATATAGCTAATGGAAGTTTTTTCTTCACTCAAAACTATCTCTTTAGCTTCTTCATAGAGCTCATCAAGCTCTATCCCATCTGGCGTTATAGTTGTGTTGTTCATCTCACTACTATCGCCTTCTTCTCTTAAAAAGCTTGGGTCGTATTCTACAGTTTGTTGTGCTTTTAGATGATCTACCACTTTTATAATCTCGCTTTCGGTCATAAATGGTGCGTGAAGTCTAATAAGCCCAGAGCTTCCTGGGGGGGTAAATAGCATATCACCCCTACCAAGAAGTGCGTCTGCACCCATTTGATCAAGGATAACCTTGCTATCTATTTTTTGCCCCACTCTAAAGCTTATACGAGATGGCAAATTTGACTTGATTAACCCTGTGACAACATCTACGCTCGGGCGTTGAGTAGCGATAATGAGGTGAATTCCACTCGCTCTTGACATTTGTGCTAATCTATTGATATAAAACTCAACATCTTTTCCACTTGTCATCATTAAATCCGCAAGCTCGTCAATTATCACCACTATATAAGGAAACTCTTCACCGCCCTCTTTGACTATTTTTTCATTGTAATTTTCTATATTTTTGGTTTGGATTTCAGACATCATTTTATAGCGTTTTACCATCTCAGCTACTAAATTTGAAAGAGCGGTAACTGCTTGCTTTGGCTCAGTGATGACGGGCGTTAGAAGGTGCGGGATGTCATTGTAAATACTAAACTCAAGCATTTTTGGATCTATCATTATTAGCCTTAGGGTTTTTGGTGAGTTTCTATACAAAAGGCTTAGAAGCATAGCATTTATCCCAACACTTTTGCCACTTCCTGTAGTTCCAGCAATGAGAAGGTGTGGAAGTTTTTTGAGATCAGTAACAAAAGGCTGGCCTACAATATCTTTGCCTAAAGCTAGAGTTAATGGGCTTGAGGCGTTTTTGTAAATCTCACTATCTAGGATCTCTTTTAGATAAATTGTCTCAATGTTTTGATTAGGAATTTCAATTCCAACGACATCTTTTCCAGGAATTGGGGCTTGGATTCTTATAGTTTTAGCCCTAAGTGCCATCGCCAAATCATCTTGAAGATTTAGGATTTTTGAGACTTTAACATCGGCTGCTGGCCTAAACTCAAAAGTAGTTACAACCGGACCTGAATATGTTCTAACCACATCGCCATTTATCTTAAACATTCTAAGTTTTTCTAAGAGATCATAAATTTTTTTGTCTATTTCACCCTCATCAACACTTTTTTTCTGTTTGGGCGGATCGGCTAGAAATTTAAGAGGTGGCAAAATAAAGTCTTTAACCTTTGGCACCTCACCTTTGTCAAGTGCTTCAAGAAGCTTTTTGTTCTCAGCCACCTCTTTTAAATGTTCAACTCTGTTTAATTCATCAGGCTTTACTATATCATCATTTTTAATCTCATCTTTGATTTCATTTTTTATATCGTCTTGTTCATTAAACTCTAAGTTATCATCCAAACTACTATCAGTGATAATTTTGGCTAATTTTGCAGGCTTAGTGGTGATGATTTTGGCTGGTTCGTCAAGTTTTTCTTCGTCTAAATTTTGAGAATTTTTATCATTTTGCAAATTTAGAGTTTGAATTTCATCCAAATTTTGAGGATTTTCGCCTAAATTTTGTTTGATATCTTCAAATTCACTCTCAATAGTTTGATCATCTTTTTTATTTAAGAAATTTAATTTTGATACAAAAAGAGCAAATTTATTCTCAAATAGTAGCACGAACGCAAGTGAAAAAAGCACACATACAAAAACTAAAATTCCAGCATTTCCTATAAAATCTTTAAGCCCTAAAATGATATAAGTTCCAATATATCCGCCATTTACCCCAAATATAAAAGCTTGAATTATCAAAATAGCAAAAAATGTTAAAATTCCACCGAGTAAAATTTCAGCAACTCTGATATTAAATTTAGCAAAATTTTTATATGATAGATAGAGTAAAAAAAGTCCTAAAAACGGATAAATATAGGCAATATATCCAAAAAGTGATAAATTTATACCACCTATTAGTTTTCCAACACTTCCAACCATATCATAGTTTAATGAAATTGTTGAAATTCCTAAAAATACAAACAGAGCAGCGACTAATATATATATAAAAATTTTTAAAATGTTGCATCCTTATAAAAAATGAAATTATACCAAAATTTACACAGATAAAAAATAAATGGGGTGAATACTACCCCATTTTTTAGTTTTTAACAGCACTTCCTAAATCCCACATAGGCATAAATATACCAAGTGCTAAAAGTAAAACCATACCAGCCATAAAAAGCAAAAGTATAGGCTCAATATAGCTTGAGATATTATCAATAATCTCATCAAATCTCATCTTAAAATAATCACTTACATTTCCAAGCATTTTATCTAAGCTACCACTTTGCTCACCAGCACTTACCATCTGAATAAGCATACTCTCATAAAGTCCAGTATTTTTAAGTGCGTCAGTTATACTCACACCTTGTTCAACAGAAGCCTTGACAGTTGAGAGTTTAAACTTAATCTCAGTGTTTCCAACCATCATTATCGCAGTATCTAATGCGTCAGCTATAGGAACGCCAGCTTTTACAAGTTCAGTGAATATTAGGTTAAATCTTGCCATAGTTGAATAGTAGACAATCTTGCCAAAAAGATAAACTTTAAGTATTCCTTTATCAAAACCCATCTTAAAACTATCACTATTTTTATATGCTCTAACAAGCAGGTAAATTCCCAAAATCAAAGCACCCAAAACATAAAGTCCATAATGACTCATCACATACTCTATATTAAGTAAAATCTTGGTCGGCAAAGGCAGATTTGCTCCCAACTCTTCAAAAATTTCTCTAAATTGTGGTACAACAAAAAGCATCAAAATCGTAAAAGCTATAGCCAAACAAACCAAAATTACTATCGGATATCGCATAGCTTTTTTGAACTTTTGCTGATTATCCCAAACCTCTTGAAGCATAGCCGAGAGCTTTTGCAAAGATTCAGCCATATTACCAGTGTTTTCACCAAGGCTTATCATCGAGATAGTAAGGTCACCTAATTGATTTCTAAATTTATTGGTAGATTCGGTTAAACTTAAACCAGCATTTAAGTCGTCATTCATAGTCGAGAAGATACCTTTTAAAACCCTATCTTCAGTTGAAGCTGCGACCTCTTTGATACTATCGTGGATAGAAATTCCAGCATTTGTCATAACTGAAAGTTGCCTTATGGAAGCCACTAAATTTGGAATTTTAACCTTATCACCAACACCCAAAAGCCTACTAACTTTAACTCCAAGGTCGCTAAATTGCTCACCTAGAGTTAAATTTTGAGTCTCTTGAGCTTTTACAAAAGAACCTTTTTTTTGCAAACTTCTACTGCTATATCTACTGCTTGATTTAAGATATATTCTTTGTTTTTGGTTTTTGTTTTTGTAATCAACTTCTATCTTTTTCATTCTTTAGCCACCCTATAAATTTCTTCTATACTAGTTACGCCTTTTGCAGCCCTTAGCACCCCATCGTGAAACATATCTATAAAGCCCTCTTCATAAGCTACTCTTTTCATCTCATCTTTTGGTGCTCCTTGAGCTATAAGACTTTGAAGATGATCTGAAATAGTTAAAATCTCACTTATCATCTCACGCCCAGAATACCCAGTCCCAGAACAATACTCACAACCATTTGCCTTGTAAAATGTATAAGTTGATGGAAGATAATCTTTGACTTGTTCTAGCAAATGCTTAGGTAAAACAGTAGCGGTTTTGCAGTGCGGACAGAGCTTTCTAACAAGCCTTTGAGCCTCTATCGCTATAACAGATCCACTTATTAAATAGCTCTCAATCCCCATATCTGACATCCTTGGTATCGCACTTATTGCGTCGTTTGTGTGAAGCGTAGAAAACACAAGGTGTCCTGTAAGTGCAGCTTGTATAGCGATACGAAGCGTTTCTTGATCTCTAATCTCACCAATCATTATAATATCAGGGTCTTGCCTTAGGATAGAACGAAGTGCTGAGGCAAATGTAAGGCCAGCTTTTTCATTAACATGGACTTGTTGAATCATATTTAGCTGATACTCAACTGGGTCTTCAACCGTGATAATCTTGCTTGCGACACTTTTTATATCGTTGAGTGCGGCATATAACGTTGTAGTTTTACCACTACCTGTTGGGCCAGTTACAAGAATAATACCATATGGGGCTTTCATCGCTTTAGTAAATCTCTCAAAGCTTTTTGGGTGCATTCCAAGCTTTTCAAGAGTAATAAGAATCTTTGATTTATCCAAAATTCTCATAACGATACTTTCGCCATTTAATATAGGTAGAGTTGAAATACGAAAATCATACTCTTTATCCACAACTTTAAGTGTAAAACGACCATCTTGAGGTTTTCTGCGTTCTGAAATATCCATATTTGATAGTAGTTTCAGCCTTGAAACAAGTGGTGGATAGATATCCCTATCAAAGATAAACATCTCTGTTAGCATGCCATCAATTCTAGTTCTAACTACGCAGTTGGTCTCTGTTGGCTCAATATGAATATCACTTCCCCTTGAGACGATTGACTGTTTGACTATAATCTCAATTAGTTGCAAAATACCTGAGTTTTCATTTTGGTCTCCACCGCTTGTGGCGGTAAGCTCTTTTCTAATCTCAGCAACCACATCTTTTATACTTTCAGCAAGTTCTAGCTTTAAAAGATATTTTTCTATCTGATCTTCTTCAGACATAACTACTTTTAGCAATTTTTTGCTAAACATAGTTTGAACTCTATCTTGAGCTTCAAGGTCAAATGGATTTTTAAAAGCTACATAAACTGAAATTTCATCTTCTCTAACTGGAAAAGCTCCTAATTTTTTGAGTTGGACGGCTGAGAGTTTTTCTGAAATTCTATAATCAACTTTCTCAGAATCAATATCCATATAGAGCATTTTATTTGATTTTGCAAATGCACTCAAAAAGACCTTTTTGTCTAAATTATAATTTTCATTTAGCTCTTCAAGGGTTATCCTTGAACGTCTATAATCTTCAAAAAATAACCCTGCATACTCTTCTTGCGATATATAGTTATCCCCTATAAGCACCTCAGACAAAGTAAGTCCTATCTCAATCTTTTCAGCGATTTCAGGAACTTGAGCTTTTTCTAGTTTGCCCTGTTTTATAAGAGTTTTTAGTATATGTTTGTCATTTTCTTCTAAAACCATACTCACACCTTACCAATTACCAAAAAATTTTTGTCGCCATAAGTTTATTGGCATTGTAAATATCAAACACCATCTGCTTGGTTGAATTGTCATCTTTAACATAAACTTCACAGCGGTTATTTTCTCCTAAATCAAAAAGATATTTATCATCTTTTTTATCATAATCCTTAGTAACAAATTTATCAAAAATATAAGAGAGTATATATTCAACCTTTGGAGTTCTTATATAACTAATATCAGCACCATCCACAAGAGCGTAATATAGCATCTTTTTTTGAAAAAGAATAGTTGAATAGATACTTGCATTTTCTCTGCTAGCTCTGTCTTTGTAAAGCATAACTATAGGGATGACAAGCTCGTTTATTTTATCAAGCTTAAGACAAGAAAAGGCATACATATTAGCAACTGAATCATTTTGCTCTTTTATAAAAAGGTCTCTTACTTTATCGCTACAAATTCTAGTGTATTGACCAGCATTATGCCAATCTTTGACATCATAAACATTCACTTCATCACCAAAAGATAGACCAAATAATATAAATGTCAATAAAAATAGTTTTTTCATTGGAAAGCTCCTGTTTGCATTTGATTTAAAAGTTCTAAAATTTCAGGATTTGGAAGCCTTTGATTGAGTGAACGAAGTGCAACTATCGCATCATTTTTTCTACCTAATTTATAATTTGACTTAGCAAACAAAACCCAACTTTTAACATTGTTTTTATCAATCTCATTTGATACAAGAGCCCATTTTATTGCTTCAGTATAATTAGCCCTATCATAAGCTTGTTGCGAAAGCTCTAAAGATATTGCTATATCTTTAGTTTGATTAAATTTATCTTCTAAAGTTTGATTGGCTCTACTTAAATTTTTAGAGGTAATTTGAATATTTGGTTTAGAAATTCTAGGCGTATTAGAACCTATTTTTGTTCTTGGTGGATTAGGGGCGTTGCCAAAATCAATAAACTCACTATCTGACATAACGCCTGGGTTTTGAGATGAGTTAGCACTATCTGCATTATATGTATTATTTATAGTAAAACCACCGCTATCGACACTTGAACTGATACCTATATCGTTGAGTTGCAATGAGGCTCTAGGGTATGAAAAAGATTCGCCAATCTCTTGATTTGCTGTTAAATTTGTCTCTACAATAGCACTCTTTTTTGTCGTTTCAGGGGTTGCTTCTAGTGCAGAAGATATTATAGTTGAATTTGCTTCTAAAGCTTGTGCAACTTCGCCGTCTTTTGAACCCATCAACCAAACTATAGCCCCAGCACCAACAGCGATTATGCAAAGTAAAATTATCACTGTTTTATCCATATTTTGCTTGGCAAATTCATTTATTTTTTGTAAAAAACCATCTTTAGTTTTGGATTTAGTATAATTTTCCCACTTTTTTTCAAGCTCTACAACTTCATAATGTTCAAGCATTGATTAATCCTGCACTTATTGCCGCCATCTCTATATATTTATGATTGATACCAACCGGATTAATATTTGTAGGTTGGTATAATTCATAATATTCAAATAGTTCGTATAATTTATACAGCAATTTATTTAAGTTTCTTAAATTTCCATCCGTAAGTTCATAGATGAGATCAAAATTCTTATCATCATACATCATAAAATAATTATGAAATTTATGAAAAAGAAGCTTTTTTTCTATATAAAGCTTAAGTTCATTTAGATTAGAGTTTGGAAGCTCAATACTTTCCCAAATTCTAGTTTTAAAATAATCTTTTGCCAATACATCCTCTTCGTCAGTTTTATGAACTGTAAAAAGAAATTTAAAAAGTCTAGTATCAGCCATAAGCCTAATTTTTTCTATCAAATTTACAGGATAAAGTTGAGCCTCATCAAGCAAAATCACTACCTTATCAACATTGAGACTACTATTACTATCAAGTTCAAGCATCTGTTTATAGATACGAATAAATGTCGCATAATCAGCGAGTTTAGTTTTTGGCATAGTAGCAAAAATTTGTCTATAAACTTCCATAAAAAACTCTTCTTCATCAAAAAATGGTTGTGGCAAAAATACGACTTTTAGCTTTTTATCAAGGTCAAGCTTGATTTTATTGAGCAAAAAGGTCTTGCCACTTCCTGGCTTACCATAAAAAAGTATAAGTTTGAGTGGTTTTTGAAGTGCACTCACAATTCTATGATAAGCCAATCTTGACTTATCAAGATTGACAAAATCACCAGATTCACCATTTTCTATGAATATATCTTTTATAAGAGTATAGTCGTTGTTAGTATTCTTCATATGTTGATTTAGAATATCCAAGTTCTTTTAAAGACTCACTCATAGGTTTAGGAGCGTTAACAAGTCTTGGTGTTATAACAAATACAAGTTCAGTAACCGATAGTATATCTTCTGAACTTTTAAACAGTTTTCCAAGTAGCGGTATAGAACTTAAAACCGGAACATTTGTATTGTTCTTTCCATTTTTTTGACTAATAAGACCACCTATAATTACAGTGTCTCCATCGTTAACATAAGCGACGGTTGATAATTTTTTCTCATAAGTATCAGGAGCAACATTTCTTGCAGCACCTTTTGGTATATATTTATCTTCTTCGTTAACAAGTTCACTTATTGATGGATTAACTCTAAGCATTATTTTACCATCATCTGAAATTTGAGGTAATATATTAAGCAAAATTCCAACAAAAGAGGTGTATTGCTCTGTGTCAATATCTGTAGTTGTATCTGTTCCAGTTCCAGTTTTTTGAGATTCTAAAAGAAGATAATTTAGGTTTGTTCCTACCGAGATAAGAGCTGGCTGATTATGTAAAGTAACAATTTTAGGACTTGAGATAACTTTTGTTTTACCTTTTGTCTCAAGGAAATTTATCATACCATTGATATTAAAATTAAGATTTGCTCCTATTGCCCAAGTTCCAAGAGCATCGCTTGCTTTTGTACTCATGATATTACCCCATTCATATCTCTCTGGCATTGTCATCCTTGTTATTGTAATATCATTACCTTGAGCATCTTTACCAATCTTAAAATCTTGATATTGTGCAGCTTGGCTGACAAGAGGAGTCTCGTATCTATTTCCAAAGCTAAATCTGCTTGGTGTATCTGGATTGCCATTTAAATATGTATTAAAGCCAAGCTCAAATTTGCTCCAATCAATTCCTGTAGTGTAAGTATTGTGAAGATCAACAGCTATAATAGAAACATCGAGCATAACCTGTTTTTGAAGTCTATTATGAAGTTCATTTACATACTTTTCTACCCTATTTAGTTGTGATTTAGTTGCTGTTACCGTGACAAGTCCAGCATTTCTATTGATAATAGGTGCAACTGCAGCATAATTTTCAGTTCCATTATTTAGCACCAAAGTTATCTCTTCACTAATGGTACTCCAAAAATCAAAATTCTCAGTAGTTACAATCTCATTATCCGATTTTTCACCTTCGGTCGTTTCAGCATCATCAATCGATATCGGTCTTGAAGTTACTGATGATCTAGTAATTGCACTAGCCTCTCTTACAGATGGGATATAATCGATTTTAAAAGTTTTTGTAAAAAGACCAGAGATAGTTAAAACATTGTCGCGAAATTCATAGTTAAGATTATTTTTTGTAAGTATAATTTCAAAAATCTGATTTAGAGTTTTGTCTTTAATATTAACCCCACTAATAACTCTTTCCATTTCTTGTGTTGCCAAAGCATCTTTTGCAACCGTGCTAAAACTACAAACATTTGATAGTTGAGTTAAAACCTCATTTATGGTTGCTGCGTTATCTATTTGCATACTAAGAGCTCTTCTATCACAATTGTTAGCCTGCAATGAAGAAACACATAGACCCAAAACCAAAGCCATACTAAAGATTTTTAGTTTTTTATTTATATGAAACTGTAACATTTTTCTTTCCTTGATTTAATTTTAATTCAATTTGTTGTGTATCATTTTGTAAAATCACACTTTTATTTTTAACTTCTTTTAACTCATAACCACCAAACTCATCCCCGATCTCATACCACGCATCGTTTATCTTTGCTCTATTTGCAAAAATTCCATAAAGAGTATATCCAGTTGAATTGCTATCCTCTGAAATAGACTTTTTCAAAGACATTGGAAACGGATTTTTAAGAGAGGCAATCTGTTCAGGACTAAGACCAACTCTACCTGCATTTAGTTGATTAAATATCCTATCATAATGTTGCCTATCTATAATTTCAGCACCAAAAAGAACTAAACTTAAAGCAAACAAAGAAAATACTATTTTTTTCATATTAAACCTTTCAATTAACACTACTTACAGAAGCATTACCTGAGTTATACCCATATCTTATGCCCCACAGGGTCAAATCTATAGTTCCAAAAAGCTCACCATCAGTTGAGTTTAAATCAAGGCCGTTAATATCCACAACCATATTTGACTCCTCTATACCATTAATATATCTTAGCATATTAGCAAAATTCCCAGCTATTTGAACCCTACTATTTAAAACTTGCTGGACTTTACCTATTTCAGGAACTTTTGTCTCTGATTTTATAGCAAAAACCTTAATATTTTCTCTTTGAGCAATAGTTGTAAGCATATCCAAAAATTTAGCCCAGTTCTTTTCGTTATATGTTACACTCGAAACTTCAGCCAACTTTCCATCAAAATACCTATTAGCATCAATATGCTCTTCAAGTGAAATTTTAGCAGAGTTTAAGGCTTGTTTTTTTTGATTAATACCAAATTCCATATCGTCACCATTTGGGCCACTTATTTTTGGGTCTGACAAATAGGTATTTGTTTCATTTAATTTTTGAGTTATATTATTGAGATTACTTTGACTAGTCTCAAAATAATCCTGTGATTGAGCTGAAAAAGCAAGATACATAAGTCCAGCACACACAAGACCACCTAGTCCTATATACATTTTTATTTCTTTAGGTGCTTTTCCTAAAAAATACTCATCAATTTTATCTAAAATTCTATTTTTCATCACAATATCTCCAATGTAATATTACTCTCATACTTATCACTTCTAGTGGCATTTTTGTCACTATTATGAATAATTTTAGTAGCGACAGAGTATTTGCCAGAGGTACTTATCTCTTTTAAAAGCTCAGTCATTTTTTTGTCTGTTTTGGTATTGACAGTAAAAGTTATATTATTATCCTTGCTACTTAATGCTATAAGATTACCATCTTGATTATTTACAAAATTAGTCATATCATAAATCGCAAATCCTTTCATAGGATAATTGACTTTTTTATTGAAAATACTTGTAAGTTTATTCTCTTTATCTTGCAAAAGCTCTCCTTGTTTTGCAGTGTCTTCGTTTGTTTGAGCTATCTGTTTTTCTAAAGCTTCAATAGCAGATTTAATTCTCGTCTCTTCAGCGTGAGCTATGTTATACTCTTCAGTCTTTTTATTGGTTTGCATCTCATTTATGTAGCCATATGCAAACTGAAAACCTGGATATGCAAAGCCTATCGCAGCCCCTGCCAACATTGCCATCAAAAGCCTTCCACTAGTTCTTTGAGAAAATGGCGGTGGCCTAAGAAACATTGAGAAGTTAAACTCATCATCAAGCTCATTCAAATAAGCTTGAGCTGTAAGCACCATCAGCATATCAAGCTGAGTAATATCATCAAATTCTTTAGTGTTTAGAGCTATATTGAACTCAAATGATTTATATTCAAGCCCAAGTCTATCTTGGATAAAAATTTCAACACCTTTAATATTGCCAATGTCAGTGCCAAAATAGATATTTTTGATATTTGTTTTGTAAATTTTATTAATACTAGTAATTACATCACCTACATAAAAAAACAGATCATCAAAAATTTGAATTATATAGTCTCTCTCAGCCGGATTTTCAAGATTTATGCCATCTTTTTTAAGCATAGCATTAAAATCATCTTCAGTAACTCTATTGCCACTTATTTCAGAAAATTTATCGCAGAGATATTTTAGATTAAATCTAAGCGATCTAGACTGAAAATACTCACCATTTCTATAAACTACCAAAAATGCGTCATTTCTTTGCAAATATATAAAGCACTCATCAACATTATTTGCAGTTAAAATTCCTCTTTGATAAAGTGCTCTCATCAAAAATGGCGAATATGCTAAATAATCTATATACTCGGTGTTGGCAACTATTGGAGATAGGTCATTTGCTACTATATCATTATTGGTAACAAAAACATTAAAAAACAGACTTTCTGGGGACTCATTTTGAGACTGAGAATAGACTATCTTATAATCAAGTGCGGTATCAAGACCTAACTCTTCATAGGTCTTAACCACAATAACATCATCCATCTCTTCTGGTGGCGTTGTCTTTGGAACCACAATACTAGCAGTCATTACATCTTTATTAGTTATATAAGAGATGTAAAACTCTCTATCGCTTTTTGCCTTCTCAAGGTCAAAAGCAAAAAACCTATTATTTTGCAACTTATACGCTTTGCCTTTTATTCTATTGATAACCACAATAGATAAACTTTTATTTTCCTTTGCCATTTGAAACTATCTCCTATAGTTTTGAAGTTTGAAAAAACTTCTTTTTTGTAAGATTACTGAAATTTTGAAAAAAAATCAATATATAAACTCTCTTTTTATTAAATTTTCATTACTATTCCATCCTTTTTTTGTTAAAACGCGTAAATTTATGGAAATTTTTAAATTCTCAAATGCTGCAATCAATTTTTTAGCCCTAATTCCAACTCTTTTTATAGCTACCCCATCTTTGCCAATCAGTATGCTTTTTTTAGAATCACTATCAGTTATAATATCAGCTACAATAAGTATATGATTTGGTTTTTCTACAACTTTATTTATAATAACATCTGTTGAGTATGGAATCTCACTACTTACTGATTCATACACCGCTTGCAAGATTAAATCTCTATAAATTTCTTTTGAGTTTGTCGCACTTATCAAATCAGGTGGGTAATAATACTCATTTTGTGGTATATATTTGCTTATCTCACCTAACAAAATTTTTCTATAGGCTTGTTTTTTGATACTAAGTGGGATAAGACCTTTATAATAACTACTAAATTTAGAATAACTTTGCATCTTTTTAAACAAAAATTCTTTATTAACTGTATCGATTTTACTCAAAATTAGTAGATGATTAACACTGCTAAATTTAGACAAAAACTCTTCATAATCTCTAGTATCATCGCTAACCGAACTAACAAAAAGCACTAAATCCGCATCACCGATTGACTTTATGGCAAGCTCGATCATAGTTTGATTCATAATTTTAGAGCTTTTGTGAAGTCCTGGTGTGTCAGTAAAGATTATCTGAGTTTTATCATGCATTACAATGCCAGTAATCTTGCGTCTAGTGGCATTTATCTTATGAGAGACCATACATAAATTTTCCCTCACAAGATAGTTTATCAGACTGCTTTTGCCACTATTTGTCCTACCAATTAAAGATACAAAACCACTTTTTGTCTCCATAAATTTATCCTACAAGATATATTTTGCCAAATCCTCATTAGAAACCACAGCGTCAAGCTTATTTTCTACAAACTCTGCATCAATTTTTAGACTTTTGCCACTGTATTTTTCAACATCATACCCAACATCTTCAAGAAGCTTTTCCATAATAGTATGAAGCCTTCTAGCACCGATATCTTCGATTTTTTCATTTGCAAGACTTGCAAATTTAGCGATTTTTCTTATACCATCTTCACTAAACTCAATCTCAATATTCTCAACACTAAGAAGTGCTTGATACTGCTTAAGAAGTGAGTTTTTGGTCTTAAAAAGTATCTCAAAAAGTGCGTTTTCATCAAGGCTATCAAGCTCAACTCTAAGCGGAAAACGTCCCTGAAGCTCTGGAATTAAATCGCTTGGCTTACTCATATGAAAAGCTCCAGCAGCAATAAAAAGTATATGGTCTGTGTTTAATACACCAAGCTTGGTATTTACGCTACTTCCCTCAACTATTGGAAGCAGATCTCTTTGCACGCCCTCTTTGCTTGGGTCCTGTCTTGAGTTTGACGAGCCAACGGCGATTTTATCGATCTCATCTATAAAAATTATGCCTTGATTTTCAGCTCTTTTTAAGGCATCCTGCTTTATTCGTTCCATATCTAGTATTTTATCACTTGCTTCACTTTGAAGTGCGATTTTAGCGTCTTTTATAGGCAGCTCTTTTTTGACTTTTTTGCTTGAAATTCCTATAACTTTTATGAAACTCTCTTGCATATTCGCCATCTCAGGTGGCAAATTTGGGTTTGATTCAAAAGCACTTTGCGAAACCTCTATCTCAATATTTAGATTATCAAGCTGTCCGCTATTTAGCCTTTGTAGCATTTTTTGATAGCTTTTTTCATAATCAGCCATCTTCTCTTCACTCGCCCCTTTTGGAAGTGGCGGAAGAAGCTTTTCTAGGATAATCTTTTCTACATACTCATCTATTTTGTCTCTGTTTTTCTCTTTTTCTTCATTTTTTACTAAATTTAGTGACGCCATAGCAAGGTCTCTAACCATACTCTCAACATCCCTACCAACAAAGCCAACTTCGGTGTATTTACTAGCCTCAACCTTTACAAATGGCAATCCAAAAAGCTTTGAGAGTCTCCTAGCTATCTCAGTTTTGCCAACGCCAGTCGAGCCTATCATCAAAATATTTTTTGGAATTATCTCATTTTGCATATTTTCATCAAGCTGCATTCGCCTATATCTGTTTCTAAGTGCAACAGCTATGACTTTTTTGGCTTCATCTTGTCCTATTATATAGTTATTAAGTTCATTTACTATCTGTTTTGGAAGAAGCATTAATTATCCTTTAACACATAAGTTTTGATATTTGAGTTTGTATAGATACAAATTTCACTGGCGATTTTAAGACTCTCTTTAACGAGATTTTCCTCATCCAAAGCCCCAAATTTATCAAGTGCTCTAGCCGCACTAAGTGCGTAGTTTCCACCACTTCCAATAGCTACTATTTTATCATCATCTGGCTCAACTACATCGCCATTTCCACTCAATAAAAACAGATGTTTTCTATCAAGGACTATCATCATAGCTTCAAGTTTTCTTAAATATTTATCCTTTCGCCACTCTTTGCTAAACTCAATAACTGCCCTTAGAAGGTCATTTTTGGCTGAGCTTAAACACCCCTCAAACATATCAAAAAGATTAAACGCATCTGCTGTACTTCCTGCAAAACCAGCCAAAACCTTACCATCTTGACCGATTTTGCGTATCTTTGTAGCAGTTCCTTTTAAAACTGTATGCCCAAAAGTAACCTGCCCATCTCCGCCAATAACTGAAGCGTTTTTGCCCTTATAGGCAAGTATGGTTGTCGCTTCAAACATTACTCAGCCTCAACTTTTATCTCAAATTTACCTTGAATTCCGTGTTTAAATTTCACCTTGACATCGTAAATTCCTATGGTTTTTACAGTCTCTATATCAAGAAGCTTTTTATCGATATCATAGCCTTTTTGCTCTTTGAGTGCATTTGAGATTTCATCTTTTGTAACTGAGCCAAATAGTGCGTCATTTACGCCAACTTGTTTTTTGATAATAACCCTTATGTCATTAAGCTCACTTGCTAATTTTTTGATATTTTCTATCTCGTATCTAAGCTCTTCGGCCTCTTTTTTCTTATTTGCCTCATACTGTCTAATAACTTCGTTGGTAGCAGCTTTTGCTAAACCTTTTGCTATCAAAAAGTTATTGCCATAGCCATCTTTTACATCTTTTATTTCCCCTGCTTTACCCAAACTTTTTACATCTTTTATAAGTAATACTTTCATCTCTCTCCTTTAAATTTAATCAAGTTTTCTGCCGTTTTTGCCAGCTATAATAAATCTAAGTGCATTTAGCTTAATAAAGCCATTTGCGTCTTTTTGATCATACACACTATCTTCTTCAAAAGTCGAATATGCGGTATTAAATAGATTGTCAGTATCGCTACTTCTACCTAGAATTATAACATTGCCTTTGTAAAGCTCAAGCCTAACTTTGCCATTTACATGCTCTTGAGATTTGTCAATCAAAGCTTGAAGCATAAGTCTTTCAGGACTAAACCAGTAGCCATTGTAGATTAGGCTTGCGTAGTGTGGCATAAGCTCATCTTTTAGATGTGCAGCCTCTCTATCTAAGGTTAGACTTTCCATAGCTCTGTGAGCTTTTAGGATAATAGTTCCACCCGGGGTTTCATAACACCCCCTACTTTTCATACCCACATATCTATTTTCTACCAGATCAAGCCTACCGATACCGTGCTTTGCACCAAGTTCATTTAATTTTGTAAGCACTTCATAAGGCTCAAGGTTTTTACCATCAATCGCAACTATATCGCCGTTTTTAAATGTTAGTTCGATCACTTCAGAGCTATCAGGGGCAGTTTTTGGGCTATTAGTCCATCGCCACATACTATCTTCAGGTGCGTGATTTGGGTCTTCAAGCACAAGTCCCTCATAAGATATATGAAGTAAATTTGCGTCCATTGAATACGGTGATTTGCCAGGCTTTGTATTGATTTCGATACCATTATTTTTAGCGTAAGCTAAGAGCTTTTCGCGGCTGTTTAGATCCCACTCTCTCCAGGGTGCTATCACTTTGATATCGGGGTTTAGAGCGTAAGCACCTAGTTCAAATCTTACTTGGTCATTTCCTTTGCCAGTTGCCCCATGGCTTATCGCGTCAGCGCCAACTTTTGCAGCGATTTCAACTAGTCTTTTTGCGATAAGTGGCCTTGCTATGCTAGTTCCTAGCAAATACTCACCCTCATAAAGTGCATTTGCTCTAAACATTGGAAATACATAATCTTTTACAAACTCATTTCTTAAGTCTTCGATGAATATATTTTCAGGCTTTATACCTAAACTAAGAGCCTTTTTTCTAGCTGGTTCTACCTCTTCACCCTGTCCGATATCCGCAGTAAAAGTTACAACTTCGCACCCATACTCATCACCAAGCCATTTTAGGATGATACTAGTATCAAGTCCACCCGAATATGCCAAAACTACTTTTTTTACATCTTTTTTCATAAATTTATCCTTAAGAAATTTCTAAAATGGGTAATATTTTAGCTTATTAGAGATTTAAAAACAATAAAACAGGCTGAATTTAGCTAAATTTTTAGATTGCTTTGATAAAATTACGCGTATGAGAGTGGATAAATTTTTAAATGCAGTCAATATCACAAAAAGGCGTGCAGTTAGCGAAGATATGTGTAAAAGCGGAGTTGTCTATATTAATGGCACTCAAGTCAAACCAGCCAAAGAGGTTAAAGTGGGCGATATCATAAATATTAAGTTTTTAAATGGTGAGCAAAATTATGAAGTTTTGCAAATTCCAACCATCAAAAATACGCCCAAAAACGAACAGGATAAATATGTCAAAAAAATATGAGCTTATCCTTAGCGAGAGTGAGATTGCTAGCGTTGTAAAACTCTTGCCAGATGAAGGTGTGATTTTGCTTAGAGGAAATTTAGCTAGTGGCAAAACTACTCTCGTAAAAGAGATAGTAAAATCGCGTGAAATCAGTGCAAATGTGACTTCGCCGACCTTTTCTATTATGCAAAATTACGGGCAAATTTATCACTATGATCTATATCAAACTTCAATTGATGAAATTTTGCAAAATGGGCTTTTTGAGAACTTTTTTGAAGATGGACTTCATCTTGTTGAGTGGGGTAATGATGATTTGAAAGCTAGGCTTGAAAATTTAGGGCTAGAGTGCAACACAATCAACATAACAAATTTAAATAATAAACGAAAATACGAGGTAGAACTTGCATAAACTTGAAGTAAAAGATCTAAAAAAAACTATCAAAAAAACGCAAATTATCAAAGGAATTTCTATGGAAATTCAAAGCAGTGAGATAGTAGGGCTACTTGGGGCAAATGGTGCTGGGAAAACGACGACTTTTTATATGGTGTGTGGGCTAATCCCTGTAACAAGTGGTGAAATTTTGCTTAATAGCGAAAATATCACCAAAATGCCACTTCACAAAAGAGCTCAAAACGGCATAGGATATCTACCTCAAGAAAGTAGCGTTTTTAAGGATCTAAGCGTAGAAGAAAATCTCTTGTTAGCTGCTGAGATAAATTACAAAAACAGAGATGAAGCGATAGCAAAGGTCGATGAAATGCTAAATCTTTTGAATATTGAACCAATTAGAGACCGACTTGGAGTAAGCCTTAGTGGTGGCGAAAGAAGGCGGTGCGAAATTGCAAGAAGTCTTGTGATAACGCCAAATTTCTTACTTCTTGATGAACCGTTTGCTGGGGTCGATCCTATCGCGGTGGGCGATATCCAAAATATCGTAAAAGAGCTTAAAAATCTAAATATCGGTGTTTTGATAACAGATCACAATGTTAGAGAGACTTTGGCGATTTGTGATAGAGCGTATGTGATGAAAGATGGGGAAATTTTGTTTAGCGGAAACTCACAAGAGGTCGCTGAAAACGAACTGGTTAGAAAATATTATTTGGGTGAAAATTTTAGACTTCAAATTTAGAGTTTTAATCTATTGATTTAAGATGCAAAGCAGTTTTTTTGGTAATCTAGGTAAATTTTGCAAACGGTTTATAAAAATATATCTGCGTAAGCAACTTAAATAATATTTTTAAATTTATCATCAAATTTTAAGGTAAATTTATATCTTTACTCAAATTTATCAAAAATTACTATAATTTGCATTTATTTTGTATTTAAAGGTTTCGAATGAGAATTTTTATTATATTTTTATTTATTTTTTTCTTTGATAAAAGCAGATGATTTACAAAAAGCGGTAAATGCAAAAAGTGTCAGCGAGTATGATATAGCATTAAATTTGCTTAAAAATAGCTGTTTTAAAAACAATACAAAGAGCTGCTATATTTTAGGTCTATGTTTTTAAATGCAGACAGCGTTGATATGAATAAAACAAAAGCTTACAACTACTTCACTCTATCTTACAAAAATGGGTATTTAAATGCCTGTTTGAATGCTGGAATTATGCTTGAAAACGGTGTTGCACGGAAAAAGATGAGTTTAAAGCTTACACAATGCTTCAAAAAAGTTGCATCAAAGACAAAAAATCCTACACAGAAACAAATGGCTGCAAAAATTTAGCCAAAACCTATCTAAACGGGCAAGGCGTTAAAATTGACACCAAAAAAGGCATTGAAATTTTAGATGAAACTTGCAAAATTGGTGTATTTGAAAACTACACCGAGTTAGCAGAGATTTATCTAAATCCAAAAATATCTCTAAACCAAACAAAAGCAAGAGAGATATTAGATTTTGCCTGTAATAAAAAACACACCGCTTCTTGCCTTAAGTTGGCTACACTTTTTGGCGATGAAAAAATAGACTATCTAAAAAAAGCTTGTAAATTTGGTGAGACTAACCCTTGCAAGAATTTAGGGAAAATTTACGCAAATAATGAATTTATAGACCAAAATTTAACTATTTCAAAAGATTTTTATGCCAAAGGCTGTAAATTTGGAGATAGTGTTAGCTGCCAAAACTACAAAACTCTCTATCTGCAAGGATTTTAATTTTTATCTAAAAAATTTAATTTTTTGATTTAATTTATTATTAATTAATAATATTGCAAAATAAACAATCTTACTACAATCCTAAGGAATTTTATGGATAGAAAATTCAAATTAAACAACAAGTGTGTTGTCAAAAACAAAATTAAAATAAGTCTCGTGTGTGCACTTTTATGTGTAGCCACGCCAAATCTCTTAGCCTACTTAGCTGACGGTGCCTATGGAGGAGAATCCTAAAGTAGCAAAAGGCGAGATACTGCTGTGGCTATTGGCAAAGGTGCAGATGCCAAAAGCAAATACTCTATAGGCATCGGAAACGACACAAACGCTAGTGCTGAGAATGCAATCGCTATTGGCAAAAATGTCAAAAATAAAAGCAATAGCGCCTTAGTCATCGGCAAGGATATAGAAGTTGGCACAAACTCAACAAATTCTATATTTTTAGGAACTAATGCTGGCAAACAAGGAACTCTTAGTCCCGCACAAGGCTACATTGATATAGGTGCTAAAACCTCAAGTTGGTCAGATACTATAAACATAGGCACAAATTCTCTAGCTTATAGTCCTGGTTCAATCGCCGTAGGTATAGGCTCTCAATCATTTGGTGGAAGCAATAGCTATATGGGTGCAACTGCTATAGGACCATACTCCTACGCCAAAGGCTCTTAGTCTGTTGCTATCGGCACAAGGGCTAAATCTATGCAATACAACTCTACAGCCATAGGAAATGATACCTTTGTAGATGGCATAGGTTCTATCGTTATAGGTGGCGATGATTCTAGTGGTGGGCTAAAGCCAAGAAGCGAAGCAAAAGGCGGCCCAACATACGCACCATCTTTTGCCAAAGGTAATGTGGTGTGGTTGTCATAAAACTCACTCTCAAGCTATAATAACGGCTCTACTGCCATTGGTGCAAGAGCTATAGCTGGCAATCCAAGCCAAATAGCAATTTTTAACAATCTAGAAGGAAAAGCAGAATTTGCCACAGGTAAAAGTCTAAGCAATTCCTACGCTACTGCTATAGAAACAAGAGCGTTTGCCAAGAGGCAAAACTCTGCTGCCATAGGAATGGAGGCTGAAGCCACAGCAAATAACCTCAACGCTATTGGCTACAATACTAAAGCTACTATACAAAACAGCTTAGCCCTGGGTGCAAACTCTCTATCCAATAGAGACAAAGGCGTAGCTGGATATAACTTCAATCAAGATACTCCATCAAAAGGTGGAGAGTGGTATTTTATGGCTGCAACAGTTTCAGTGGGTAACTTTGTCAAAGGAAGCAAAGAGCACAATGTCACTCGCCAAATCACAAGTGTAGCAGCAGACTCAGATGATGCAGACGCGGTCAATGTCGCCCAACTCAAAAGTGCATTTAGCCAAGTTGATCAAAAACTCGACAAGGACGCAACCCTATTTAGCATAAGAGCAAATTCTAATGGCACATTTGATGAGATAAAAGCTGATGATAATAAAATAACCTTTCTAGCAGAAAAAGATATATCAGATGAAAATTTTGTCTCATATAATGCCAAAGATAATAATATAACCTACTCACTAAATAGTGATTTTAAAAATTTATCAAGCGTTGAACTTGTTGGTAATGATAAAAACAAAGTTTTATTAAATTCAACCGGACTTCAATTTGTAGATAAAGATAATACCATTAAAAAATTCACCACAAATAACTAAAGAAAGCATAAAAGTTGGCTTTGTTGAGATGACAAATGAAAAGCTTGATATGGGCGGGAAACAAATCACAAATTTAGCTGATGGTGAAATTTCTGAAACTAGCACAGACGCTATAAATGGTTCGCAACTATATGAAAAAATTTCAAATTTAGAAAGCACAATCGCGGAAAAAAGTGGCAAAATAAAAGTCAGGACTAATATCGGCAATGAAAAACTAATCAGCGAAACTTTGCAAATTAAAGGTGCGGATGAAAATACAGAAAACAAAAATTTTGACGGTGGCAAAAATATTATGACATATTTTGATGATGATGGTGTTTTAAGAATTGCTACAGCAAATGTTTAAAGCCACTAGCTTAACTGCAACGACTGAAATTTCCATAAAAGATAGCGAAGTCAAAATGGATAAAGATGGCGTAAATTTAGGAGAGTATATATCACTACTGATATAGATGGCAATATCCAAAGTGACAATACAAAAATCACTCAAAATAGCTCAAATGCGGTAAGTGAGGCGGATGTGTATCAATATGTAAGAAATCAAATCAATGACTCTGCGAAAGATTTTATAACCACTATTGGCGTATGAAATGATGGTGGTGAAACAGTTGCGGATGGCAAAAAAATCATAAAAGGCGATGATAGTGATATAAAAGATAAAAAGATTAAATTTATCGCCGGAGAAAATGTTAGACTTGATAGAAAAGGAAGTGATAGCATAAGAGTCTCTTTGGCTGATAATGTTAAATTTGGCGATGAAACTAGCTTAACAACTCTAAATCAAAATGGCATTATTGTAAAAAATAGCCAAGCCTCAACTGAAATTTCATCAGATGGTATCAAAATCACAGGCAAAAATGGCAAAGCAGACCCAGCTATCACTGCAGATGCATAAATATGAATGGCACCAAAATCACAAATCTCGCCTCAGCCACTCAAGGCACGGATTCGGTAAATCTAAACCAATTAAACCAAGCAATGCGTGTAACAAATGAAAATATCAAAGAGCTCAGAGACGAAGCAAGAGCGGACGTGGCTTCTGCGGTGGCTTTGGGTGGGATCATATAATCCACAATTCCTGGAAAAGGTATGCTTTCACTAAGTAGGGGATATTTTGAGAGTGAGTCTGCGATGGCTTTGAGAATTTCTAAAATGAGTGATAATGGCAAATGGGTTTTTAAAGCTGGAGCTAGCTATGATAGTCAAAACAATGCAACCTTACAAACCTCTATAGGATTTCATTTTTAGATTATCTTGGGTTGCAATATAATTTGCAACCTATCTCTTTTACTTTTTGTTAAGTCTAAAAGCCACTCTTATAAACAGATCAAGTCCAACAACCATCACATTTTCATCAAAATCAAAGCAAGAGTTGTGATGACCTGCTTTAAGATTCGTCCCGAGTAGTGCATAACCTGCTATTTTGCCTTTTTGCTGTAAATTATACATAAAATGCGAAAAATCATCACACCCACTAAGCTCACGACTTTTTTGGATGAGCTCATTTTTGATAAATGGCGATTTAATCGCACTTTCATAAAATATCTCGCCAACTTCTTTGCTACTATCACCACCAGCGGTTCCACCAACTTTGACTACCTTGCTTTCTACGCCAAAGATCTTGCAAACACCATCTACAATATTCATCGCATTTTGCCACATATATTCATTGAGCTTAGTTGTATCGCCTCTGATTTCGCACGCCAAATACGCATTTGGTGCTATTACATTTCGTCCCTCACCAGCATTCAAAACTCCCACATTCACCCTAGTTTCGCCACCTGAATGCCTTGATATAGCGTGAAGATCAAGGGCGATCTTAGAAGCTGCCAAAAGAGCGTTATTGCCATCTTGTGGTGCACCTGCTGCGTGAGCAGATCTGCCCTTTAAAAATAGATCAAATTTAGTCGTAGCCATAAATTTATTCACCGCACAAACTATAGCACCAATGGGCTTTACCCCAACTCCAATATGAGCCCCAAAAAGTGCGTCAATGCCTTCAAGCACACTGGCTGCCTCCATCCCTACTGCACCCCTTGTGCCCTCTTCTGCTGTTTGGAATATAAAGACAAATTTACCACTAAATTTATCTAAATTTTTAGCTATAAATTTTGCTAGAGCAAGCCCAATGCTAGTGTGTCCGTCGTGAGCACAAGCGTGGGTTATACCTTTGATATCAGAGCTAAAGCCATCTTTAAATGGGCGATGTGAGATTTCAGAGCTTTCGCTCACATCTACACCATCAATATCAAACCTAAATCCAAGCGTCTTGCCATCTCTACTGGTGTCAATGGTAGCTACAAGGCCGGTTAATCCATCTTCCATCTTCGTAAGAAATCTCATATCATCTTTGGCTAGCAAGGACTTTGCACGATTTAGTGCTTTTTGGCACTCCTCTTTGCTTCCAAACCCATATCTAGCCTTAGGGCTTACCGCTTCTTTGCCCATTTTTAGGCTATATCCTAAGCTCTCCAAACGCCTAGCAATAAATGCGGTAGTAAAAAATGTAAACCAACCGCTCTCAGGATGAGAGTGCAAAAGCCTTCTATCTTTTATCATTTCGTCTTTGAATTTGATAGCGGTTTTTGCTATTTCGTCTAAGCTATCTTCGTTTAACTCATCAAAATTCAAGCTTTGCATAATATCTCCTTTTTTATGACTAAATTTACACAAATTTAGTTTAAACTTAAAGAAAAGTATTAAATTTGTGAGAGAATTTGTAACAGCTCATCCCTATTAATCGCACCTGTGATTTGCAAATTCTTTAGCTCTTTTGTATCTTTAAAAAACACTAGTGCAGGTGGTCCATAAATATTAAATCTACTCATCAACTCCTTGTCATCTGGTAAATTTTTACTCACATCAACTTTAACAAGCTCAAATCTAGCAAGCTCTTTTGCCACTTCACTACTCTCAATTACACCATCAAGCTTTTTGCACTCAACACACCAAGTCGCCCAAAAATCTATCATCACAGGTTTTTGAGAGCTTTTGACAAATTTATCGAGCTCTTTTAAATTTGAGATATATTTAAATTGTGGATTTAAGGTTTGAGCGGTATTAAAGCCAAGATTTAAATTAACAAGCGGTTTTAAGACGCTTTTTGATCCACTTGCAAAACCTAGCATAAGCAAAATCGCATAGACAAAAATAAACGCTAAAATGCCTTTTTTGACCCTGTCATACTCGCCTTTTACACTCTCAAAAAGCCCAAATGAACTTGCGAAAACAAACAAAAGCAGTGCGTATATAAGAAGCGTTAAATTTGGTGAAATAACCCTTGAAATCATCCAAACTGCCATATATAAAAGCACAAATCCAAAGAATTTATTAATCTCATTCATCCAAAATCCTGGTTTTGGGACGAACTTTTTAAATCCAGCTCCAACCATCAAAAGTAGCACCCCCATTCCAAGCCCCATCGCAAAGAGTGCCAAAGCACCACTAATTATATCATTGCTTTGAGCGATATAAAGCAGAGCCCCAGCTAGTGGCGGAGCGATGCAAGGACCAACTATTAAAGCCGATAAAATACCCATCACAAATACGCCTATATAGCCACTTTTTGTGCTATTTTTTAGACGATTTTGAAAAACTGCTGGCACACTAATGCTATAAAATCCAAACATACTAAATGCCAAAAATACAAAAATCAAAGAAAAAAGTGCTATAACGATAGGAATTTGAAGTATAGCCTGAAGGCTCGCCCCCAAAAGTGCAGCCCCAACCCCAGTTAAAGCATATGTCAAAGCCATCCCCAAAACATAAATGAGACTTATCAAAAAAGCACTATTTTTTGGCGTGTTTGACTTAGAAACTATGATGGATGAGAGTATCGGAATCATCGGCAATACACAAGGTGTGAATGAGAGTAAAATTCCATATCCAAAAAATGTCAAAATCACTATCCAAATGCTTTTTGAGCTGATATTTTTGGCAATAATTTCTTGGGAATTTGAACTGGATTGGGCTAAATTTGAACTAGATTGTCTTGGTAAATTTTTAAGTTTGATTTTTTGAATTTCATAGCCATTTAGCGACTTTGAAAACTCAAATTTATAAAATTGTGGTGGATAACAAAATCCATCATTTGCACACCCACCAAATCCCGTGACGATCTCAAATTTATCAAGCGAAGAGTATCCCATCACAAGCCCAAGTGGCAAAGAAATTTCAAGCTCATCTCGGTAAATTTTATACTCATCTTTTAAAATTGCTTCTGGTAAATTCACAAATTCAACCAAGTTTTTTGAGCCATTTATACTAAAACTTAGATCTTTTTTGTAGATATAGACATTCTCATTTATCTGAAAATCAAAAATTATATTGTCATTTTGTATATTTGAACTTATCTTAAAAGCTTCAGTCGGTTCAATATACTCACCATAAGAAAAGACAAAAATTGACAGCAATAGTAGTAATTTTTTGAGCATTAAGCACCTTTTTTGTGTAAAATTGTAGCAATTTTATATAAAATATCTAAATATAATCAAATTTTAAAATAAATAACTATAGAATGTAAACATTATTACACTTTAAAGGATGAGATATGTCAGAGAAAAAAAATGACAAAAAAGCTAAAAAGTTAAGCTACAAAGAAGAGCTTAGAAATTTGCAAATTGAGCTACTTAAATTGCAGTATTATGTCAAACAAGAAGGTCTTAAGATTTTAATACTTTTTGAGGGTAGAGACGCAGCTGGCAAAGGTGGCACCATAAAACGCATAAGAGAGCACCTAAACCCACGCGGTTGCAATGTCATAGCGCTTCCAAAACCTAGCGATGTGGAAGTAACCCAGTGGTATTTTCAAAGATATACTTCATATTTACCAAGTGCTGGTGAGATAGTGATTTTTGATAGAAGTTGGTATAACAGGGCTGTGGTTGAGCCTGTTATGGGCTTTTGCACAGTAGAACAAACCAAGGAATTTTTAGAAGAGGTGCCATTTTTTGAAGAGCTTATTTCTAGATCTGGGATAAAAATCTATAAATTTTTCCTTGATATTAACAAAAAAACTCAAGAAAAACGCTTTGAAGAGCGCAGGAAAAATCCACTAAAAAACTATAAGCTCTCGCCAGTGGATGAAAAAGCTCAAGAGCTTTGGAATGAATACTCAGTCGCTCAATACAATATGTTTTTGCATACAGACAAAATTCCTTGGACTATAATCGACGCAAACAATAAGAAAAAAGCTAGAATAAACACTATCAAATGTATATTAAATAGCATTGACTACAAAGATAAATGCGATAAAAAGTATCTAAAAACTGATGAAGATATAGTAAAATCAGTAGAAGAAAAAGGGCTTGAAATGGCGAAAATATTGCCAAATATCCCAGATCTTGAAACTCTTAAAAAAGATTATAAGATAGAGTAAATTTATGGCTTCTTTTAGAAGCCATAATAAAATTCTCATCTCAAATTCCCAAGTAAATTTAACACTATTTTGCTACAAATAAATATTTAAACAAATTTATCAATTTCTAGTATAATATAAGATGATAATTTTTTTAGAAAGGATGAGCTATGTTAAGACAAGCATTATTAGCTTTAGGCATCGCAGCACTACTTGTAGGATGTTCTACAACCAACAAAGTAAGCAAAGACAAGGATCAAATCGTCGTTGCAGACCAAGTTGCCGTGAGTGTTTTTGTAGATAAAGAGGGTGGAATTTACACCTTAAACACAACAGATCTTTACGAAACTGCCAAACTCACAGACACAAAGGGCAAAATTTACTCTCTAAAAAGAGAGCCATCTGCCAACGGAATAAGACTTGTCGATGGTGATACTGAGGTATTTTTTAGAGGCGATACTGCGTTTGTGACAATCGATGGAAAAGAGATCCCAGTCACAGTTAAAAAAGATTGATTTTCCTTGCAAAGGGGCAAAGTGCCCCTTTTATTTTACTCAACTTCCGCGTCGATTACATCATCATCTTTTTTGTTTTGTGAGCTTTGATTTGAGCCACTTGAAGCGTTTTGAGTTGCGGATTTATACATCTCTTCAGCAGCTTTGCTTAGAGCACTAACTTTAGCATCGATTTGATCTTTGCTAGCGTTTTCATCTTTTAATACAGCCTTTAGATCATTTAGTGCAGCCTCAATTTTTGCTCTTTGATCGCTAGGGATTTTCTCACCCATCTCATCTAATGTTTTTTGAGTTTGATAAGCCATAGTATCAGCGTTATTTCTAGCTTCTATCAGCTCTTTTTTCTTTTTGTCATCTTCTTTGTGAGCCTCAGCGTCTTTTACCATCTTGTCAATTTCAGCCTCACTTAGTCCACTTGAACCGGTAATACGAATATCTGTGGCTTTACCTGTGGCTTTGTCTTTGGCTGAAACTGTTAGTATTCCGTTTGCGTCTATGTCGAACTCAACTTCAATTTGAGGCACACCTCTTGGAGCTGGCATAATTCCTTCAAGGTTAAAGTTTCCTAAACTTTTATTATCTTTTGCAAACTCTCTTTCACCTTGCAATACATTAATAGTAACTGCATTTTGATTATCTTCTGCGGTTGAGAAAACTTGAGATCTTTTTGTTGGAATAGTAGTTCCTTTTTCGATAACTTTTGTCATCACACCACCAAGAGTTTCGATTCCTAAGCTAAGTGGTGTAACATCAAGAAGCAATACATCCTTTACATCGCCTTTTATCACTGCACCTTGAATTGACGCACCAACTGCTACAACCTCATCAGGATTGACTGATTTGTTTAGATCTTTGCCAAATGCTTTTTTAACTTCAGCTTCAACTAAAGGAACCCTAGTTGAACCACCAACCATAACAATATCTTTAATATCGCTTGTGCTTAAATTTGCGTCTTTTAGCACTTTGTTTAAAGTAGTGATAGTTTTTGCGACAAGATCTTCTATCATACTTTCAAATTTAGCCCTTGTTAGAGATTTCATAAGGTGTTTTGGTCCTGTTTGATCAGCTGTGATGAATGGTAAATTTATAGTTGTTTCCATCGCACTTGATAGCTCTTTTTTGGCATTTTCAGCAGCCTCCTTGAGACGTTGCATAGCCATAACATCACCTCTTAAATCAATTCCGCTTTCGCTTTTAAACTCATTGACTAGCCAGTCAATCAAGCGGTTATCAAAGTCATCACCACCTAAAAACGCGTCACCACCAGTTGATAAAACCTCTACTACATTATCGCCAGTTTCTAGCACAGTCACATCAAAAGTTCCACCGCCCAAATCATAAACTACGATTTTCTCAGCCTCTTTTTTGTCAAGTCCATATGCTAGGGCTGCTGCGGTTGGTTCATTGACTATTCTTAGCACATTTAGCCCAGCAATAGTTCCAGCTTCTTTGGTAGCTTTTCTTTGGCTATCATTAAAATACGCAGGCACAGTGATAACTGCATCCACCACCTCTTCGCCCAAATACGCACTTGCGTCATCTTTTAGCTTCATCAAAACTTTAGCTGAGATCTCTTGTGGAGTATAGACCTTGCCAGCTATCTCAACTGCGGCTGCACCATTTCTATCTACGACTTTGTATGGAAGCCTTTTTTGAGCCTCTTTAGCGTTTTCTTCATTCATCATCAAGCCCATAATTCTTTTGATAGAATAGATAGTTTTTTGTGGGTTTGTTACAGCTTGGCGTTTTGCACTATCGCCGACTAAAATTTCATCCTTATCAGTAAATGCTACAACTGATGGAGTTGTGTTTTTACCCTCTTTGTTTGGTATGATTTTTGACTCATTTCTTTCATACACTGCAACGCATGAATTTGTAGTTCCTAAGTCAATTCCAATTACTTTTGCCATTTTCTTTCCTTTTATTAAATTATTTTGCTATCACAACCATAGAGGCCCTAAGGACTCTATCATTATACTTGTATCCTTTTTGATACACCTCAACTATATCGCCACTTTCCTTACCCTCTTTTTTTACTACGCTTATGGCGTTGTGAATTTCTGGGTTAAATTTACCATCATTTGGTATCACGGTTATGCCATATTTATCAAAAATAGAGTGAAGCATATCTGAGCATTTTTGCATACCATCTTTTATCTTTAGGGCCAGTTCGTTATCGCTTACTTCAAGAGCAATAGCTGCGTCTAGTGCGTCTGCAACCTGAAGCATATCTTTTGCAAATCTCTCATTAGCATAAGCTAAAGAGGTTTGATTATCCTTTTCAAGGCGTTTTTTGATATTTTCAAAATCTGCGATTTCTCTTAAAAGAGTATCTTTTAACTTTGCATTTTCATCATTTAACGCGTCAATCTGTTTGATATAGCTCTCTTCGTCAAATTTAACTCTGTTTGTTTGAGTATCATTTTCGCAAATTTGCTTCTCTTTTTTGTCTTTTTCTTCGCTTGAAATTTCATCTGTTAAATTCTCTTGCAAATTTTGCGTCTCTTTTAAATCTTTTTCGCTCATGCTACCTCCATTATCAAATCAAAAAATTTACCAAAATTCTCATACACGCTTCCCGCACAAATCATCGTAGAGTGTGAGTTTTCAAACAAAACATCTCTTTTTATCCCCATAAATCCATCTTCAAAAAATGGTGAGAACAAGATATCTTTTGAAAAGGTGTTTGAAAAGTCTGGGTTTAATAGCAATTTAAATCTCTCATCTTTGAAAATTTCAAATGTTACTACTTCATTTGCTACAAATTTTATCTTGGATTTTTTGTAATTGCTGATATTTTGCCTAAGTTCACTAAGCCCGATTTGCATAGAAATTTGCTCTAACTCTTTAATGCTTGAGCCGATGAGATTGTTTAAAAACTCATAAACTCTAATGTCAAATTTCATAATAAAGTGAGTATTATCAAATACAAGTATCAAAAATCTATCGTTGTGATTGATAACTTCATTTAAAAACTCATCTTCAGAGTTAAAAATCATACAATAAATCTCAAATTTACTGCAAATTCTCTCAAAAATCTCTGCGTCGTTTATCACTAAAGGCTCATCAAAATTAAGCACCTTTTTCCAATAATCAACCATAGCAAGTATCGTAGGAATTCTGCCACTACTAATGTGAAGCTGTTTGATAGCTCCCTCATTACTTAGTTTTTTGAAATAAACTCTAATGGTAGAAGCAGGAATCATATCATCCATCCTAAGCATAAGCTCGTTTGAGCCAATCGGCTCACTATCGCTTAGATAAGCTTCTATGATTGATTTTAGTATCAAATCTCTTTTTTTGTTTATTTTCATTCTTAGCACTCTCTATTTCAAATTGCTAGGATGATTATACAATATGAGTGTAACAATGTCAAGTTTTTTTAGTGTAAAATTTATGATATTTGAATTTACGATGGAATTTTTGTAAAAATTTGGAATTTAAAGTATAAATTTTTGCGTGAGAGTTTAATTTATAAAATGATTAAATTTACATAGTTTGAATTTGCTAAATTTAGTAAATTCAAACTAAAAAATATTTTAGATTAAGCAAAAAGCTCACTATGATTAGCTTTGAGAAATTTCACCACCTCTAATACACTTTCATACCCATCAAGGTCGCTATCATCTAAAATCTCATCAATATTGTCTATGTATAGATCGACTGCTTTTTCAAGGCAATCTTTTTTCACGCCAGATAGTATCAATACCGTCTCAAGCAGCACGCTTATCTCATACATCAAATCCTCATTTGTCGCTTTGTCTTGCATAGTTTTCCTCTATTTGGTTTCATTTAATTTTTGGTTAATATAGGCTTGGACTTGGTCTTTGACCGCTTCATACGCATACGCCTCTTTAAAACTTGGCATTACCCCGCCACTTGCGTTTGCGTGACCACCACCACCAAAGATATCGCTTGCCATCTTTGAGACATCGATTTTGTTATTTGCCCTAAGGCTAATGGTTTTTTTGGAACTTATATCCATAAAAAAGTCAAAACCAGGGTTTTTAACCAAAAAATCATTGCCAATA
>JALFKC010000037.1 GCA_022775765.1 Campylobacter sp. | reverse complement strand
ACCTGCTGGTATTATGATATCTTTATCTACTGCTTCAAAATCTAAATTGCCTGTAGCGGTTTGATCCATAGTTTTTAGATGAAGTTTTATGTCATTTTTTAATGGCTGTTTTAAAGTAATGTCAAATGTTATTTTACCATCAGTTTCATAAGCTACTGGACTTGATATGGTGAAAAATGGAACTTGAAGGTTAGAATAATAATCAACTATGTCGTCGAATTTATCACTCCAAAATTTTTTTGTTTCTTGATATATTTCTACTGATTTATCGTAAGCATCGTTAGCTATGTGTGAATTCTCTGGTGTAATTAGTGCTAACCCACCCAATATCAAACTAGCAAAACCAGACAAGAGTGCTAATCCGTAATCAGCTTCTGCTGTATATGCAACAGAAGCTAATGCCGATATATTGCTAAGTGCCGATAAAATATCGGAGTCTTTTATAGGTTCATCATTTTTTAAACTAGTCGCCATCTTATTAAAATCATTTTCTAATCCAATAATAGCTATAGCTGAACTAGTTGTAGGATTTGATTTTCCAGCTGCTGATGCTAAATCATTGAAAGAATTTACTCCACTTATAATTGTAGAATTTATATCTTTGTTGATTGAATTTTTAGCAACTTCAAAATTATCCTTTTCATGATTAAAAATATCTACTATTTGATTTGCATTTTTTGACATAATATATCCTTTATTTGTATTTTATTTATCGTTTATATTTTTTAGTATTAAGCAACTATCTTTTGCCCCTTTATCGCAGAGGTCGTTAAGAATTTCTAATCCTAACTTTTTGTTTTCATCTGTCCCCAATCCTTCATAAAGCATAAATCCTTTTAATACACAAGCTAAAAAGTTTTGGTTATCTAAACTGCAAGATTTGTCATATAAATCATAAGCTTTTTTATAATCCAGCAAACCCAATTCATCTGAAAAGTATATATTTGCTAACTTACTACAAGATACACTCATATTATTCTTGCAAGATATATTAAAGTATTTTATGGATTTGTTGATATCTCTTGCGGTTCCAGTTCCTGTTAGATAGCAAATTGCCAAATTTTGGCAAGATAAAGAGTTTCCATTGTCACAACCTTTTTTAAATAGCTTAAAAGCCCTAGCCGTATTGTTAAAACTCGTCGCGTAAATTTCGGCTAAATTAACACAAGCATCACTATAATTTTTATCACAAGCTAGTTTATAATACATTATGGATTTATTTAAATCTTTGATTTCAAACTGACTATAAATTCCCATATTAAAACAAGCTACTTCATTACCTAAATCGCATAGTTTTTGGGTAGCTTTGATATTTTTACCATTTTTAGCATTCTTAAGGCAACTATTATAATCACTCATAACATAACAACGAAATTTATACCTAAACTCATCGCTGGAATTTATGCTGATAATGGTAATGGCAAAAAGTAGTGCTATAATAGTGGCGATTTTTCTTTTCATTTAATTTTTAGCATATGTTAAGTTGTGGTAAATCATAGTGATAACTATATTGTAATTTAGCATTTTCAAACTCAACATATTTAACTCCTTTTTCTTGGAAAATTTCTATTATCTTTTTGGCTTCTTCTTTTTTTTATTAAAGATGTATCTATCTCATACAAAAATCTATCAAAAATTTTTTTAAATTCAAATGAAATACTAATACTTCCTATATCTCTCAAAAACAGTCCCCTTGCTCGTAATGTATATATAGCATTTAAATCAGTATATAGAAATTTTTTTGAATATAAAATTGATATTAAAAAGCCATTTTTATAAAAAATAACTTTTCTAAAAAACTTTTTGTTTAGTAAAAACATAAGTGCAGTTAAAGATATTATCACTAATACTGCACCTTTAAGGTTATTTGCATATATTCCAACACATATCAAATATATAGCTATGATATATAATAAATAATCTCTTATATGTCCAAAAAATTTGCTTCGCTTTACTCTGTAGATTTCATTTCCAAGCTCACTGGTTTTCAAAATTTATCCCTTTATTATAAATTTGCATATTGTATGAAATTAAGCTTAAAGTATTGTTATTTTTTAATATTATTTTCATTTATTAATAACTTTTAAGTTTTTATCATACCCACTTAGTAGTGTATGAAGTGGGTTTAGCTCTATTGAGTGAATAGGTGAGTTTGAATCTTTAAGATATATGAGTTCATCTTTATCAGTAATAGCATTTTTGTTTCTATCTATCCATAAGGCTAGGTTATGAGAGTCTTTGCTATCTATAATAGCATCTTTATTTGTATCAAACTCTTTAAGTAGGCTAAAGCTATCAGGTGAGCTTTGATAGTTGTAGTTGTTGCCAACTATCTTTAATCCACTATCAACTATAGAGTTATTATTGATATCATTGATTAGTAGTGCTTCATCATCTCCTACCCAATCAATCATCTTTTCTTTAAAGCCATCAGAGTTCATATTAAAGTAGATGCTCTCTTTATTATCTTTGGTGTTACAAAGATTGTCTTGGCAAGTATTAGCAGAATTTGAATTGTTGGTTGAGTTTAAAGTAGAATTTATATATAAATTGAAATTTTGTTACTTTTCGTGATATGAGAAATTTATTGCTAAAATTATAGGCTGTTTTAAAGTATAAATTAGGCTAATTTTAATTAGCCTAATTTTGAATTATGATTACTGTTTTTTATTAGCTTCAACTTCGATTGAGAGTTTAACTTCGCTTCCAAGTGCCACACTTTTTTCACCCACACCAAAAGCGATTCTATCGATTTCACCCTCTAGACTAAAGCCGATTTTTTCAGTGCCATCTTCTAGTTTATTGTATCCACCAAACTCATACTCAAGCTCAACTGGCAAGGTTTTATCCTTGATAGTTAGTTCGCCTTTTACTACGCCTTCATCATCATCTTTTGGGATAAATTCTGTCATTTTAAACTTCATATTAGGGAATTTATCAGCG
>JALFKC010000030.1 GCA_022775765.1 Campylobacter sp. | reverse complement strand
GTGGTAACTATAGCTGATTGGGGAAGAATGAATATTAATGTAAAGACAAGCTTATATAAAAACATTGATTTTTATGATACGCTTTTTGCAATATCAAATCTTAAAAAAACTCCTGATAAAACAAGTAATCCTACCAAATACACCTACACACCAGACACACATAGCCAAAAAACTGCAAGTGTGGATTTGATTTTACCTGATAGGAAATTTAAAGCAAAAGGTGCAAAGGCTGTATTTTCAATAAGTGGCAAAGTTGGCGATAAATTAGAGATGAAGTTTAATATAAAAGCTGCATATGATGGTGAAGTAGTAGGAGAACAAACTATCACCGATATAAAAGCTGGTGAAGCACTTCTAATAAGACGCTTAGGGGCTATGAGTTTAAATGGGGTGCAGATTAATCTAAGTGAGTTTAGCTTTGAGATGGGAAATAAAATCGACTATGAGAAATTTACAAATATCGGCGAGTTTCATATGAGTGATTATGAACCAAAGCTAACTTTAAAAATGAGGCTTGAAAGTGGTGGCGAGAGTGGCTTTAGGGAGTTTGCAAGTGGGGCAACTATGAGCTTTGAGGCTATCTTTAAAGACGCAAATAATAAAGATATATTCAAGCTTAGCATACCAAGAGCAAAGATCTCTAAGACCCCTGAATTTTCTGATTTAGACGGCATTTATGTGATAGAAAGGGAATTTCTCGCACTAAGCGATAAGGGGGATGATAACTTTAGCCTAACATATTATAAGGAGTAAATTAAACTTCTAAATCTTGAGAAATTTAACACTTTTCCTGTGCGTATTTCTGCGGTTACGGACGCAAAAGTCTGCTCCCTTGAAACACGCCCACAAAAAGCGTAACTAAGCCTATTTTATCCTAAGTTATTTTAAAAAATAGTTTAGCAAAAAATAGAAACAAGGAGATAGAGTGATAAAAACAAGCTATAAAATAGAGCTAATAATTGATGATGAGAGCTTTGATCTAATTGTCAGAGAGCCAAATTTGGCTGAGAAAATTGAACTTGAAAACAAAACCTTAGAGATAAGCAAAAAACTAAAAGAGCAAGAGAGCATAAACGAAACAATAAATTTAAACTCTAATCTTATTAAAACAAATGAGGCTTTAATAAGAAGTGATTTTAAGGATAAATCTAAGCTACTTTTAGAAAATAAAGAGCTTATTAAAACAAACTCTAAGCTCAAAAAAGAGTTGATAAATCTAAGTGATTTATATAAAGATTTAGAAGTTGCATACGCTTATAGAACCAGTATTTTAATAGATGGCAACAAAGATAGGCTTTTTAAAACTCTAACAAATAAAGGCATAAGTCACGAGGCATTGTGGGCTGAGATAGCAAAAGAGATAGAGAGTGCTAAAGAAAAAAACTAATTAGGCTTTGTAAATTTGTAGAGCTAGTGGTTAGAAACAAAGAGTTTCCACCACAGCCAAAAGATGGGAGTGAAAAGGCATTTTTACAAAGCCGTGGAGTTGTGTTTTTAGAAAAGTGAGTTTGAATACAAAGTTTTAGAGATGTTTTTTAACGCATTAGAGAGCAAGGAGTTTGGTGTGGGGTTAAATTACGCTTATTGCAAAAGCTATTGTAAAAAATTAAAGCTTGATATAGTTGAAATTTACACCCTTTTAAACAAGCTCTTAAATGTGTAATAAGCATTTAAAAAGGGGTTAAAAATGGGAATTAAATATAAGAATAGCCACTACTATCAAAGCCGTTGTCCAGCCAAAGAAAAGAAGCTTAATAAGAGCATTAAATGGGCTAAAGCTGTAGCCGTTTTCTTTTTCATCAATTTTTGCCATTTTATACCATTTAAAGCTAAAGCCCCAAATCCAAATGGCTATAAAAGAAATTATAATAAAAAATGCCATAACTATCCCTTCTTTTTTAGTAATTATACCACAAAAGGTCTAGCAATATGAAAGACCTAACCATAAGAATTAGTGTTGATGCTAAAACTGGAACCATAAATGTTGTAAATTCTCAGGTTAAAAATCTTAATACCAGTATAAATCAAAACCAGCTCTAGCATAGATACTATGCAAGACTCTATTAATAGTTTTAATTTTTCAAAACTTAGTTATCTTGGAAACTATGTTTTTCCTAGACTAACAGAAGGGGTGCTAATAAGCGGTGCAAACTTCTTAAATTTAGCCGATACCTTTAAAACTATGGAAGCACGGCTAAATTTAGTTAGTGCAAATAGCGATGAATTAAGTGGTAGTTTAAACGCTTTATTTGCTAGTAGTCAAAACGCCTCCACAAGCTTAGAGAGCACGGCAAATTTATACATATCCCTAAAAACCGCCACAGAGAGTTTAGCAGTAAGTGGGAAAGATGTATTAAATGTAACTGATACCATTAATAAAACCTTAGCAATTAGTGGAGCAAGTGCAAGTGCAAGTAGTGCAGCTTTAATCCAGCTATCTCAAGCCTTTGCAAGTGGAGTTTTAAGAGGTGATGAGCTTAACTCCATACTAGAACAAAGCCCAAGATTAGCAAGAGCGATAGCTGATGGTATGAATGTCACAGTTGGGGCTTTAAGAGAGCTTGGAGCTCAGGGCAAACTCACCGCAGAAGAAGTTTTTAATGCTTTGCAAAATCAAGCAGATGTTATTAATGATGAGTTTTCAAAGCTGCCTTTGACTATAAGCAATGCTAGAGTTAAAATTTCAAATTCTCTTTTAAGCTTGGTTGGTGATTTAGATAGTGTTAGTGGGGCAAGTGGCGGTGTGGCTGATAGTTTAAATCAGCTTTCAAACTGGATAGATAAAAATAAAAGTAAAATTATAGAGTTTGGAAGTGATACATATAAAAGTTTTCAGTTAATTGGCTCAAGCTTAATTTTAGTAGTAAATGGAGTTAGAGAAGGTGTAATAAGTATGACTTTAGCAGTAGCTCAGGGAATAAACTGGGCAACAGATAAAGCCACTCAAACCATAAATTTTTTACTAGAAAAGATAGAAAACGCCATAAATTCTATTAATAGCTTTGTAGGATTTAGCTCTATTAGTCTTGGCAGGATAGATGAGGAGTTAATTAACACAAGCACTTTAAAAAGCGAGTATGAGAAGGTAAAAAATGAGAATAATGAAATTTTTAAGAGTATAAAAGCTCAAAATGATGATATCGCTAAAGTTAGCCTTGTGGCAAATGTTGGCACTATAAGTGATGTTAAAAATAGTGTAAAAAGCGTTAATAAAGAGATTAACAAGGTTAAACCACTAAAGGTTAAGAGTGCAAAAGTAGCCGATGAAGACAAACTTTTAAGAGACAAATTAAACAAAGAGTTAGCCTACTATAAAAGCCATTGAGGATAAAGAAAATACCTTAAGAGTGCAAAGAGAGCTTAAAAGCTTAGAGCTTAAAAAACTAGGACTTAATGAGCTTCAAATGAGTGAGTATTTTGCTAAAGAAGAAAAAGAGCAGGATTTAGAACAGCTTAGAAGCAAAAAGAGGTATTATGAGCTTTTAGGTGATAAAGTTAGAGCAAGTAATTTAAGATTGCAAATTAGTGAAATAGAGTTAAGAGATAGTGGCTACACAGACGAACAAATAGCAAACTCTTTATATGGAACTGGTAAAAGTAGGCAAAACTATGAAAATTTAAACTCTGCAATGGGTTATGATATGGGGATTGCGGGGCAAATTCAAAGCAGACTTAATTCAATCGATGAGTTTAATGCAATGGAGCTTGAAAGGATTAACGCTCACTATGCCGCCCTAGAAGATACTCAGGCTAACCACCTTGCTAAACAAAACGAGCTTGAGCGCCTAGCTATGCAAACAAGAATGAGCCAAGCTGGAGTGGGTTTTTGATGGTTTAGCAAATTTAGCAAAGATGTTTTATGATGCAAGCGGTGGCAAAAATAAAGCAGCTTTAAGAGCTTATCAAGCCCTAATGGTAGGAAAGGCAATTGTTAATACCTACACAGCTGCAAGTAATGCTTACGCAAGTGCGGGTAACCCAATCTTAGGTGCAGCCCTAGCTGCTATGGCAATTGCTCAAGGTATGGCTCAAGTAGCTCAAATTAAAGCTCAAAAGTTTCACACTGGGGGATATGTAGGTAGTGGTTTAGCTAGAGATGAAGTCCCTGCGATACTCCAAACTGGAGAGTATGTATTAAGCAGAAAAGATGTGGCAAATTTAAAAGATAATGGCACAAATAGGCAAAGTGATAGTAGCTCTGTAGTGATAGTTAATACAATTGATCCTGATATGTTTAACCAATGGGCTAATAGTAGAAACGGCAAAAGAGTAATTAAAAATGTTATATCAAGTTAAAAGATTTAAAATCTATGTTTTAGTAAAATTAAACCAAACTGGGGAATTAAAAAATGAAAATTAAAGGCAATCTACAAAGATACACTCACACTTATACATTTTGGCTGAAATTTTGCCTCCGTTTCTTTCATAAAGTTCTGTGTGGGCTAAATTTCTATCATAAATTTTATAGTAGTAGTATAAATTTCCACCCCTTTTATAAGTTTCATTTGCGATTAACTCATCAGCTAATAAAGCAAAGCTTTCATAAGCTTCAAACATTTGCGGTGGGGTTAGTTTTGTTTTTGCATAAATTTCTTTTAGCTCTTTTGTGGTGTATGAAATCTCTCCTAAAAACTCACAATTGCCCTTTTTATCAAGATATCTGTTTTTGCTATCAAATGATGCATAATAAGACTTTGTGTTTTTTAGACCAACTGGGTAAGAACATCCAAAAAGGAGTAGCAAGATGATAAATAATCCTTTTTTTAAAAGAATTATACTAAATTTAAAGGAGCTTAAATGTTTGTAAGTGGAAAATGTGAAGGTATGTTTGAACTGTTAGAGGTTATTAAAACCACAGCCCTAAGTGCTGGGTGGACTCTTAAAAAAGAGATTACCACACCGTTTGACAAGATTTATCCAAATGAAAGTTTTATAAACAGCAATGCTAGTTTAATAGACGGATCTATTAACTCTAAAGGCAATTTAAATTTTGTAAATTTACCTAGAAAATCGGCTATTAATGGAGTAGAGATTATTAATTTAGATAGCGGCGGAGAAGTTAGTATATATGGAGTATTAGAAGATAATATAGAAATATTAATAAAAAGACAAAATAACAAAGACTATAAACTTTGAAAGCATAGATAAGTATTATAGATATAAAATTTCATCCACCAAAAATGCATCTGAAATAAATCTAAAATTTAAAAACGACCTAACTTTGCAAAAAGAGATATTTTTACAAAGTAACGGTAGCAGTGAAATGGAACAAATAAACATAAATTTCAAGGTTTTTTTAGTGCCAACTGACTATACAAACCTAATAGCTAGTGCAACTTTAGGCTATAGCAGTGAATTAAACTTTTCTAATCAGCAAGGGGCTTTAAACTCAGCCATTTTGGGGCTTGATAATGAAATAGATTACTATTTAAATTGTGATAAAAATAGAATAATTATAGCTATAAAAATTCTAAATGAAAATGACCCATTTATAAAAGAGAGTGTTTATCAAATAGGATATTTTGGGAAATTGAGAATTTATGGTGGAGAGTGGAGCTTTAGCTCAAATTTTGCTAGTATTGGTTCTAGCTATGATTTAAATACTAGATTTAGCAATGTTAATAAAGGCAACTTAGAAAACCCAAAGCTAATTATAAATGGTAATATAGTTAATCCATCTACTAATATTAGCGGTTGGAGTTTAGATACTTTAGATATATCTCCATATCCAAATGGGGAGCTTTATTGCACACCTGTTTTTTATTTTAAAAATAACAGCAAAAATATTAATACATTCAATTCTGAAAAAACATTTGACGGTGAAATTTATGGAGAGCTTGATGGGGTTGTTAAGATAGTAGCCACAGGAGAAATAAAAAGTGAAGACACTATAAACATAAAAGACCATGAGTATATAGTAATCCAAGATGGGATTAATAAAGACGCATACAATTTATTTGCCATAAGAAAGGATTAGAGATGATAGTAGAAAGTGGAAAATGTTATGATAGGTTTGATTTTTTAAAGCTTTTTGGAGCTTTTGCCCTAAAATGTGGCTGGATAATAAACAAACAGACAAAAACAGAGCTTTATTTAAAAAATAGTGTAGGAAACTACATCCAAATAATGCTAGATTACGCTAATATAAACACAGCCCCTGTTGGGTTGTTTGCAGGAGCAACTGGATTTGATGAGAGTAAAGACTATGAAAATCAACCAGGCTATTCAAGACTAAATATCTATCCAGCCTATGGCAACACAAAAATCACAACCGCTATGTTTTTTAACTATGCAAGCAATTCAACCTCTGATATGGAAAGCTTTGTTTTTGTAGGCGATAGTGATACTCTTTTTTGCAATATGTATTTGAAAGAAAATGCAACTTATCCTTTTTTTAGTTCAAATTTAAGTAAAAATCACGAATATAATGGTGGACACATAGTTTTTAGTGATTGCTTTGCTGGTTATGATCCATATGGGAACTATAGCCGCTGCATAGTAGAAAAAAGTTCTACTCCATTTGAGTTGCCACACTACAAAGGAAATTCCTTTTTTACAATTTTGATTGGGGGCTTGTGGCACAATAGTCAAAATGAAGGAGATAGTAATACATACCGACTAATAACAGGTAGTAGAATTATGACGAATCTGCAAAATTGGGGGGATTTTCTTTCAACCATGAAAAACCAAGCCAAAACAAACCCCTACTATATAAACAACAAAGACTACATTAAGCTAAGTGCAACAAGTGTCTATGAGATAGTTAAAATCATAAAAGATAAAAATACAGGACTTAATGTAATGGTAGCTCCTGAGTTTTACTACAAAAACGATGTTGAAAAATGGACTCACGCTGGAGTTTTAGACAAAGTTAGAATAGTTGGATTTTTAGGACTTAAAAACAAACAAGAGCTATATATGGGGAGTGAAAAATTTATAGTTTTTGAGCCACACGGGGACTTATATAGTGCTAATAAGCCAGTAGATTATAGTAGAAACAGATTTGGATTGGCGGTAAAACTATGAAAATAGGACTTTTGGGTAATAAAAAAATTGCTTTAAATAGCAATGCTTTAAAAATTTCTAGTGGTACAAAAAGTAAAATAACCAAAAAATCAAATCTAGTCACTCAAGAAATACCAAAAGTAACAAAAACAGCACACCTAAGCCGTGCAATCTATCACAATAAGGCTATGTGGTCGCATTACTACGACAAAAAGGGCGTTTTAAAACTTGATAGAGTTTTAGACTTTGAGATGATAACAGAAGAGAAAATTTTAAAACTTAAGCTAAGAAATGCCAGTGATGAGAGTATGATTTTAAATGAGATAAACTTAGCAGGGAGTGGCTTAAGTGTAGTTGGCACGCAGGTAGGCGATATCTACAAAAAATGGGAATACAAAGAAATAACCATAATAGCCTCAAATATTGGCGATATTGACGCAAATAGCTTACTAACCTTTGTATTTGATAAGCAAACTATAATTATAACCATTAAAGGCACTAGGGCTGTTGTGTTTAGCTACCGCCCAAAATATGGCTATACAGATTTAAAGAGTATAAAACAGATATCTTTACAGCAAACAACTCCAAAGAAAAAAGAGTTAGCCTACGCAAAAAACCAAAGCTAGGAGTTAGATTTAGCTTAACCACCAAAGAGATAGACAGTGGGGTGGCTGAGCTTTTAAGCTTTGCTTTAAAGATGTACTCTTTAGTCCCACTTTGGAATAGCGTTAGTTTATCAAAAACCAGCGGAACTTTAAATATCCTAAAATGCGATACCAAAGATAGGGAGTTTGATAAATACTTAGTAGTTTGGAGAGATTTTAAAGATTTTAGCTTTGCTAAGATTTTATCCTTAAACAAAGATAGCATCACAATAGATAAGCAAATTTCTATTAATAGTGGGGTTTTTATCATTCCACTTTTTAAGGCTACACCAAATAAAAGCATAAGCTATAGCACCTAACTAGCCAAATCCAAAGCTTTGATCTAGAGTTTAAGGAGCTAATATGAGATACAAAGATAGAGAAATTTGGGATAAAACCCCTTTGGCTGAACCAAAAATAACAATGAGTGGGGAGTATAATTTAATAGGTAGTAACTTCCAAACAAAATGGATAACCACCCCAGTAAGTAGGGTTATAACCCATAGCTACCATCTACACAATCTAAGCGAATTAAGAGAGCTTGAGCGGTTTTTTATGGAGCACAAAGGTAGGCTAAAAAGCTTTTTTATCCCAGGCTATAAAAAAGAGATGGTAGCTAAAAAAGCAGCTGCTAAATCTAGTTTTATAACCACTCCATCTGCTAATAGAGCCTTTTTTCTTTATGGGCAGACAAGATATCTATTAATCAATAGAAATTTTGCCACTAAAATCATTGATATCAAAAA
Organism: Campylobacter sp.; assembly: GCA_022775765.1. Lineage (GTDB taxonomy): Bacteria > Campylobacterota > Campylobacteria > Campylobacterales > Campylobacteraceae > Campylobacter_B. Next base: position 19,384 of record JALFKC010000030.1, on the reverse strand, counting down.
AAATGAAATCGGCGAAGAGATAGTGATTTTAGAAGATGAAATCCCTTATGAGCTAGATGAGAGTAGCCTGATTGAAGAGCTAATAAGTGTTAGGTTTAATAGCGACTTAATAGAGTTTGTAAAGAGTGGAGCGGTGGGGTATAGATGTGAGTTAAATTTCAAGGAGATATTTTATGAAGTGTAAGATTTTAAACGCCGAGAGATTTTCACTAAACTCTTACCACACACTGCGGTCACATACTATCAGTATGTCCCCTTATGTGCGGTGCGAGTTTAGTAAAACTATCCCAAATTTATCAAATCTATTGTTTATAAAAAAAAGCATTCAAGACAGAATCGGCCTAGTTAAGAAAAACTCACGCTGGGGCGACGGGAGCATACTTTTGGTATGTAACCTAGCCCCTAAGTGGGAGTTTTATTTAAATAGGTCATTTATGGGGAGTTAAAAGATGAATGAATTATTTGAGTTTATTATGGGTAGTGAGATAACCAGATACACAAGTAGCACACACGACATAGTTTATAATGGAAGTACCTACAAAGCGGTCTCTATAAGCAGAAATGAAATAAGCCGTGATAGCTTTAACGATGAAGCTAGTATTAAGGCTTTTAGTGAAATTTACCCGCTCTATCTATTTAAGAACTTTAATCCTAGCTACAATGTATTTTTAAGGGTTTTAAATAGCAGTGGAATACAGCTTTTTGTGGGTAGAGTTAAGGATGTGGAGTTTAATGCCGATAAGGGGGACGCCACTATCCGCCTTGCAACTCTTGGAAGCCTACTTAAAACAAAAGTGCCATTTAGAACCTATAGCAGGAATTGCAGTTTTGAGTGCTTTGGAGATGGGTGTGAATTAGATAAAGAGAAGTTTAAAATTACGCTTTTAGGAAGCGAGTGTGAGTTTAGCAAAGACTTTATGAGTATAAAAAGCTCTAAAATAGATAAGCCAGATAATTATTTCAAAGATGGATATGTAGAGGTTAATAAAAGGGTGAGTTTTGTAGTTAGCTCTAAAATTGGAGAGATTAAGTTTATGTTTCCGCTAAGCGATTTAAATAGCTCTAGCGTGATACATTGCTATGCAGGATGCGATAAGCTTTTAAACACTTGTAAGACTAAGTTTAATAACTCTCTAAACTTCGGTGGATTTGCGTTTGTGCCAAGTAAGAATCCTATAACACAAGGATATTAAAATGACTCTTTTATCTTTATGTTCTTTTAACGGGGCGGCGAAGCCACCCCTAAAGAGCAAAATTCTAAAGTTACAAGCGATACGCCTTGCTACGCAAGTCTTAATCGCAACTAGTAAGGTTTTTGACTTCCAATGTTTGGCAGTCACAGACCAAAAGTCTGCTCCTTTGGTAGTAGCTCATCTTCCTTGCCTAGCAAAAAGTTGCTTCGCCATTTAGAAAGTAAGGTAAAAAAGGGGAATTAATATGGGAAAAAGTAGTAAAAAATCACAAGTTGTCGGTTATGCTTATTTTTTAGGTTTAGCTTATGCACTATGCTCTAAGGTAGATAAGCTTTTAGAGTTTAGAATGGATGGGGATATAGTAGTTAGACCAAATTTAAGCGGTAGCGGAAAGTTTAGGGCTAAAACAGGTAAAAGCCAAGAACCCCACGGAAGTGGTGAGGGCGAAAGTGAAGTAACATTTTACAATGGCACTCAAACCACAGCCGATAGCTATCTATCTAGTCAAACAAAAGAGAGTTTAGCCTATAAAAATACCGCCTATTTGGTGGTTAATGGCTTTATCGGAGACAATGTTAGAAGTGCCCCAAACTACTCGTGCGTTGTAAAAAGAGTAGATATCACAAACTGGAATGAGAGCGATGAGATAGATGGAGACGCAAACCCAGCAAGCGTGCTGTGGTATATCCTAACTAAAATGATAAAACTTGAAAAAAGCTCACTTGATGAGAGTAGCTTTAAAACAGCTAATCAAACTCTAAACAAAGAAGGCTTAGGAGTTAGCTTTGTGATGAGTAAATCGCAAGTTGCAACCGAGTGGGAAAAAGAGATATTAAGAACCATAGATGGAGTTATAGCTATTAATCCAAAAAATGGGCTTTTAACCCTAAGACTGCTAAGAGATAATTATGACATCACAAAACTAAAACTTTTAAATGAGAGCAACACCGCAAATATAAAGGTAAAAAGAAAAAGCTGGGATGACACTTATAGCAGGGTTACTGTTAAATATACTCAGCGTGGTAGTTTTGAAGAAGCTAGCGTGAGTGCGGTTAATACAGCAACCGCAAACACCCTAGGAGCTAATAGAGCCACAGAGGTTGAATATATGGCAATTACTAGCCAAAGAAATGCAAATATTGTTTTAACAAGGCTCTTAAGAAAGCTTACCTACCCACTGGCTAATCTTAAATTTAGTCTTAGCAGTGCCCAGTTTAATGACCTAATGGTTGGTGATGTAATGCTCTTTTCTAACACCAAGCTTGGCATTATAGATATGCCAATAAGGGTATTAAGCTTAGGTGGGGACAAAGAAGATAGCCAAACCATAGAAGTAGAAGCGTGTGAGGATGTATTTGCTATTAATAACATAAATATCACAAGCATGCAAGAAGATCTATATAAGCCTGTAGATTTAAGTGTGGGTGAGTTAACCCACTATGGGGCAGTAGAAGCAACCGCAGAGATGGGAGAAGAGCTTGGGGTGCTACCATTTTATGCAAAGCCCGGTGGTTTTATACAAAGGACAAATGTAAAAGATGGGCTAAGTGGGGGCAATATAGATGTGCAACCCTGGAGCGTAGGAGAGCTAGAGAGCGACTTTGAGATAAGTGCTGAAATGGGCGATGAGCTAAGCTTTTTAGTTAGAGAGATAACCCCGCTTTGGAGCGTGGCAGCCTCTAGGGCTGGTTGGCAAAGGATTAAATTCACCTGCTTGATTGATAGTGAGTTTATAAATTTTCAGTTTAGAGAAGCTAAAGGAGAGGGTATTTTTATGGTTAAAACTCTAATGCGGGGCTTAAGTGGAACAAAGATCACAAGGCATAAAAAAGGGGCTAAGGTTTGGTTTGCTCCAATTGATGCAAACGATTTGCTTACCCTGCCTTTGGTATCCCCTAACACCACACTATACTTCCAAAGCTTTAATTTTGCAATGAGCAGTGAAGCTAAAAAACTAAACTTTAACCATAGTGGTGCATCCAAAAAGCCATATGCACCAAGCAATTTATGGGCTACAAAAAATGGCAACACAGTAACCCTAATGTGGCGAAACTGCGTCAGGCTTCACGGAGCAAACTACAGAAACGCAGATAATATTATAGCTGGGGTAGATGAAGGGCTAAATGAAAACAGAGTAATTATAAAGTTGCTTGATAGCGGTATAGAAAAAAGCTACGAGACAACAAAAGAGAGCTTTAGCGTAGAAGTTAGCCAAAAAACCACCTTTAGACTCTATCAATTAGCCTATAAAGGTGGATATTTAAGCGATGAAGTAACAATAACTATTTAAAGGAGAGAGTATGTTTGCAGCCATAATCGCAGCAATTACAGCAGTTGCATTAGTAGCGGTATATCTACTAATGCCAACCCCAACTATGGAAAATGCCAAAAGCGTGGGGCTTGATGAGTTTAGTTTTCCGACCAACTCAAACGGCAGAGTGGTGCCTGAGGTGTTTGGGACTTGTCATGTGCATGGCAATATTATCTGGTATGGTGATCTAAGAAGCAAAGAGATAAGGAGTTAAGATGGCAAGATTAAAAAACGGACTTGAAACAATGGAGCTAGGGGTAACAGCGTGGAGAGTAATAATAAATGATAATTTTAGCAAGATCTACTCTAAAGGCGAAGTTGATGGCTTTATAAGCGGTGGGGGAACAAATTTTATGGTTAAAGATATAGATATCAAGGGACTAATGAAGTTTAATAATACTTTGCCAAGCACGCCTCTACCAAGCGAGCCTAAAGGCTACATAAGGGTTATGGTTAATGGCAAAGCGGTTAAAGTGCCATATTATGCGGAGTAGGATATGAGTATATATGATTTTTAAAGCGTATTAAAGGGCTTGTAAGCGAGTTTGAAGTAAGTCCTAAAATAGGACTTGAGCCGAGCCTAAACCCAGATAGCTTTCCACTTCTTAGGGTGGTGCCAAACCAAAACAGCCTAGATGATGGGATAGATAAGTGGGCACAAGATATCTATTTTAGCATATATATTGGCATTATGCTAGATGATATAGAAGCTAATTATAAATGGGCTTATGAGTTAGAAAACAAAATCTTTAATAAGCTTCACAACTTCCAGTTTGATGATGGTGGACTTATTAGATTTATAGAGAGCAAAAAGGTTGAATTACTTGGTGATTTTTTGATAATAGAGAGTAATTATATGTGTGATAGTTTTAGACTTTAAGGTGTGTTTAGAGATTGGCTTTTAATGTTTAGAGTAAATTTTTCTCATTAAAATGAGAATTTTTGATATGAGATTTTTCTCATTTCAATGTGAATTTACAAAATACCCTATCAATCCAGCACTCACGGGCTCTAGTGCTAAAATCAGAGCAGTTTTTGACGCACTAATATAGCGTTGGGCGGCAGTTTGGATGAAAAATACCACTACACTTGTGATAAGTGAAGTAAAAATGATGACATAGACAAATCTCACACCAAACCAGATTTCTAAACCCTCTATCAAATTTAGAGCGTTTGGCGATGGCGTTTCAAATAAAATCGCAAATATTAAAGCTATAAATCCTACACTAAAAAACTGGGTGGTGACTAAAATATAGATATTTGATACTTTTATAAATTTACCTATGAAAACGATAAAAAATGCTGATGTTAATGCCGAAAGCATAGCTAAACTCTCCCCCAAGGCACTACCATTTAACAAATATAGCCCAGCTATGGCAAATAGTGCACTAATTATCGTCATTTTAGAGATGGCGACCATAAAAAATATAAACATCAAAATAGGCACAAAAATGATATGAAATCCAGCGATAAAAGCTACTGATGAGCTATATGTAAAACGCAGTGCATATGTTTGAAGTGTGAAATCACAAAACAAAATTGCACCCAAAATTAGTCCAAATTTGATGGAATTTTTGGATGGCTTTATCCTTAATATGCCCACAATAAAGAGCATAATCAGCCTGGCTATCAAAAATCCCATAGCCAAAAAGCTAAAAACATTCATATGTTTGATGGTGTGCGAAATCGGTAGAAATTCCACCCCAACTGATTGCTCCAATTATTAGCAAGATTTGTGCGATCTGTTGTTTTGTCATTTTTATCCTCAAAAAGTATGTATTATAGCATAAATTACGCCCCGTGATAAAAAAACTTCCCAAGCCCAATTGTAAAGATAAAATCACCATAAAGCGAGTGTTCAACCGCACAAAGCAGAGTTGAGCGAGTTTTAAGATAGGTTCTAGCAAAAAGCACACCGCCCAAAAATGTAAAAGTCACAGCGATAAAATTGCCAAAAAGTATATGAACCCAGCCAAAAATAGTTGCGTTTATGATGACAAATGAGTATGCGTGATTAAAAAGTGCGCGGTATCTAAGCGTAAAAAACGCCCTAAAAACTATCTCTTGCAAAAAAGCTGAAGCTAAAGGATAAAGAGTTATCACCGCTAGCCACATTTTAAAGTTTGTTTTAGGAAATAAAAAGAGCAAATTTGAGTTATAAATCGCAGTAAAAATTGTGATTAATGTGGCAAAAAATGCAAATCTAGCTAGGATAAACTTAAACTCTTTTAGGCTAAAGCGGACAAAAATGGGGATTTTGTTTTGGTATAGATGATAAAAACTATAAATGCAAACTACCCAAAGAGTTGGAAAAACCAAGCTTTTGGGTAAAATTCCAAGCCAAAAAAATGATGGCAAAATCACAAATATTCCCACAAGTTCGCAGATTCTTAGCATATTATCCCTTTTTGGCTTAATGTTTTACTAAAAGTTTTGCTATTTGGATTTGCAAATTTAGACTCAAATTCACAAAAAGCTCAAAAGTTAAATTTGCAATTTTAAAAGCCAAATTTACCTAAATTTCAAAGTATAAATTTGCTAAATTTAGCCAGATTAAACTCACACCATCTTTAAAATTTCTACTACTTCGCCTTTTTTGTATCCATCCACGCTTTTTGGCACGACTAACAAAGCGGCATTTTGATTGAGATTATTAACAATCGCACTTGAGCCTTGCTTTTTACCCTTTAAATTTGCGTGCAAGACACCATTTTCATCGCAAAAAATATTGCAAGCAACAAACTCAAGAAATGGGGTTTTTCTAGCGTAGTCTTCATCCAAAACCGCTCTTAATCTAAAATTTTCATCGCTTTTTAATAAAACTTTCAAAAACTCTCTAACATAAAGCACACACGTCACCATCGCAGAATATGGAAATCCAGGAAGTGCAAAGATATATCTGTCTTTAAATTTAGCGATTTTGATATGGCGACCCGGTTTTATTGCCGCACCATCGACTATCATTTCAAACTCACCCAGTCCTAGAGTGGATTTGATAAAGTCATAATCCCCCATACTAACCCCACCAGTTGTGATGAGAATATCGCAGCTTTTTAGAGCGTTTAGCACCGCTTTTGTGAGCAAATCTTTCTCATCTTTGACGATTGGAAAAATCACCACCTCACACCCCATCAGCTTCGCCATTGCTGCGATTGCGACATGATTTGAGCTTCTAATTTGAGCTTCATTTTCAAGCACTTCGCCAAGATCTTTTATCTCACTACCGGTGGCTAAAACCCCAACCTTTGGTCTAATAAAAACGCTGATAAAAAACTCACCAAGTTCGGCTAACAGAGCGATTTCAGAGTAGCTAATTTTGGTGCCTTTTTTGAGTAAAATTTCATCTTTTTTGTAGCTTTCGCCAACTTTTCTAACCGAATACCCCTCTTTAACAGGTTCGTTTATTCTCACCAAATCCCTATCTACGCTAACATTTTCGATAGGAATCAGCGTATTTGAGCCATTTGCCATCAGCGAACCGGTGAAGGTTTTAATGCATTCGCCACTTTTTATAGTGATATCTTTTAGGCTTCCTGCTGGAACTTCACCAAGAAGCTTGAGAGTAGCACCTTTATTTAGGTCGCTAGCCTTGCAAGCATAGCCATCCATCGCAGCGGTTGGATGGGCTGGGTAGTTATATTTTGCCTTGATATCACTAGCCAAAACTCTACCAAGGGCGTTTGTGATGGTGACTTTTTCACATTTTTCATATGGTGAAATGGATTGTAATAAATTTTTTAGAGTTTCATCGTAGCTTTTAAAGTCAGTTTTTATCATAGTTTTCCTAAATTTTAGAGATTATAGCTTAAATTTACGCCAAAAGCCCAGCCCCAAAAAGTGACTTTGATCTATCTTTAGCATAAATTCTCTTGCCGTCAATGACATCGTATTTCCAAATCGGTGCGTTTGATTTAAAATCCTCAACAAATTCCCCAATCAGCCTTAGAGCGTCTTTGCGTTGTGGGGTCAAAATAGCACTCATATATGAAGTTTGATGGATTTTTACATCGCCAATTGAGTGGGCAAAAAGTGCTACGCCACTAAACTGGGCTAACTTTTCTTGCCACTTTTCAAACCACGATTTTAAAATCGGCTCATAAATATCAAAGCTCAGTGCTTCTATACCGTTTTCAGCACGCACAATGCCGTTAAAACAGATAAATGCCCCAAGATTTTTAAGGGCGTATTTTTCATACCATCTTTGGTAAATTTCACCTACGCTTAGTGCACCACTATAAAGTTCCATCATTAACCACCACAAACTGGTGGCAAAAGTGTAACTCTATCACCATCTTTAAGTGGGGTTTCAAGCGAGCAAACTATCTCATCATTTATCGCTACAGAGCAGGTTTTAAGCCATTTGGTAAGTTCAACGTCTTTACTCAAAATCTTTTTTAACTCGCCTAAATTTGTCACTTCAAATTTGGCAGGGGATTTTTGGATAGGCCCTAAAAATTCAACATTTACCATTTAATCATCCTTTGCGTGTAAAATTACTCAATTTTAACTAAAATTTCTAAATTTCTATAAAACTAAGGAGCTTTTATGAATGAGATAAAAACGCCGGCGTATGTTTGTAGGCTTGATAAGCTTGAAAATAATCTTAAAATTTTATCACGCGTTGCGGACGAGAGTGGGGCAAGCGTGCTTTGTGCCCTAAAGGGATTTGCGTTTTCTTTAGGAATGCCATATGTGGCAAAACAGCTAAATGGTGCTACAAGTAGTGGCCTACACGAGGCTAAATTTGCTAATGAGTTTTTTGATGAGGTGCATACTTATAGTCCAGCTTACAAAGATGAGGATATCGATGAGATTTTGCAAATCTCAAACCATGTTGTGTTTAATAGTGCTAATCAGTGGAATAAATTTCGCCAAAAAGCTATGAAAAGTGGCGTAAAATGTGGACTTAGAGTTAATCCGCAGACCTCTTTTTCGCCTGTGGATAACTACAATCCTTGTGCGAAATTTAGCCGTCTTGGGATGACTAGAGCGAATTTGCTTAAAGCAATTGATGAAAATCCTAAATTTATGGACGGCATTTCAGGGCTTCATTTTCACGCACTTTGCGAAGAGAGCAGTGAGAGTTTGGCAGTTGTATTAAAAGAGTTTGAGGCTAAATTCGGTGAGTTTTTAAGTGGGTTAGAGTGGGTGAATTTTGGTGGTGGCCACCATATCACCAAAAAAGGCTACAATGTTGAACTTCTCATCAAACTTATCAAGGAAATTTCTAAAAAATACGGCATAAAGGTTTATATCGAACCAGGCGAAGCGGTTGGCTGGGAGTGCGGGTATTTAGTAGCTAGCGTGCTTGATATCGTAGAAAATGACGCAAAAATCGCTATTTTAGACACTTCGGCTGAAGCTCATATGCCTGATACCGTGCTAATGCCATACCGACCTGCTGTTTTGGGTGAGAGCAAAGATGGAAAGTTTGAGTATAGATTTGGTGGCAATACCTGCCTTGCAGGCGATATTGTAGGGCTTGAAGCGGGGGAGCCAGTGTATAAATTTGATAAGCCTTTGATGGTCGGTGATAAGGTAGTATTTAAAGATCAAATTCACTATACGATTGTCAAAAATACCACATTTAACGGCATTAAACTGCCTGATTTGGTTTTGGTGGATGAAAATGGTGAAGTGCTTAAAAAAGTCGAGTTTGGATATGACGAATATAGGCGTAGAAATTAAAAAATTTTGCTTTATAAATTAATATTTTAATTTAAGAAATAGAGTAGTAAATTTAGATATTTTTAATAAATACTGAATTTAATTAATTAATATAATAACTTAAAATAAAAATATCAGAATAATTACAAGTTGGCTAAAATAGCCAACTTTATAGCTAGAATTTTAATCATCTTAGAAATATGTAATAATTGAATATTTAAGGTAGTTTTAACATTTTAAACTAAAATTTTTATCCATATTACTTTTAAGCTAAATTTATGTAAAATCCATAAAATTTTAAATCGGTAAAGTAAAATTTACTTAAAGGAAAGAGAATGCAGATAGACAAAACAGCCCTAAATGCCGGCAGAGTGACGTATTATTCGCTCTTATCAAGGCTTTTTGTTTTTAGTTATAGCAGCGATAGATTTGATGGAGTAAGAGAGGCCTTAGATAAATTTGCCACAAATCCTCTAAGCCCACAAAGCTCGCAAGCCCTAAAAGAGCTTCAAAACTCGCTACTAAATGGATATGAGCCTTTAGCTGGAGAGTTTGATGATATATTTAACGCCCCGCCAAAGCCCGTAAGAAGCACGGTTAGTTACTATGATGAGGGGTATGAAATAGGGCAAGCGTGTGCGAAAATTAGAGCTATTTTGGCTAGGACTACCATCAGAAAAGATGAGAGCAAATTCAAGGAAAATGAGGATAATTTTGGCTTTATTTTTGCATTGATGGCGGAGTTTTTAAAGGATCAAAGCGATGAGAGTGAGGCGTTAGTCAAAGAGATATTTGAGGAGTTTATAAACCCTTATATTGAAATTTTTCTAAATGCAGTTTATATTCACAAAGCTTCAAATTTATATAAATTTATAGTCGTTGTGGCTATGGATTTTATAGAGTTTGAAAGGGTGGTTTTTGGTGTAGCTAAGCACGAAATAGAGATAAACAAGCAGGTTGATGGGGAAATTTCAAGATCAGAGCTTATAAGAAGAGAAAAAAACAGAGCAAGAAAGAAAGGAGCAAAAAATGCAGGCTAAAAAAAGAGCTTTTTTAAAACAAGCTGCACTTTTAGCAGCTGGGGCGAGTGTGGCGTTAGGAAGTGCAAAAATCACTCGTGGCATTGATCCAAAAGAGTTTGATAAGGATAAATTTGGTATCAAGAGTAGTAGTGGCAAAAAAGATGAAGTTTTATACAAAAGAAGTCCTGAGTGGGAGCTTTTTTATAAACAAGCCAAGTAAATAAAATAGATAAATTTAAAGATTAAATTTAAGAAAGGAAAGAAAATGTCAGTAGTTAATCAAATGATCTCTGCAAGCAAAATCGGCAGACGATCGTTTCTAAAGATGGCAGCACTATCAACTGCATTTGCTAGTGGAAGCTTAAGCGCGGCCGATCTTACTAGAGAAGCAACTGCAAGTGAGATTAAAGACCCGTTTCCTGGTGCTAAAAAAGTCAAAACCATCTGCACTGCGTGTTCTGTGGGCTGTGGGATAGTAGCTGAGGTTCAAAATGGGGTTTGGGTTAGACAAGAGGTCGCTCAAGACCACCCAGTAAGTGCAGGCGGACACTGCTGTAAGGGTGCGGATATGATTGATCTATTAAAATCAAGCACTCGTCTTAAGTATCCGATGGTAAAAGAAAAAGGCAAGTGGAAAAGAATAAGCTACGATGAAGCATTTGATAGAATAGCCAAAAAATTAAATGATTTAAGGGAAATTAATCCCGAACAGACTATGTTTATCGGTTCGGCAAAAGTTAGCAACGAACAGGCCTATTATATCCGCAAATTTGGAGCATTTTACGGCACAAACAATGTAGATCATCAAGCAAGAATTTGACATAGCGCAACAGTCGCCGGTGTGGCGAATACTTGGGGTTATGGTGCTATGACAAACCACCTTGGAGATATACAAAATAGCAGATCAATTCTAATAATTGGAGCAAATCCAGCGGTTAATCACCCTGTTGGATTTAGGCACTTTTTGCTTGCAAGAGAAAAAGGGGCAAAGATTATTGTAATTGACCCACGCTTTACTAGAAGTGCGGCAAAAGCGGACTATTACGCAAGAATTCGTCCGGGAACTGATATAGCTTTTATGTATGGAATGCTTCATATCATCTTCAAAAATGGTTGGGAAGACAAAAAATACATTGAAGATAGAGTTTATGGAATGGATGATATCAAAGAAGAAGCTCTAAAATGGACACCTGAAATCGTCGAAGATGTCACAGGGATCAAAAAAGAGGACTTGCTTGAGATAACTGAAGTTTATGCTAAAAACTCACCTGGTACACTTGTTTGGGCGATGGGACTTACTCAACACTCAATTGGCACATCAAATACAAGACTTGGGCCTATTTTGCAACTAGCACTCGGTTATGTAGGCGTTGCAGGTGGGGGATGCAATATCCTAAGAGGCCATGATAATGTTCAAGGTGCCTCAGATATGGCGTGTTTGAGTGAAAATCTACCAGGATATTATGATCTAAACAAAGCTTCGTGGGAGTGGTTTTCTAAACAATGGGGCGTAGGTTTTGAGTGGATGAAGAGTAGATTTGTAAATGAAGATATGATGTATAAAAAAGGCTTTACTCTTTCAAGATGGTGGGCTGGCGTGCTAAATGGCAAAGATGGCAACGACCCAATCAACAATGCAGGAGTTGGGCTTAAGGCTTTGGTAGTTTTAGGGTGCGGTATCACTTCAACTGCTCAACAAGCCAAAGTCAAAGAAGGACTTGATAATTTAGAGCTTTTAGTGTTAGCAGATCCATTTGTCAATGAAGCAGCAGTTATTACTGATAAACAAGATGATATATTCTTGCTTCCAACTGCAACTCAGTATGAAACTTCAGGTTCAGTTGTAGCAACAAATCGCTCGGCTCAATGGAGATTTAAGGTAGTTGATCCTATCTATGAGTGCAAAACAGACCATGAAATTTTGTTTGAACTTGCCAAAAGAATGGGCTTTTATGATGAATTTACTCAAACTATAAGAAGCGAAGATGGAAGCATAGAGTGGCCTGAAGCGGCAACTAGAGAGATAACAAATACCGTAAAAAGTATAGGCTATACAGGTTGGACGCCAGAAAGGCTTAAAAAACACACTCTTAATTGGGATAAATTTGACCCTGTTACACTTATGGGAAGTGGGGATTGCTATGGTGAATACTATGGTCTTCCGTGGCCGTGTTGGACTGAAAATCACCCAGGAAGTCCAAATTTATATAGCATAAATCAAAGTGTAATGTCGGGCGGAATGGGCTTTAGAAACCGCTTTGGCTTAGAGCATGATGGGGTAAATCTGCTAGCCGCTGATGGTTCAGCACCGCTTGAGAGTGCGATTAATGGTGGATATCCACAAATTACTAAGGCAAATATTGAAGAGATTTTAGGAATAACATTAACCGAAGAAGAAAAAGCCAAAATAGGCTCAAGTTGGTCGATGGATGCTAGCAATATAATCGTAGAAAAATGCATGGAAAAAGGTATCGCACCTTATGGTAATGCTAGGGCTAGAGCAAAGGCGTGGAATTTCATCGATCAAATTCCACTTCACAGAGAGCCACTTCACTCACCAAGACAGGATCTAGTAGAAAAATACCCTACATTTGAAGACCAAGAAGATAGCTTTAGGGTATTTACGAGATTTAAATCAGTGCAATCTGCTAAAAACTATAGCTTAGAGTTTCCTATAAATTTAGTCACAGGAAGATTAGTCAATTTTAATGGTGCAGGTATGGAAAATAGAGCAAGCCTTTATCTATCGCGTCTTTCGCCTGAGATGTTTTGTGCTATCAATCCAAATTTAGCCGCAAAACACGGTATAAAAGATGGAGATATGATCTGGGTTCATTCGCCAGAAGGCACAAAGATAAAAGTTAGGGCTAAATTTAGCCACTCTGTAAGCGAAGAGATGGTGTTTTTGCCATTTCACTTCACCGGCATTATGCAAGGGGTAGATATGACTGGTAATTTTCCAGCAGGAACAGCCCCATATGTAAGCGGTGAGAGTGCAAATACAGTCACAAACTACGGATATGATATCAACTGTCAAATTCCTGAAACAAAAGGCGGATTATGCCGCATAGAAAAAGCGTAGGGGGGTGAGATATGAGTGAAGTAAGAATGAAATTTTTATGCGACCTTGATAGGTGCATTGATTGTAGTGGGTGTTCGGTGGCGTGCGATAACGCTCACCACTTGCCAATGGGTGTTAGAAGAAGACGAGTTGTTACTCTAAATGAGGGAATCCCTGGCAAAGAAACATCTGTATCGATGGCTTGTATGCACTGCACGGACGCTCCTTGTGCACAAGTTTGTCCGGTTAATTGTTTTTATATCCGCCCAGATGGGATTGTGCTTCACGACAAAGATATCTGTATAGGGTGTGGATATTGCCTTTATGCGTGTCCGTTTGGTGCCCCACAATTCCCAAGAGGTGGAATTTTTAGCACAAAAGGTGCGATGGATAAATGCACAATGTGTGCGGGTGGTCCACTTCCTACTAATTCAGAAGCTGAAAGAGAGGAATATGGGCAAAATAGAATTTCCGAAGGAAGAGTTCCAGTTTGTGCGGCGATGTGTTCAACAAAGGCACTCTTAGTTGGCGAAAGCACAGAAATAGAGAGAATTTATAGAGATAGAGTGGTTATGCGTAAATATGCTAGGGGTGCTTCAATCACCGAGTAAAAATTTCCAAATTCTTGTTTAAAATCAAGCAAGAATTTGGATAATATGCTATAATCGCAGAATGTTTTTATAAATTTAAATATTTAAAGGGAAAATATGAAAAATTTACTTTTTTTAATGTTTTGTGCCTGTTTTGCTAGTGCTGATAAATTTAAGGATTTGGTGCAGTATAATAGTCCCGTGTGGGGCGAAGGGCGAGTAACAAATATACCTAGCTATTATGATGGTTTTGCACCGTTTTTTGTAAATTGGCAGGCAAATGGCTATTTTTCGTGGCTTACAGCTGGAGCGATAGTTGCAGTGATAGTAGCGTTTGTGGGGCATTACGCTATAGTTGGACCAAAGAGTTTTTCACATAATCACGGCAAAATTTACGCTTTTAGCACGTTTGAGAGAATCGTGCATTTGGTCGCAGCGGTTGCGTGGGTGGTGCTTGTGCCAACTGGAATCATCATAATGTTTGGCGAGACTTTTGGTGGCGGATTTTTTGTAAGAGTTTGCAAAAATCTTCACGGACTTGCGACAATTGCGTTTGCTATAGTTGTGCTTCCTATGTTTTTTTCGTGGTTTGTTAGAATGCTTCCAGCCGTGTATGACATAAAATGGGCTATGATGGTTGGTGGCTATCTATCAAAGAAAAAACACCCAATCCCAGCAGGTAAATTTAACGCTGGTCAAAAAGCGTGGTTTTGGGTAGCAACCTTAGGTGGAATGGTGATGATAGCAACTGGAGCTAGTATGTTCTTTTTGGATTACAATATCCCAGCAATGAGAGAGATTTTAGGGCTAAGCCAGATAGAAATTCTAAGACTTTCAGCCATTATTCACAATATCTTAGGTGCAGCGTGTGCGGTATTTTTGCTAGTGCATATCTATATGGCTGTATTTTGTATCAAAGGCTCAATCCACGCAGTTATTACAGGCTACAAAGAAGAAGAAGAAGTTTATATACTTCATCACTATTGGTATCAAGAACTTGTCAAAAAAGGCAAAATTCAAAAGTCAATTTTTGAGAAAGAATACACAAATTTAGCCTAATGGAGCCGCTTTTTACAACCAAAATCATCAAAATCAAAGGAGATAACTCTTTTGAGACTGATGATATTTTAGTCAAAGAAGAGAGAATTCTTATCTATGTAAATGACAAAAGAGTTGGGGCATTGATGGCTACGCCTGTTGATACGAGCGATTTGGCGGTTGGATATTTAATTAGTGAAAATATCATAAATAGTGTTGATGATATTGAGCGAATAAATTTACTAGATGGTGGCAATCAAATCAATATAGAAGCCAAAATCAACCAAAACGCCATAAGCCGTCTAAGCTTAGATAGTGTGATAATTAGTGGGTGTGGTAGAAGCGTAACTGCAAATTTTGAAGCTGAAAATGCGAGCAAAATCAAAGATGGTTTTGTGGCAAATAAAGATGAGATTTTAAAACAGATGGCTAAATTTTACACCCAGTGCCCTCTGTATGAAAAAACAGGTTGCGTACACACAGCTAAACTTTATGAGAGCGATGGGGGATTTTATATCGGTGAGGATATCGCCCAGCACAATACAATTGACAAAGCCTTAGGCAAAGCTCTCATCGCAGGTGCAAATTTAAACGAGAGTTTTTTGATGGTTAGTGGTAGGCTTAGTTCTGAAATGGTAGCAAAAGCGGTAATGCACAGAGTGCCAATTCTCATCTCACGCACCGCACCAACTCATCTAGGTGTAAAAATTGCAAGGAAATTTAATCTCACACTTTGTGGGTTTGCAAGGGGCGAAAATATGAACATCTATAGTGGGGGACACAGAATTGATACAAAAAGATAAAGTCATAGAACTAATCAAAGAAAATCTCAACAAAGATGGCAAATTAGACTGCACGGCAGCGTTTAAGGTTGCAGCTAAGGCTAGGGTGCTTATCGATGAGGTTGGTGAGATTGCAAATGAGATAGGAGTTAAGATTGATAATTGCGAATTAGGGCAGTTTGGAAGTCTTGAGTTTGGCGATAGCGATGTAATGCTTTATGAAGAGAAGTTAAAGCCTTTGCTTGATGAAAAAGGACGCATTAGTTGCACTCACGCTAGGGCGTTGGCTGGTGGAGTTGGTCTTAAAAAGATCAGATCAATTCTAAGTGATTACAATGTGGATGTGAAGTATTGTCGCTTAGGCTGTTTTAAGGAAAAAAAGCGTAAAAAAATGTCTGTAAAAACCAAAACTTGGATTGAAGGGGCAGATGGCGAGCTTTTGTTTGGCAAGGGTAAAACAGAAATTTTAGATGTTATATCTCAGGTTGGAAGCATAAAAAGAGCTAGTGAAATTTTGAATATGAACTACAAAAAGTGCTGGACACACCTTAAAATTTTGCAAGAGAACTTAAAAGAGGATCTTTTTGTAACCAAACAAGGCGGTGGAATGGACGCTGGAACTACTCTAAAGCCTAGGGCTTTTGAACTTATTAGGGCTTATAAACAGCTTCAAAGAGATATTGAAAGTTACGCAAACAAGCGTTTTAAAGAGCTTTTTATAGATAAAGAAGAGAAATAAAGGAGAAATATGTTTGTAAAATTAAATGATAGAGTTTATCTAAACCGCGATAAAATCACAAGAGTTAAGATTGATAGTGTGCAAGATGGAATTAGAATTAGATTTTATGAGAGTGCTACTCAAGTGGCAAAAAGTGGTAAATTTGAGACCTATGAAGATGCCAAAAAGTGGCTTGAAGAGAATTTTATCAAATAAAAATCAGCCAAATTTAGCAAAATTGCAAAGATTAAGCTTTGCAATTTATGATTTTAAATGCAAAATTTTGATACAATACCCAAAGCTTCAAGTTTTGAAGAGACTAAAATTTAAGGATATATTATGAGAATTGATTGTAAAAACTTAGAGTGCCCACAACCTGTCATCAACACCAAAAACGCTCTTGAATCGCTAAAAATCGGCGAAAGGCTAGAAATTGAGGTAAATTCACTCGCCCCGCTTGAAAATATCAAACGCTTTTTAACAAGTTGTGGCTTAGAGTATGAGGTTGAAAGCTTGGCTAGTTCTAATTTGATAAAAACTACCAAAACCAAAGAAATTTCATCAAATTTAAGCGTAGGTGAGTTTGTTTGTAATATCCCAGTCGTCGCTCAAAAAGTTGTGTATATCAATGATGATAGAGCTGGAAGTGGCGAAGTTGGAGTGAGTTTGATAGCTAAATTTCTCTCTTCGATTCCAAATTTAACTAACAAGCCAACCAAGATAATTTGTGTAAATAAAGGCGTGATTTTAACCACAGATAGGTCTCATCCAGCTTACGAAGTGCTTAAAAACTTAGAAAAAAGTGAAATTGAGATTTTGAGTTGTGGAAGTTGCCTTGAGGCATATAAGCTTGTGGATAAATTAGGCATTGGAAGTATGACAAATGCTTATGAAGTTATGCAAATTTTAAGTGAGAATGAAGTAATTAGCCTATGAAATATAGAGATTTTAGCCTAACCAAATTCGTTAAAGCGGCTGGTTGAGCAGCCAAAATAGACCCGGCGGGTCTAAACAATCAGGTGGCAAACTTGCTAAGCAAAGGGGCGAATTTGCTCTCTTCTACTACAAGCAATGAAGACGCGAGCGTGTTTATGCTAAGAGACGATCTTGCGATAGTTCAAACTCTTGATTTTATCACACCTGTGGTGGATGACCCATTTATTTTTGGGCAAATTGCCGCGGCAAACTCACTAAGCGATCTATTTGCAATGGGGGCTAAGCCGCTGAATGCTCTAAATATTGTAGGCTTTGATAGCTGCCATTTTAGTGGTGAAATTTTGGCTGATATACTAGCTGGTGGCAAAGATAAACTTGATGAGTGCGGTACAATGTTAGTTGGCGGACACAGCATAGAAACGCCTGAGATGTATTATGGGCTAAGTGCCACAGGCATTGTAGATCCAAATAGCTTTTGGAGCAACAATACAGCCAAAGTTGGGGACAAACTCATCCTAACCAAACCACTTGGCTCGGGCATTATCTCAACTTCTATCAAAGCCTCTCTTGCAAACCTTGATGAGATAAAAGAGTGCGTAGAAAATATGCGAATGCTAAATTTTTATGTCATCAAAGCTTTGGATGGGCTAAGCGTAAATGCTTGCACCGATATCACAGGATTTGGGCTTTTGGGGCATATGAGTGAGATGTTAAATGAAAATATTAGCTTTAAGATTTACTCAAAAAATGTACCTATTTTAAAAAGTGCAGATAAATTTAAAGCTATTGGAATGATTCCAGCTGGGGCGTATAATAATATAGAATTTGTCAAAAACTTCACCACACAAATTCCTGATATTATATTTTGTGACCCTCAAACTAGCGGTGGGCTTTTGATTGCAATTAGCGAAGATGACGCACTTAAGGCTTTGGCAAATTTACAAAACGCAGGCTATGAAAGTGCTAGGATAATCGGCGAAGTTGTGGAGAATTTATCCAAAGATAGAATAACTTTTGTGGATTAGCTTGCAAATTTGCAAAGCATTTGCTCTGTTTTTGTATAGTTTGGTATCAAATTTAAGGAGATATTATGACATTTTTAGAGAGTTTAAATTTTCGCCACGCGTGCAAAATTTTTGATGAAAATAGAAAAATAAGCGACGATGATTTTGCCAAAATCCTAGAAGCTGGTAGGCTTAGTGCGTCATCTTTGGGGCTAGAGCACTGGGATTTGCTTTTGATAAAAAACAAAGATTTAATCCAAAAACTCAAAGAGATTTGCTGGAATCAACCCCAAATCTCTACCGCTTCACATTTGGTTGTGATTTTGGCTAAGATTAAGGACTTTAAAATCGGAAGCGAGTATGTTAAGGATATGGTCTCAAGGCGAGTGGATAAAAACTCATCCGAGCATACGGGCTATCTAGATAAGATAAATGGCTTTTTAAGGGATAATGTCGGACAAAACGATTTGGAAATCTTTGCGTGGAGCAAGGCTCAGTGCTTTTTGCTAGTTCAAAATATGATGAGTATGGCTGCACTTCTTGGGATTGATAGTTGTCCGATTGAGGGATGGTATAGTGAAGATGAAGTTTTGAAGGCTTTAGGCATTGATAGAAGTGATAAAAGAGTGGCTTTGATACTGCCGTTTGGCTACCGCGTTAATGAACCAAAACCAAAAATCAGGCGAAACATTGATGAAATTTTGACTATAGTTGAGTAAGTAATTTAATCATAATTTTATAAGATATTATTTGCACCTTAAATTTATGGTGCAAATCTAAAACTATTCTATAAATTCGCTATTCCAAACGCCATAAACTATTTTTAAGAATGAAAACTACATTAACATTTTAACGATAAATTTATGTAATCTTAATTACAATATAGTTCATCTTTTATAAGATGTTTATTTTAAAGGATTCTTTATGCAACACCCACGCAGAACCTTTCTCAAAGGATTAACGCTTGGTGGTTTAGTTTTTGCAAATGGTATAAATGCCTTTGAACTATTTACGCCAAAGCATTCAAAAACTATGGCTTTTTATGATTCACCACTCACAAAG
>JALFKC010000029.1 GCA_022775765.1 Campylobacter sp. | reverse complement strand
TATAGGGTTTGGATTGAGTCAATGACGATAAATTTATACTCTTTTTTTTGAATTTCAGCCAAGATATTTTGAAGCAAAATTTCAGTTAAAATATATAAATTTGACGAATTTGCCTCAAGCCTATCAGCACGCAGTTTTATCTGAGACGCACTCTCTTCGCCACTTACATACAAAACTTCGCTTTCTTCGCTTAAATTTGAAGCAATTTTAAGAAGCAATGTGCTTTTGCCAATTCCAGGACTTCCACCAATTAGCACTAATGAGCCCTCAACCACGCCACCACCTAGAACTAAATCAAGCTCTTTGTTTTTGGTGCTAAATCTTTTGATATTTTCAACCTTGATATCTGAAATACTCATTGCCAAAGATTGCCCCTTTGAGGATTTAGCGGTTTTTTTGATAAATTCGCTCTGTTCCTTATTGAGTTCTACAAAACTATCCCAAGCCCCACATTCAGGACATTTGCCAACCCATTTGTTTTGCAAATTGCCACAGTGCTGACACTCAAACATAGTTGATTTTTTGGCCATTATTCAAACACCGCTTCTATGATAGTTTCTACAAATTCATTAGGGTCAAATTTAACCAAATCATCCATTTTTTCACCAACGCCTATATAGAGAATAGGAAGTTCAAGCTCTCTTGCTATCCCAAATAGTGCCCCACCTTTTGGCGTTCCATCAAGCTTTGTGATGATAACCCCATCAAGGCTTACGATTTCATTGAAGGCTTTTGCCTGCCTTACGCCGTTATTGCCCTGAGTTCCATCAAGGATGAGAATTTTTCTGTGCGGTGCATTTGGCATAGCTTTTGAGCAAATTCTAACTATTTTGCTAAGTTCATTTGCTAGATTTTTTTGGTTTTGAAGCCTGCCTGCGGTGTCAATTAGAGCGTGATCTATTTTTTTTGAAATAGCTGAAGCGATTGTATCATACGCAACAGCTGATGGATCGTGCCCTTGAGAGGTGGCGACTATCGGCACATTTAGGATTTTTGCCCACTGTCTAAGTTGCTCTATCGCCCCAGCTCTAAATGTATCACTCGCCCCAAGTATTACGCTTTGATTTGAACTTTTGTATAAATTTGCAATCTTTGCGATAGTTGTGGTTTTGCCAGCACCATTTACGCCAAGAATTAGCTCAACAAATGGTTTTTCATCTTTTAGTGATGGCTTTTCATACATAAAATATGTCAGCATTACTCGCTTTAAATCACCCTTATCAACGCTATCTTTTGGTGGTAGATAATATATTATCTCTTCGGCGATTTCATAATCCACATCTGCTTCAAGTAGCATCTCTAAAAGCTCATCTTTTTTGACTATTTTGCTACTTTTTGCACCTTTTATCACCTCTACTGTTTTGCCAAAGCCTTTTTTCAAAAAATTTAACATTATAATAACCTTAGTATATCATTTTCAAGCATTTCCAAAGGGATTACGCCTATGTAGTTTGACCCTTCGCTTCCATCTGGTAAAATAAGCTTCATATACGGTATATCTTCAAACTCACCAAGCGTTTTGATAAGAGTGGCGTTTTGTTTGCCAAAACTAATATCATAAGTGATATTATTATCTTTTATGAAGCTTAAACTTCCATTTTTATCTATATCTTCATCAAGCATTACGCCTATGATTTTTAGCTTGTCATTTTGTTTGAGTTGAAGTGCGTTTAGGGCTGGAATTTCAGCTTTGCAAGGCGGACACCAAGAGGTAAAAAACGCAAATAAAATGGCAGTATTGTTGCTATCAATATCTAATTTATCCCCATCTTTTTTGATATTTAGGATTTCGCCACTATTTAATTTAAGTGAAAATGGAGCGTCTAAATTTTGTGATAAAACCGCCTCTTGTGGGCTTTGGATTGTTTGATTGCTATCACTTGAGCTTTTATCTTTTTTATCACAGCCTATGATAAAAATCAAAATAAATGCTATAATCGCTAATTTGTGATTCATAATTTTAATTTCCTTAAGATTAACTTGATTGTGGATTATACAAAAACTATATAAAAAAATAGTTAAATTTTTGTGGTTGGTGGTGAGATGAAAAAAGATAAATTTAGAAAATTTGCCAAATTTGAGCTCAAAAAAGAGAGAGTTAAGTTTGCAAAATCAAAGCACTACAAAATTTTTAATGCGATTGAAGATATCGCTAGAAAAACTCATTCAAAAAACATTATGGCGTTTTTACCACTTGGTTATGAGCCAAATACTCTCTATTTTTTCAACAAATTTAGGAAAAAATATAGTTTTTATGTTCCATTTATGCTTAATATTAGCTTTAAGTTGGTAAAATTAAGACGCCCATTTTTAAGGGCAAAATTTAATGTATTACAAACACCAAATCAAAACGCCTTTGATGGCAAGATAGATTTGGCGATCATCCCTGTGGTTGGAGTTAGCAAGGATGGTGGAAGAATAGGGCACGGGAAAGGGTATTATGATATGTTTTTTTCAAAGCTCAAATATAGACCTGTGATGGTTTTTGTAGAGATAAAAGAGATGATAGATAAAAAACTAATTTCACAAAGCCACGATATAAAGGGCGATTTTTATATAACTCCTAATAAAAATTATATTTTAAGAGGAAAAAATGTTAGAAATTTTCATAGGACTGTCTGCGGCAGCTGCGGGGGGCGCTATAGGCTATATAGTCAATAAAAAAATCAATGACGCAAATTACGATATATTTGTAGAACAAGCCAAAGCCAAAGCCAAAGCGATAGAATTTGAGGCTGAGGGCGTGCTAAAAGACGCTAAAATTTTGGTGCAATCGGCTGAATTTGAGGCTAAAAAAAAGTATGAGGATAAAATACTTAAATTTCAAAAAGAGCACGAAAACAAACTTGACATCTTAAGCAAAAAAGAGAGAACTTTGCTTGATGAGTTTGAAGAGTTAAAATCCAAACAAGAGCTTTTTGAAAGAGAAAAAAAACACTCTGATGAGATTTACGGTGATGGATTAAGACTTAAAAAAACTTATGAGACAAAACTTGATGAAGCTTTGAAACTTTTAGAACACGCCGCAGGACTTACGCAAGATGAGGCTAGGGCTGAAGTGCTTCAAAAAGTAGAGGAAAAATCTCGTGGCGATATCGCTCATATCGTTAGAAAATATGAAGAAGAGGCCAAAGTTGAGGGCAAGAAAAAGGCAAATTTTATCCTAGCAATTGCAACTTCAAGGTATGCTGGTGAGTTTGCAGCAGAACGCCTTATAAATGTGGTAAATATTAAAAATGACGATTTAAAAGGTAGGATAATTGGCAAAGAAGGGCGCAATATTAAAACCCTTGAGATGGTTTTGGGGGTGGATGTTATCATTGATGATACGCCAAATGCTATAATTGTGAGCTCTTTTAATCTCTATCGTCGTGCAATTGCGACTAAAGTCATAGAACTTTTGGTAGAAGATGGGAGAATTCAGCCTGCTAGAATTGAAGAAATTTATAAAAAAGTCTGTGATGAGTTTGAAGCTAGCATTTTAGAAGAGGGCGAAAATGTGCTACTTGATTTGGGTATAGCAAATGTCCATCCTGAAATAGTAAAACTTATAGGCAAGATGAAATACCGTGCAAGTTATGGGCAAAATGCACTTTTACACAGCCTTGAAGTGGCAAATTTAGCTGGAATGATAGCAGCTGATCTTGGTGGTGATGAAAAGCTTGCAAAAAGAGCTGGAATTTTACACGATATTGGTAAGGCTTTAACGCACGAATACGAAGGAAGTCATGTAGATTTGGGTGCTGAGATTTGCAAACGCTACAAAGAAGATCCTGTTGTGATAAATGCTATCTATGCTCATCACGGAAATGAAGAGATCAAAAGCGTAGAGTGTGCGGCAGTTTGTGCAGCCGACGCCCTAAGTGCAGCAAGGCCTGGGGCTAGAAGAGAGGTGCTTGAGGCGTATTTAAAAAGAGTAAGCCAAATCGAAGATATAGCCTCTTCAAAACACGGAATCAAATCAGCCTACGCTATCAACTCAGGAAAGGAGATTAGAGTGATAGCAAATGCTAAGTTAATCAACGATGATGAGGCGGTTTTGGTGGCTAAAGAGATAGCTGAAGAGATCAAAGCAAAAGTGCAGTTTCCAGGTGAGATAAAAGTCAATGTCATCAGAGAAACGCGTGCTATTGATTATGCAAAATAAATTTTTAAGGAGCTATGATGAAAAAATTTCTACTTGTGTTTTTAAGTTTGTTTGTATTTGCTAGCTTTGCAAAAGCAGATGATGGCAAAGAGCTTATGCTTTCAAGCACACACGCGTATTATTCAGTGATGGATGAGTATATTGGCGTTGAGACACTGCTTGCAAAATCGAAAGCGATTTTGATCTTTCCAACTGTAAAAAAAATCGGATTTATAGTTGGTGGAATGTATGGCAAAGGTGTGGCTTTGGTTAAAAAAGATGGTGTATTTGTTCCTTATACTGTAACTCTTACAAATGGAAGCATAGGATTTCAAATCGGATATGAAGATAATGCTTTGATATTTTATGTTTTGAGTGATAAAATTTTAAAAAGCATGCTTGGGTCTGATTTTAGCCTAGGAGGCGATGTAACTGCGACAGTAGCTGGGGCTAGTGCAAGCCTTGGTAATATGGATGTATTGACAAAAGATATCTACGCTTTTACTAATAAGAGTGGAATTTTTGTTGGAGTTAGTTTAAGTGGCGGTGTGATATCAATTGATCAAAATAACGGCCTTGATATGGATAGTGCACCTTATAGAAGTTTGGTTGGCGTGGTTACGGACACACATTAATGGAGCAGATGCTAAGCTCTTTATCCACATATGGATATATAATTTTATTTTTTTACTCTTTGGGCGGTGGGATGGTAGCTCTCATTGCTGCTGGAGTGTTAAGTTATGCCGGCAAGATGGATATTGCTCTTTGCATAGCTTTGGCCTCTACTGCAAATTTTATTGGTGATAGTCTGCTTTTTTATCTTAGTCGCTATAACAAAAAAGAGTTTATGCCATATTTAAAGAAACAAAGACGCAATTTAGCCCTAGCACATCTACTTTTAAAACGCTATGGTAGCAAGATAATTTTTATCAAAAAATATATTTATGGTGTTAAAACTTTGGTACCAATTGCGGTAGGTTTTACTAAATATCCATTTAAAAAATTTAGCATTTTAAATGCCTTTGCCTCTATTTTGTGGGGGCTTGTAGTTGGGCTTTTAAGCTATTTTGCAGGTGATTTACTTTTGAGGGCGTATGATAAAATTACTCAAAATCCACTTATTATGCCGACTATTATATTTATAATTTTAGGGCTTATATTTTTGTATTTTAAGAAAGTAGCATCTAAAAATGAGAAAAATTTATAAAATTTGCTTAGTTTTGCTTATCTTTGCCTGTTATCTTAGGGCTGATAATGGTGAAGAGTTTGCTTTATCTTTAGAGAATTCTTTTGACTTTTTAAAGATTGAAAAGGCCAGATCAGATCAGGGAATTTTTGATTATGATGGCAAAATCGAAGGGAGTATCAAAGCTTCAGCCATTAATGATCTGTTTGCTAAATTTGGAATTGACTCAAATTTGAGTGATGATTTGAGCTTTAAATACTCATATAATATCAAAAACTCACTCTCTACAGCGTTTGGAAGATCTAATATAGATGGGGTGTTCATAATCAATAACGAACCATACAAAAGCTGGCTAGCTGGCAAAAATCTGTTTAGCTTAAAAAGCAGAACCAATAGTTCTTATCACAATTTAGAGCTAGAATTTAGCGATATAAATGCTACTTTTAACGACGCAAATTTAAACATTCAAGGGTTGAATTTATCCTTAAGCGTAAATGATGAGCTTCAAAATCTAAATCAAATTCTGCTAAATTCAAATAAAATAAATTATAATCTTTTAAACTTAAACTCTATTCACATAAACTCAACCTATGACCCGCCTTTGGGAATAGCTTTAAGTGGGCTTAGTAGCCCAACGCTATTTGTTTTAAATATAGGTGAGATATCTGATCAAAACTTAACCATCCAAAACCTAACTATAACCAATAACAACTTGGAGATTTTTGATAAAAATGGTAGTGAATTTAATGCTACTTTTGTTTCAAATGACGCAAATCAAAGCGATTTGAACGCTTCTTTAAAAATCTCAAATTTCAAAGAATTTACTAAAATTTTATCCAAAAGTGACACTAATGAAACTGGTCAATTTTATTTAAACTCTAATAACAAAAATTTTTGCTTTTTGAATTTATGCTTTAAACAAAAAAATTAAAACAATATTAAAATAAAAATTACATTAAATTTGTTATTAAATTCTTACCTAAATTCTACTATCATTAAAATATATTTTATGAATTAAGGAGGAATTTATGCAACACCCACGCAGAACCTTTCTCAAAGGATTAACGCTTGGTGGTTTAGTTTTTGCAAATGGTATAAATGCCTTTGAACTATTTACGCCAAAGCATTCAAAAACTATGGCTTTTTATGATTCACCACTCACAAAG
>JALFKC010000063.1 GCA_022775765.1 Campylobacter sp. | reverse complement strand
AGTATAACAAAAAAATATTATATTGTATAACTAAAATATGTTTTAAGTTTGGTATCTATAGATTTTGCATTTATTTAAAATCCTTGACTAATTTCAGCAATTTATAAAATATAATTGATTATAATTATCGAAATTATTAATAAGTGAGGTTTTTGAATTTGTTATTGGAATATATGAAAATTGGTGGATTTTTGATGTGGCCTATATTTGCACTATTAGTTGTATCTTTGGGCGTTATATTAGAAAAGATTTATCAGATTATCAAAACACATACAGATCAACAAACCATAAAATCTCTCTACTCTAAAATAGCTAATGGGGATTTGCAAAATTTAGAAAATTTTTGTAAAAGTCACCCCAAATTACTATGTATAACTTGCCTTGAAATTATAAATAGTTCCAAAAGCAATATCTCAGCAAAAGAATACGAACTACTCTTAGAATACACAGCTTCTAGTAAAATTTCTAACCTTGAGAAAGGCTCGTGGATACTTGGAGTTTGCGTAGCAGCTGCACCACAACTCGGACTTTTGGGAACTGTAACTGGTATGATAAAAAGTTTTGATGCTCTATCAGCCACAATAGCCCAGGAAGTAGCAGTTGGGATATCGCAAGCTCTTTATACCACAGCTTTTGGGCTTTTAGTAGCTATTCCTATTCTAATGTGCCATGTAGCGATAAATAAATACATAGAGATTCAAGCCAAAAATTTAGACTCACTTTGCCTATTTTTGCTAAATGATTTTAACAAAAGAGTAAAAAATGAAATTTGTTAAAAGAGATAAAAAACATAGAGTTGAGATTTCTATGATTAATCTAATAGATGTGATATTTATGCTACTCATATTTTTTATGATAACCACAACTTTTAAATCTCTTAGTGTCTATGAGGTAAATTTACCAAAAAGCTCTGAAAGCTTTGAAAATTTGGACGAAGAGAGTATTAATATTATCTATTTTGCAAATGAAAATATTGAAGTAAAAATTAATAACAAAAATATAAATTTTCAAAATAGAGCCAAACTTTTAAATTTCATATCAAATTTACCAAAAAACATCTCAGTCGCACTCAGTGCAGATGAAAATATCCCTTATGGCAAAATAGTAGATCTGATATCTACAATAAACAAAAGTGGAGTATCAAATTTATCTTTAACGATAGAAACAATTAAATAAAAGGAAATTTATGCGTAAAAGTATTGTAGTTACTTTTTTGTTAGTAAGCGTTGTATTTAGCGATACCAAACTTGAACCAACTGTGATATCTACAAGTGGATTTGAACAAGACATCTCTAAAGAGATAAGAAATGTAATAGTTATCACAAAAGATGATATAGTCAAAAAAGGCTATAAAAATATAGGTGATGTCCTTAAAAACACGCCGGGTGTCAGTTTCAAACCAACAGCCACTGCAATGGGCTCAATTATAGATATGAGAGGAACAGGAGCTAATGCAAACACAAAAGTCAAAGTTATGATAGATGATGTGACTATGAATATGCTTGATAGCTCACATACTGCGGTAGCAACTGATACCATCTCTATTGACGATATAGAAAGAATAGAGATAATTCCAGGTGGTGGAGCAGTATTGTATGGAAATGGAACTCAAGGTGGGGTAGTAAATATCATTACTAAAACAAAAACAAGCAAGCCATATGCAAATATCTACACCAAATATGGCTCAAATTCATATAATGATTTGAGATTAAATACTGGCGGAAACATAAATGATAAGCTGTTTGTAAAGGGCAGCTTTAATATTTATGATTCAGACGGTTATAGACAGTATGAAAAAAGTAAAGGAAAATATGGAAGTGTTGGATTAAGTTATGATTTTTTGGATATTCACTCGTTTGATATAGGTGCTTCATTTTTTAGTGGTGAGGCTGATTATGCAGGTAGTGTTAGCAAAGAAAAATTAAAAGAAAATAGGCGTTATAGCAATAAAGATGACATTTCTAAATTTAAAACCAATAGAACTAGCATAACAGCTAATTACACAGTAAAACCAAGTGATAATTTTGAGTTTAAAATTTCACCATTTTATCAATATACAAAGGTAAAAAGTAAAAATAGCTACTCAATCTTTTCAGATAAAAAATATGGAACAAAATTAAAAGCAAAATTTGACTACAATGTAGGCAATGTGATTTTTGGCTATGATTATATCAAAAATGAGGGTAAAAATAGTGCAAATATGCGTTTTAAGATGGGAAATTTCAACGCCATAAATGATACAAAAGGCGATCAAGAAAAGATAACTCACTCTGCTTTTGTATTAAATACTCTAAATTTCACAGACCAGCTTTCACTAACTATGGGGTATAGATTTGAATACGCTGATTATGATATCAAAAAAGATACTACTTCAAATCTAAGCGGAAGATTAACAACCACAAATCAAAATGTAACTGATGATGAGACAAATCACGCTTTTGAAATAACCCCAAATTTTAAATATTCAGATACTGGAAATATCTACCTAAAATACGAAAGAGGCTTTACTTCTCCACCAGTCAATAAAATGTCAAACAAACATAGGCTTGGATATTACTATCCTAGTAAAATCAAATCAGAATCTTATGACACCTATGAAATCGGTATGAAAGATCTACTTTTGGGACAATTTTTTAGTGCTACAGCGTTTTATACCAAAACAAAAGATGAGATAAGCACAACTGGAAGGCCGCCGATGTATTGGGAACAAGTAAATTTAGGTGAAACCAAAAGGTATGGCGTTGAGATAAACTCGTGGCAGTCGTTGATGGATGATAAATTAACACTAAATGAGAGTTTTACATACACTCACACAGAGATCACCAAAGACAATAGGCCAGAAAATATAGGCAAAAGAATAATGCAAGTTCCACGCTACAAGATAACTTTTGGGGCTGATTATGAATTCACAGATTTTTTGAGTTCATTTGTTAATATTAGATGGTTTGGCGACCAAAGGCTAAATACCAAAAATGACAAAGTTTCATCTTATGCAGTTGTTGATATAGGAACCAAAATCAACTATAAAGGCATAAATATCATAGTTGGAATAAACAATCTTTTTGATAAGGAGTATTATGATAATGTATCTGGCTTTGGTGAGAATTTATCATACGATGTGGCCGATGGTAGAAACTATTTTGTAGAGTTTGGATATGAGTTTTAAAAAGATCTTTTTGATATCAGCCATCACTATGTTAATAGCTATATTTTCGCTTTTTACTGGGGAGGTTGATATTAATTTTAGCGATATTATATCTTTGATAAATGGTGAATTATCTGATGGCAAAAAGATAATATTACTTGAAATAAGACTACCTAGAGCTATAATGGCTATACTCATAGGTGTTCTTTTGGCAACTTCAGGCGTTGTAGTCCAAGGTGTATTTTTAAATCCATTGGCCGACCCATATATCATCGGTATCGCATCTAGTGCGACTTTTGGGGCTGTTGTGGCGTATCTTTTGAAAGTACCTGATATATTTTATGGTGTGTTTGCATTTATCTCTTCTGTGATACTCTCATTTACAATATTTAAGCTTTACAAAAAGGCTAAAAATATCGCTACTTTGCTGATAGTTGGCATAGCAATATCATCTTTTTTGGGTGCATTTACTTCATTTGCTACATATCTGATAGGCGAAGAAAGTTTTAAGATAGTAGCGTGGATGATGGGATACTTAGGCTCTGCGTCGTGGTATAAAATATCTATGATGATAATTCCAGTAATTTTTACAACTATATATTTTTACAAAAAAAGATATGAGTTAAATATACTTTTAAGTGGCGATGAGGAGGCAAAAAGTCTTGGGGTAAATGTAGAAAAATCCAAAAAAATGCTACTTATAGTCTCATCTTTGGCAGTGAGTTTTAGTGTGGCCTTCACTGGGATGATAGGTTTTGTTGGACTTATTATTCCCCACACCCTAAGAATGTTTCTAAAAACTTCAAATAATGCTGTTTTAATCCCATTTTCAGCGGTGTGTGGGGCACTTTTTTTGTTAGTTTGCGATATAGTTGGCAAAAGTATAATCGCTCCAACCGAAATCCCAATAGGTGTTATTACGGCATTTTTTGGAGCTCCATTTTTTCTATTTTTAGCTTTAGGAAAAAAGGGATAAAATGAGCTTAACAATTAAAGAGTTAAATTTCCAAATAGACAAAAATGATATTTTAAATGGCATAAATTTAAACACTAAAGATGGTGAATTTCTAGGACTTCTTGGACCAAATGGTTGTGGCAAAAGCACTATTTTGAAAAATATACTTCAAATTTACTCACCAAACAGTGGCATTATTACCCTACAAAATAAGCCACTAAATAAGTATTCAAGCAAAGAGATTGCTAAACTTATTGGCTTTGTTCCACAAAAAAGTGCTATATCAATGCCCCTTTGCGTAACAGATATCGTAATAATGGGAAGATATTCACACATCAAAAGCGATTTGAGTGGCTATAGCAAAACTGACTACGCAAAAACTTATGAGATTATGCGTAGCCTTGATATTTATAAATTTAAAGATAGAATAGTTTTTAGTTTGAGTGGGGGTGAGTTTCAAAGGGTATTATTAGCAAGAGCTTTAGTCTCAAATCCCACTTTGCTTTTACTTGATGAGCCAACCTCAGCACTTGATTTAAACTACGCAGTTTATATACTCAATATCTGCAAAAAACTAACCAAAACATTGAATATATCGTGTGTGGTAGTTTTGCATGATTTGAATTTAGCCAGTAAATTTTGCGATAGAGTTTGTATGTTAAAAGATGGAATTGTGGCTTATGAAGGCTCTCCACAAAGCCTTTTTACCAAAGAAATTCTAAAAGAAATTTATGATTTGGATTGTGAAGTTTTAAATTTCAATCAAAAACCAGTGGTTGTTCCACTTTAGAGGATGAAAAATGAGAAAAATTATACTTTTAATGTTAGCAAATCTAGCATTTTGTGCAGAGTTTGTAGTGCTTAATCCAGCAGTTGTTGAGATATTTTATATGCTTGAGGTTGAAGATCAAATCAAGGCTATAGCTAAAACCCAAAGCTCTAAAATTTGGCCTGAAGAAAAGACTGAAAAATTACCAAGCGTGGGAACTTATATCAAACCAAATTTAGAAAAAATCGTTGAAATTTCCCCAGATTTAGTCATTACTAGCTTCCACTCAAAACAAATTGAAAGTGATCTAAAAAGATTTGATATCCCTTATAAAGAGATGGAATTTAATAACCTATCAGATATAAATAAAAATATCTCAATTATAAGTGAGCTTACAAACTCACAAGATAAGGCAAGCAGGCTAATATCAGAGTTTAATTCTAAACTCCAAACCATAGACAAAGAAAAATTAAAAGGCAAAAAAGGTGTGTTTTTTTACGCAACTTCGCCAATGATGGCATTTAGCAAGGAGACATTGCCAGATGATATTTTAAATACATTAGGTATTGATAATATTGCTAACTTGCTAGATGGCAAAACACCTATAATCCAAACAGAGTTTTTGATAGAACAAAATCCTGACTTTATACTAATTGTAGGTAGCGATATAGAAAATTTCATCAAAAGCAATCAAGTTTTAAAACACACCAAAGCCTATAAAAATGGTCATATTTTTAAACTCTCATCTTCAGCTTTTTTGCGTGGAAGTCCACTAATTATAGATGAAATTCAAAAAATATATAAAAAGTTAATTTAATGAAATTTATCATTTTGTCTTTGGTTATCAATGTGATTTTGCTTTTTATTCCGCTTTATTCGAAAACAAGCCTAAATCAACCAAATAACAAAATACAAATCGCTGTAAATTTTACAACCAAAAATAGTGCAATTGAAGCTATAAATAGTAGTGTAGAAAACGCTCAAATACAAAAAGTGCAACCCATTGAAGCAATAACTACTACCCAAACAGCAGAGATAGTAAATACAAAAAACATTGCAAAATCTCAAGCAAAATCAAAAAAATCCCAAAATCTACCCAAAAATCAACAATCCAAAAGCAAAAAAAATCTCTCTACAAACTTAACACCAAAAAGTGGTAATAATTTTAATCCAAACGATGGCTTTTGCAAAGAAAATATAGGATTTATAGTGCTAAATAGTAATCAATTTTATAAATTTCCCAAAAAAGCGATAAAACTTGGATTAAAAGGCGAATATAGGGTAGATGTAACTTTTCAATTAAAAGGCAATAATATAGTCATAAAACAGGTCAAATCACCAAATGAAATTTTCAAAGAGAGTGCTATAAGATATACCAAACAACTCAGATTTAAAATTCTAAAACCAGAGGTAGAAAACTGCCTGATAACAAAGCCTTTTATTTTTAGGAGCAATTAATGTTTGAAAAAAGAGCAAAAACCCATCATAGAGATTCACTATTTAGCCAAAAAATAGCGACGCAAATTGACTTAGAAAATCTCTTACAAAACTCACAACCAACAGATGGGGCTTTGTATATTCATATACCATTTTGTGATAATATCTGTTCGTTTTGTTCGATGAATAGGACAAAACTCAAAGATGAGCTTGATGAGTATTGTGAATTTATACTCTCACAAATAGATAAAATCAAAAACTATCCATATATACAAAGCAAAACATTCCAAAGTGTCTATTTTGGCGGTGGAACACCGACTATTTTAAAAATCAACCACTTAGAAAAAATTATCTCTAGCATTAATAAAAACTTAAATTTAAGCAGCAATATTGAGTTTAGTTTAGAAAGCACAATTCATAACTTAAGTTTAGAAAAGCTAAAAATGCTATCAAATTTAGGCGTAAATCGCTTTAGCATTGGAGTTCAAACCTTTAACTCTTGTGGTAGAAAATTTTTTGGTAGAGTTTATAATCAAGAAAGAGCTTTGGAAAAACTCAGTGCTATTAGAGAAAATTTTAGTGGAAATTTATGCATTGATATCATTTACAACTACCCAAATCAAAGCGTTGATGATGTTTTGCAAGACGCTAAATTTATCAAGCAGCTAAATATTGATAGTGTTAGCTTTTATTCACTAATTTATATGGATAGTTCAAATTTATCCAAACAGATTAAAGAGCATTATGATTTAAAAACAGATAGAACTTTGCACAATGCGTTTTTGAACTTTATGCTTAAGAATTTAGATTTTGAAGTTTTAGAACATACAAAAATCGTCAAAAGACATAGAGATAAATACCACTACATAAAACTAACTCATGAATGCAAAGATATCGTGCCACTGGGAGTTGGAAGTGGTGGCAAGATAGGAAATTTTAAGATTTTTAACCAAGCCAAAGATAAAAAAATCATTATATTTTACGATAAAGCCCAAAAGGAATTTGATAAATTTATGAATTTATTTCAATACTCAAACATTTCATTAAGCAAAATTGAGAAATTTCTCAATAGTGAGAATTTTGAGAATTTGCTTAAGTTTTATAAATCACTTCAAAAACATAACCTTGTAACAATTGAAGATGATCTGTTAAAATACAGCATTGATGGGATATTTTGGGGCAATACAATAGCAGATGAAATTTATCAAATTACCAAAAACTACTTTAAAGGAACAAAATGACAATTGTTATCTACTCATCACTAACTGGCAACACCAAAAAAGTCGCAGAGAGTATCGCTAAAAATTTAAAAGCTGATATAAAATCCATAGACGATAATATTGAACTTCAAAGATATGACAAAGTAATCTTTGGATTTTATGTAGATAGAGGTTTTATGGACAAAAAAACAGAAATTTTTGCTAAAAATATTCGCAATAAAAAGATGGGAATTTTCATCACTTTAGGGGCTGAGGCTAACTCTTGGCACGCCAAAGATACTCTGCAAAAAGCCACAAAGTTTTTTGAAAATCTTGGCAACACCCCAACCCATACATTTGCCTCTCAAGGGGCAATCGATCCAAAACTTATAGAAAAAATGCTAATAATAGCTCAAAAAATGGGTAAATCAGCCCCTCACTCCATTACCAAAGAGCGAAAAGAAAGATGGCAAAAAGCCAAAAGCCACCCAGATAAAACTGACTTGCAAAATGCAAAGATGGCTTTTGCAGACTTTTGATTAAGACATTTGGTGCGGTATGCTATCGCCACCAACTCTTTTTGTTACGCTAAAGCCTTTGGTGTCAAAAGCCGCCCCAAATCCTCTAACAAATCTACCTTTTAAAAGCTCAAGCTCTACAACCTTAAAATCACTCATCTTTCTTATAAATTTAATGGCACTATCGCTTGGATTTTTTATAGCAAATTCATCAAAAACTCTATTTTTTAACTCATCGTTATCTATAAATTTTGCATTCGCATCAAACACTGCTCTAATCCTAGCAAATGGGCTTTTGGCCTCACTTTCGTCTTGGATAAACATAATGCTAATTGAGTTTGGATTCTGCCTAATACTATGAAGATGCTTAGCAACTGATGAGATCGCAATAAAAACTCTACCTTCCAAACAAACAAATGGGGCGTATGAGGCTACACTGTTTGAGTTGCTGATGCTAGCGATTATCAAAGTCTGCCTAGAGAGTATAAAATCTCTTAAATTTTGACTTAAGCTCTCAAAATCGCTCTCAACTTTGCAACTTTTCCAAAGGGCGATTATTGCGTCTTTGTAGTTGTTGTCTGTGACTTTTTGCAAAAATGGAACTATGGCTTTTACGCCATCTAGCTCAAGTATTAAAGCATTTTCATCCAAATCAACTAGCTTTGCACCGACGAAATTATGGTAATTACCAAATTTCTTATAAAACGCCTCAACCACATCTTTGTGGTCTAAATTCATATGTTCTATGATACTTTGTTTCATTTTTCCTCCAAATAATTAATCTGTTTTAAATCATTCATATCGTAAATTTTATCAGCCTTACCAAAAAATCTATCGTCGTGCGTAATCATAAAAATCGTATATCCCATACCCACAATGTATTTAATAAGTTTTTCATAAAAACGCCTTCTAAATTTTGGGTCAATATCACTGCACCACTCATCAAGCAAAAGCAAACTTTTATTTTCAAGCAAAGCATTTAGCATTGCAAGACGCTTTTTTTGACCGCTTGAGAGCTCACTATGTATAAATTTACCATCTTTCAATGCTAATTTTAGCTCTAAAATCTTTAAAAGCTGTGAAATTTTACCATCATCATAAAAACTCTCTTCAAACAAAAATGGCTCATTAAATATTACACTCATAATATTTTGATAACTTTTTAAATTATTATCTGTAATTAGCTCATTATCTATATAAATTTCACCACTATCTGGCTTGATTATGCCAGCTATTATCAAAAATAAAGTGCTTTTTCCAACCCCGTTTTCACCAGTCAAAAATATAATTTCACCCCTATTTATCTGCAAATTTATATCTTTTAGCACGCACTCTTCGCCGTAGCTAAAAGAGATATTTTGCAATCTTATCTGTTTCCAGCTGCTAAAATCAAATTTATCGCTATTTTTATAAATTTGGGTGTCTATATTTTGGATATCTAAATCGAGATTTTTTAAATTATTTAGAGCGATATTTGCCCTTTGTAAGTTTGGGATTGAAGCAATAGCAATCATAAAAGGCGAGCGAATAAAAAGTATCGCCAAAGATATAGTTGTGCTATTTTGCAAATTTGTAATGCCAAAATTCAAGCCTAAATAAAACACTAACCCAATTATTCCAAGGATGGCAACACTTGTAAAATCTCTCATAAAATTACCATAGATATTGGCGTTAATAATGCTGTTTTTTATGCTAAGTGAGTTTTTTATAAATTTATTGTTTAGAAAATACTCCATTTTAGTATGATTTATGTTTAG
The DNA here is from genome assembly GCA_022775765.1 of Campylobacter sp. Lineage (GTDB taxonomy): Bacteria > Campylobacterota > Campylobacteria > Campylobacterales > Campylobacteraceae > Campylobacter_B. The sequence continues at coordinate 60,068 of JALFKC010000063.1, read as the reverse complement.
CTCTTTATGGCCTTCTATTGCAACTAGATAGTCTTTGTATAACAGATTTTCACCCTCTCTAAAAGCCTTATAAAACTGATGTGTTTTTTGGGTGCAGTATAAATTTACTCCTCCAACCAAAATCAAAATCAAAACTATCACACAAAAAAATATAGTATTTAAATATGCAATATACAAAAGCACACCAATAATCAAAAAACCTCCTTGAATTAACTCTGGCAAAGAGTTAAAAGCACTGCTTAAGGCTGGTATGTCACTAGTTAAAGAAGCGATAAGTTTTGATCTGTTATGGTGAATTTTAAGATATCTAGTTTTTAGAATACTTTGCACTGTTTTAACTCTTAAATTATAGACAAAATTTTGTGAAATAGTAGTTATGGTAGCTCTTATGATAAAAGATGTAAGCAAAAATCCAAGCAAAAAAGCCGCAAAAACTAGTAAGGTTTTACTATCAACGCTAGAGATCATCATAGTCTTTATATAGGCCAAAATAGCGATATTCAAGCCACTAAAAATCAAAGTAGATATGAGCATTATCGCCATCTCTTTTTTGAATTGCATAAAAAATTTCATTTGTATTTAGCACAGCCTTGTTTAAATTATAAAACAATACTAATTTCAAAACTAAATTTATAAATAGTTATTGAAAATAAATATCATTTTTTATTATACTTCAAGCTCTCTTAAATAGCGATAAAATTAGCCTACTTAGTATTTTTAAGCTATATTCAACAAAGTATTTAATTAGAAGTCGCTAAAATCGCAGGTATGTAACACTTTTATAGTGTAATGGTGTCCCCGGCGAGATTCGAACTCACGGCCTCAAAATTAGGAATTTTGCGCTCTATCCTGCTGAGCTACGAGGACAAAATCTAGATAAAATATCTAGGTTAAAGATATAAAGATTTAAAAAAATAATTTGGGTGAAATCTCACCCAAATTTACTAGCCATTTCTTTGTTTGATAATCTCTTCGCTAACATTTTTTGGAACTTCATCATAGTGATCAAATTCCATAGAGTATGTAGCACGACCTTGAGTTTGGCTTCTTAGGTCAGTTGAGTATCCAAACATACTAGCTAGAGGACAAAATGCATTGACGATTTTATTGCCACCGCGATCATCCATACTATTGACTTGACCGCGACGCTTATTTAAATCACCAATTACATCACCCATATACTCTTCGGGGGTCTCAACTTCAACTTTCATAATCGGCTCAAGTATAACCGCACCAGCTTTTCTAGCACCCTCTTTAAAGCCCATTGAAGCAGCTAGTTTAAATGCCATCTCAGAACTATCAACTTCGTGGTAGCTACCATCATAAACTGTAACTCTTACATCTTCAACTGGATATCCAGCTAGCACACCACCTTGCATAGCCTCTTGGCAACCCTTATCAACTGCAGGAATATACTCTTTTGGTATCGCACCACCCTTGATATCGTTTACAAACTCATATCCACTTCCTGGCTCAAGTGGTTCAAGACGCAAATAAACATGACCGTATTGACCACGACCACCTGATTGTTTGGCATATTTATACTCTTGTTCGACAGTTTTTCTAATAGTTTCGCGGTATGCAACTTGAGGTTTTCCAACTTCAGCTTCAACCTTAAATTCTCTAAGCATTCTATCTACGATAATCTCAAGGTGCAATTCACCCATACCACTAATTATAGTTTGACCACTCTCTTCATCAGTTGCAACTCTAAAGCTTGGATCTTCTTGAGCAAGCTTTTGAAGTGCTATACCCATTTTTTCTTGATCCGCTTTAGTCTTTGGCTCAACTGCAACGCTAATAACAGGATCAGGAAAATCCATTTTCTCTAGGATAACTTGATCTTTTTCACTAGCTAGAGTATCACCTGTTAGAGTATCTTTAAGGCCAACTACTGCACCGATTTCGCCAGCATAAAGCTCTTTGATCTCTTCGCGTTTGTTTGAGTGCATTCTTAGGATTCTACCAATCCTCTCTTTTTTACCTTTTACTGTATTATACACATAACTTCCGCTCTCAAGCACACCTCTATAAACACGCACAAATGTAAGTTGTCCCACAAATGGGTCGGTCATAATCTTAAATGCAAGTCCTGCAAACTCACCATCATCACTAGATTCAACTGAAACAGCTGTGCCGTCTTGGTATTCACCTTTGATATCAGCAACCTCATCTGGGGCTGGAAGATAATCAACTACCGCGTCAAGCAGTGGTTGAACACCTTTGTTTTTAAAGGCTGTTCCACAAAGCATAGGCACAAGTTGCAGACTAAGGCAACCTTTTTTAATTCCCACTTTGATCTCATCGACGCTTAGCTCTTCACCCTCAAAAAATTTCTCCATCAAAGTCTCATCTGTTTCAGCTACAGCTTCGATCATTTTTTCTCTATACTCTTTAGCTTTATCAAGCAAATCAGCTGGAATCTCTTTTTCTGTGTAGTTTGTAGGAGTTTTATCATCTTCCCAAACTAAAGCTTTCATAGTTACAAGATCTACTACACCCTTAAAGTCATCTTCTGCACCGATTGGAATTTGGATAGGGATTGGATTTGCTTTTAGTCTATCTTTGATTTGAGTTTCAACATTATAAAAATTTGCTCCAACTCTATCCATTTTATTTACAAATACAATTCTTGGAACATGATATTTGTTTGCTTGTCTCCAAACAGTTTCACTTTGTGGCTGAACTCCACCAACAGAGCAAAATACTGCCACTGCACCATCCAAAACTCTCATTGATCTCTCAACTTCGATAGTAAAATCAACGTGGCCCGGGGTGTCTATAAGGTTGATTTGGTGATTTTTCCAAAAACAAGTTGTAGCAGCAGAAGTGATAGTAATACCACGCTCTTTTTCTTGATCCATCCAGTCCATTGTGGCGGTTCCCTCGTGGGTCTCGCCTATTTTGTGACTAATACCTGTAAAAAATAGAATCCTCTCACTTGTAGTTGTCTTACCTGCATCAATGTGAGCTGCAATTCCTATATTTCTAACCATATGCAAAGGGGTTTTTCTTGCCATTTTAACTCCTTATTACCATCTATAATGTGCAAATGCTTTGTTAGCCTCTGCCATTTTATAAGTATCTTCTTTCTTCTTAAATGAAGCACCTTTGCTGTTTGCAGCGTCCATTAGCTCATACGCAAGTCTTTCGACCATTGTTCTTTCGCTTCTTTTTCTAGCATAAGAAATTAACCATCTAATAGCTAGGGCTTGCTGTCTTGCTGGACGAACTTCAACTGGAACTTGATATGTAGCACCACCTACACGGCGTGATTTAACCTCAAGCACTGGTTTGATATTGTCAATAGCTTCATTGAAAACATCGATCCCTTTTTGCTCTTCGCTTTTGCTATCTATTAACTCCAAAGCTTTATACATTATCTCAGTAGCTACACTTTTTTTGCCATCATACATAAGTGAATTAATAAATTTAGTGATTACTTTATCGCCATAAATTGGATCTGGCATAACTTCCCTAACGGGAGCTTTTCTTCTTCTCATTATTATTCCTCTTCAAATTTTAAATTTTACTCAAACTTAACCAAATCGTGGGTTAGTCTGTTAAACCAAACTACTTTTTAGGGCGTTTAGCACCATATTTTGATCTTGAAACAGTTCTTTTTGCAACACCGGCAGTATCAAGTGCACCACGAACTATGTGGTATTTAACACCCGGTAAGTCTTTAACTCTTCCACCCCTAACAAGCACAATAGAGTGTTCTTGTAGATTGTGGCCTTCACCGCCTATGTAGCTAATAACTTCAAAACCACTTGTAAGCCTTACTTTGGCAACTTTTCTAAGAGCTGAGTTTGGTTTTTTAGGAGTTGTTGTATAAACTCTTGTGCAAACCCCTCTTCTTTGCGGACAATTCTTAAGGGCTGGTGATTTTGATTTTTCAATCACTTTTTTACGCCCTTTTCTAACCAATTGATTAATGGTAGGCAATTTCTTTTCCTTTCATCAGTAAATTTATTAAATTAAAAAGACTTGATTATATATAAATTTTGCTTAAAGATAGTTAAACAATACATATTCTGCATAAAAATTTATACTTTAAATGGCGTTTTCATAACTTCCTTTTTTGATAAATCCACTATCGTCTTTTAGAATTTCACCCTTTGCAATAACAAAATCAATATTGTAATCTTTATCTAGTATCAGCATATCAGCGTCAAATTTCTCAAAAATTTGCCCTTTAAATTTACCTAATCCTATGCTTCTAGCGACATTTGAGGTAACAAATGGTAAGGCATCTTCTAAACTAAAACCGTTGTTAAGCAAAACTTTAAATTCATTATAAATAGCCATCACGCTAGCTACGCCCATTTCAGTTAAATTTCCATCTTTGTCATACTTAGAGTAGCTTCCATATCCATCAGAACTCATAGTAACCTTATCAAGCGGAACTCCCTCTTTAATGAGATCGGCAATAGCTTGATAAGGGGTAAATCTATCTGGGCTATAACAGGTATAATCAGCATATCCGCCATCTTTTAAAAACTGCATAGATTGTTTAAAAAGTGTTTGATTTCTATTGAGATGAGTTGGTTGGAAAAGTGCTATTGGAAGATCATATTCATTTAAAACATCATAAATCACACCTAGCCCTTTTTTGCCATCACCGACATGAAACGTTGTGTAGCCAAGTTTGCCACTTAGCATTCCAGCAACCCTGCCTTTTGAGACAAGTCTAGCAAGTTCATCTCTTGTAATACAAGAAGATCTATGGTCGCTAATAGCTATTTTGATACCTAAAATTTTGTCGATATAGGCTATATCTTTGCCTACATCGCCTGTTAAAGTTGGGGATGGATAAGCGTAAGAGCCGGTGTGAGCGTAGGCTGAGATTCCTTCGTTTGTAAGAGCGTTAGCTTTTGCGACGATATTTTCAACACTTCTGCTTAAACTATCAGTTCCCAATAGGCCAACCACAGTAGTAATTCCACCACTTATTAGTTTGCTAAGCCCTATCTCAATCGCACGGCTATTAAAGCCACCTTCACCACCGCCACCAGTAATATGGACATGCTTATCAATTAGACCTGGGGTTAAAAATCTATCCTTAGCGTCTATAACTTTTAAATTTGGTAAGCTTATATTGATTTCATCAGAGATTTGGATTATTTTGCCACCACAGCAAAATAGATCTTTTTTGCCTATAAATTTAGGTGAGTAAATTTGAGCGTTTTTTATGAGTAACATTGGTAGCCTTTCTTAAATAAATTTTATATAATTATACTAATTTATTTTTTAAGAAAGGCTTTGAGTTATTAATCTTCTTCTTTGAGTTTTATATCTTTGTCTTGATAAAGGCCTGTTCCAACTGGAATCATTCTACCTAAGATAACATTCTCTTTTAGATCTTCAAGGTAATCAAATCTTCCTGCTATACTGGCTTCAGTTAGCACCTTTGTAGTCTCTTGGAAAGACGCAGCTGATATCACACTATCACTTCCAATAGCCGCTCTTGCTACACCAAGAAGCACTGGCTCAGCAATAGCAGGTTCGCCACCAAGACGCATAATTCTTTCGTTTTCCTCTCTAAATTTGCGTCTGCTAATAAGATCGCCAACTATAAAGCTAGTATTTCCGCCATCAACTATCTTAACTTGTCTAAGCATTTGTGAAACAATAATCTCAATATGTTTGTCATTTATTGCGACACCTTGAGAGCGGTAGACTTGTTGAATTTCACTTATCAAATAGTAGTGAAGTGCTTTTTCACCTAAAATTCTGAGCACATCGTGACTGCTAATAACCCCATCAGTTAGCTTTTCACCAGCATGGACAAACTCGCCATTTCTTACTTGAATTTGGCGTGATCTATCTATAAGATACTCTGCACTTGAGCCGTTTTGTGCTTCGATGATAATTCTCTCTTTTGATCTCATTGGCTTATCAAATCTTACTACGCCATCAATTTCAGCTATCACAGCGGCATTTTTTGGCTTTCTAGCTTCGAAAAGCTCACTAACTCTAGGAAGACCACCGGTGATATCTTTAGATTTTGCGACTGCCTTTGGTGTTCTAGCCAAAGTATCAGCAAGCTCTACACTATCACCATCTTTTACAAATATAGCAGTTTTTGGCTCCATTTGATATCTTAGAATTTCACCACTTTTAGTTGAGACTAAAATAGTAGGTTTAACGCCTTGTGGCAAGTATTCATTGATAACCAAACGACTCTGTCCTGTTATCTCATCATACTGTTCGGTTGCACTATAACCTGGTTCTATATCTTCAAAACCAACTATACCAGCCCCTTCAGCAATAACAGGATTTGAGTATGGATCCCAACTAGCTACTACAACTGGCTCTTGGGTCTTTGGTGAGGCTATGACGCTATTTTCATCCACATTTGCTCCATCAACTTGGCCAAGGATAGATTTTCTAGGTATATAATATCTCGCTGCTTCTCTGCCATCACTGTCTGAAATAACTACAAATAGCCCTTTTTCAGCGACTTCATAGCCCTTTTTAAGACTGTCAATCTTTTCAAGTCCATCTGATTTTAAAATAAAGTAATTTACCTTGCCTTTATGTCCAGCTTTGATAACTTGTGGGACTGGATCACCATCTTCTATCAAAATTTCACTACCAAATGGAATACGGCTTGGGACATTCCATCCCTCTTTGATAACTTCAACTATACTTTCATTCTCTTCAATGCTAACCCCACTTTCAAATGGGATATAAAATTTACCCTCAACCTTACCACTAACGCCAGCTAGTTCATTTGCTTTGGCGATATTGTGGCGTCTTAGTTGGTATTTGGCCTCTTTTTTGCCTGAAGTTATTGTCAAAACAACATCTTCGTGGATAGTTTGGATATTTAGCTTGCCATTAAATGGTGCTTTTATCTTTGGTTCAACCATCAAAATCGCTGCGTTTCTTCTGTTTGCGACTATCTTTTTGCCATTGTTTTCATATAAATTTAGATTATAAAATCTTACAAAACCCTCTTTTTTAGCCACAACTTGTCTATCTTGTTGCTCAGTTGAAGCGGTTCCACCAATGTGGAAAGTTCTAAGGGTTAGCTGAGTTCCAGGCTCACCGATACTTTGAGCTGCAATTATACCGACTGCTTCGCCCGGTTTTACTATTTTACTCTCACCCAAATTCACACCATAGCACTTAGAACAAACACCTTTTTTGGCCTTGCAAGTAATAGGCGTTCTAATACTTACTGATTTTATTCCAGCGTCGACTATATCTTTGGCTTTGTCTTCATCTATCAATGTTCCTTGAGTGTATAAAATCTCATTTGTAATTGGATCAACCACATCTTCACTTAAAACTCTACCCTCAATTCTATCAGCCAAACTCTCAATCAATTCGCCATTTTCGGTGATCTTTGTTATCTCAATACCCTCATGCGTTCCACAATCAACCTCAGTCACCTTAACATTTTGACCAACATCAATTAGTTTTCTTGTTAGATATCCAGCATTTGCAGTTTTTAGTGCGGTATCGGCTAGACCTTTTCTTGCACCGTGAGTTGATATAAAATACTCTAAAACATTTAGCCCTTCACGGAAATTTGAAGTAATTGGTGTTTCGATAATACTTCCATCAGGTTTTGCCATAAGCCCTCTCATACCAGCTAGTTGCTTAATTTGAGCTGCACTACCCCTAGCCCCGCTATCTGCCATCATATAAATAGAATTAAATCCATCTTTATCTTCGCTGATAAGCTTCATCATCTCATTTGCAACTTGATTGCTAGTATCAGTCCAGATATCTACGATTTTATTATAGCGTTCACTATCAGTTAAAAGCCCTATGCCGTATTGATTTTGAATTTCTTTGACTTTTTTCTTAGCTTCAATTATAAATTTGTCTTTTGATTTTGGTGTGATGATATCATAAACAGAGATTGAAACTGCTGCTTTTGTAGCTGATTCAAAGCCTAAATTTTTAAGATTGTCTAGAAATTCAGCACTCACTTCAAGCTCACCATATTTATAGACATAATCAACCAAATTTGCAATATCTTTTTTCTTTAGAATTTTATTCCACAAATTTTCAGGTATAAAATCAGGCAAAATTGACTTGATTATCAAACGGCCCGCAGTTGTAAATACAGCCTTGCCATCTATCATAGCCTTAATCTTAGCATGCACATCCAAAGACCCAGCCTCAACTGCCATCATCACCTCTTCAGATGAAGAGAATATTTTATTTGCACCTTTAGCTTGTTTTTTCTCTAATGATAGATAGTAAATCCCCAAAACCATATCTTGGGATGGCACAGCCACAGCCTTACCGCTTGCAGGAAGCAAGATATTCATAGAACTAAGCATCAAAATTTTGCACTCTGCGATAGCTTCTTGGGAAAGTGGAACATGCACAGCCATCTGATCCCCATCAAAGTCCGCGTTAAATGCCGCACAAACTAAAGGATGAAGCTTAATAGCTTTGCCTTCAACTAGCACAGGGTGAAAAGCTTGGATTGACATTTTGTGAAGTGTTGGTGCACGGTTTAGCATAACAGGGTGATTTTTGACCACCTCTTCAAGGCACTCCCAAACTTCATTTAGTTTTTCATCAATCATTTTTCTAGCTTGTTTGATAGTTGTAGCATAGCCCTTTTCTTGCAGTCTTGCAATCAAATGTGGCTTAAATAGCTCTAATGCCATAGTTTTTGGAAGCCCGCATTGATCCATTTTTAAATGTGGTCCAACCACGATAACAGAACGCCCAGAAAAATCAACTCTCTTTCCTAACAAATTTTGTCTAAAACGGCCTTGTTTGCCTTTGATAATCTCACTTAGAGATTTTAATGGGCGTTTGTTTGCACCTTTGACTGCATTTGCTCTCCTGCCATTGTCAAACAAAGCGTCCACTGATTCTTGAAGCATTCTTTTTTCGTTTCTAATAATAATCTCAGGTGCGTCAAGTTCCATTAATCTTTTTAGTCTTGTATTTCTATTGATAACTCTTCTATAAAGATCATTGACATCACTTACTGCAAATTTACCACCATCTAGTGCCACCAAAGGTCTAAGATCAGCTGGCAAAACCGGCAAAACTGTTATCATCATCCACTCAGGACGGTTGCCTGAAGATAGAAAGCTCTCAACGATTTTTAATCTTTTGACTATGCTTTTTTTCTTAGCTTCTGAGTTGGTATTTTTCATCTGCTCGTTTAAAAGCTCATACTCAGCACTCAAATCAAACTCAGCTAGCAAATCCCTAATAACTTCGCCACCCATTCTAGCACTAAATCCAGTGTCAAAGTATAGGCTATTTAATCTTTGATACTGCTCTTCATTTAGGACTTCGTATTTTTCAACCTTTTTGGAATTTTCATTGTCATAATACGCCTCTCCTGGATTATCAACAACATATGCTTCATAATAAAGCACTCTTTCAAGGTCTTTCATTTTGATATTTAAAAGAGTTCCTATCCTGCTTGGCAAAGAATTTACATACCAAATATGAGCTACTGGCGTTACAAGTTCGATATGACCCATCCTTGAGCGTCTAACCTTTGAACTAGTTACTTCAACGCCACATTTTTCGCACTTATAACCTTTAAAACGCATTTTTTTGTATTTACCACAAAGGCACTCATAATCCCTAATTGGTCCAAAAATTTTAGCACAAAATAACCCATCTCTTTCAGGTTTGAGTGTTCTATAGTTTATGGTTTCAGGTTTTTTAACCTCACCATAACTCCACGATCTAATCTCTTCAGGGCTAGCAAGAGAAATTTTGACCGCGTCAAAATCCTCAGGTCTTTCGTTTTCTTTTATCTCAATAGGACTATAACTACTCATTTTCTTCATCCTTTTCATATATCTCAACATTTAAAGCTAAAGATTTAAGCTCTTTAGTCAAAACAAAAAATGTCTCAGGAATTCCAGCTTTTGGAACATTTTCACCCCTAGTGATAGCCTCATACGCTCTAAGTCTTCCATCAATATCGTCTGATTTGATAGTAAGCATCTCACGAAGTGCATAAGCTGCTCCATAAGCTTCTAATGCCCAAACTTCCATCTCTCCAAATCTTTGTCCGCCAAATAGTGCTTTACCACCAACAGGTTGTTGGGTGACTAAGCTATATGGACCAGTGCTTCTTGCGTGAAGTTTCTCATCTACAAGGTGGTGAAGTTTAAGATAATACATACAACCTACATTTACTCTCTCTTTAAATTTCTCACCTGTTCGTCCATCATAAAGCTCAGTTTTACCATCTGGATCAATCATCGCCATTTTAAAGAGCTTTTCAAAGTCGCTTGGAACAATTCCTTCAAATACAGGCGTTGCAAATTTAACACCTTTGCTCCAGTCTCTTGCATATTTAAGCAGATCTTCATCGCTTATTTCATCAAAAACCTTTTTGGCATCCATAAGTTTTGAAACATCGGCAATCTCTATCATTTTGGCTCTTAAGTTTTGAAGCCATTCGCCCTGTTTTTCTTCTAGAATTTTCTCTATTTGCTCACCCAGTCTCCATCCTACAAGTCCTAAGTGACTCTCCATAATCTGACCTATATTCATACGACTTGGAACACCTAGTGGGTTTAAAACTATATCAACTCTTTGACCGTTTGGAAGATAAGGCATATCAACTTCTGGGACAATGATAGAGACTATACCTTTATTGCCGTGGCGTCCAGCCATCTTATCACCAACTTTTAGTTTTCTTTTGGTCGCTATGTAAATTTTGACAAGTTTTACAACCCCACTTGGTAAGATATCATCTTTTTCTAAAATCTCAAGTTTCTCGTCGTGGTCTTCTTTGAGCTTTCTTTTTTCATTTTGAAAGTGAGCTTTTAGCTCATCATACTCTTTTTGAACCTCTTTAGAGTAAGCCTTGACAAAGGTATTAAGCGTAAATCTATTTGAACTTGCAACAATATCTTTATCTACAATATCACCTTTTTTATACTCGTGTTTGCTTAGAGCTTGATCTTCTTGAAGCTTATTTTTGGTAAGAAGATCTGTTATTCTTAACATCTCTTCTCTATCAAGCATCAAAAGTCTATCGTGGTGCTCTTTTTCAAGGGTGGTTTTTTCAGTTTCATACGCCTCAATAGTTCTTTGGTCTTTTTCGTAGCCTTTTTTAGTAAAAATTTTGACATCAACTACAACGCCTTCCATTGAAGCACTTGCGTATAGAGATTTATTGACAACATGGCCAGCCTTTTCACCAAATATCGCTCTTAAAAGTCTCTCTTCAGGTGTTGGTTTAACTTCGCCTTTTGGACTAACCTTACCAACAAGAATCATTCCAGCCTTAACTTCTGTGCCTATTTTGATAATTCCACTCTCATCAAGGTGAGCTAAATCCTCTTCTTTGATATTTGGGATATCTTTTGTTATCTCTTCAACACCATCTTTTAACTCTCTTGCTTCAATCTCTTTTTCATAGATATGAACGCTTGTATATTCATCTTTGCGGATCATTTTCTCACTCATTACAACCGCGTCTTCGTAGTTGTAACCATGCCATGGCATAAATGCAATAAGAGCGTTTTTACCAATAGCCAACTCTCCACCATCCATACTAGGTCCATCAGCGATAACTTGACCAGCCTTAACTTTATCACCAACTCTTACGATAGGGTGCTGTGAAAAGGTGGTGTTTTGGTTAGTTCTTAGATTTTTTTCCATTGTGTATTGGTCTATAAAAGGTCCTTTTTCATCTTCGCCTAAGATAAATATATTTTTGTTATCGACCTTTTCTACCACGCCATCTCTGCTAGCTTTAATAGCTTCCCACGAATCTCTTGTAACGGTTGCTTCCATACCTGTCCCAACAAGTGGGGCTGTAGCTTTAAGCAAAGGAACCGCTTGGCGTTGCATATTTGAGCCCATCAAAGCTCTATTTGCGTCGTCGTGTTCCAAAAATGGAATCAAACTAGCCGCAACTCCTGCAACCATACCTGAAACCAAATCTATCAAAGAGATATCTTCTCTTTTTGCCATAATAGTTTCGCCATCTTTTCTAGCCTCTAAAAGTTCATCGAGTAAATTTCCTTTTTCATCAACTCTAGCAGAAGCAGAAGCTATCACAAGACCCTCTTCTTGGGTGGCTGTTAGATAGACTATCTCATCTAAAATTTTACCATTTTCTACTTTTTTGTAAGGGGCCTCAACAAAACCTAAATCATTAACTTTTGCATAGGTTGCAAGAGTGTTGATAAGACCGATATTTTGACCTTCTGGGGTCTCTATAGGGCAAATTCTACCATAGTGAGTTGGGTGGACATCCCTTACTTCAAATCCAGCTCTTTCTTTGACTAAACCACCCTCACCTAGAGCTGAGAGTCTTCTTTTGTGGGTAATCTCACTAAGTGGGTTAGTTTGATCCATAAATTGGCTTAATTGACCGCTTGTAAAAAATTCCATCAAAGTTGTAGTGACCATTTTAGGATTAACTAAATCATAAGGCATAAGCTCTTCTATATTGCTGCTAAGAGTGGTAAATTTATCCCTAATGGCCTTTTGCATTTTTACAAAGCCCAGATGAGTTTCGTTTGCTAAAAGCTCACCAATAGACCTAATACGCCTATTTCCTAGGTGGTCTCTATCATCTATAAAGCCTTGACCGTTTTTGACTTTGATGAGATACTGCACAGTTTTGATAATATCTTCGTTTGTCATAATTGTGACATATTCAGGCACTTCAATGCCTAATTTGTGGTTCATTTTCATACGACCAACTTTTGTCAAATCGTATCGTTCAGGGTTAAAAAAGAGATCTCTTACAAAAGCTCTAGCCGCTTCTTTTACTACAGGCTCGCCAGGTCGCATAACCTTATAAATTCTAATAGCCGCAAGATCGTTTTCGTCATCAACTCCTTCACTTTGCGCTAGAAGTTTTAGAGTTTCGGTATCTTGATTAAATGAGTTGATTATGCTCGCATCAACACCAGCTACAAGGTCATTTGCAATCTCTATTTCAGTTTGTGTTTCTAAAATTTTAGCTATTTTTGTTTCATCTAAATTTGAAAGAGTATCAAATAAAATCTCACCGCTTTCTTTATCGATTACTGGTTCGGCTAAATATCTCTCAAATAAAGTCTCGATAGGATACTCAATATACTCAAGTCCATCAGCTAAGAGTTTTTCAGCCTTTTTCTTAGTAAGTCGCTTGCCAGCTTGATGTAAGACATTGCCACTAAGGTCTTTAATATCATACTCTACCCTTCCAACATACTCTTTTGGATCAAATTTACTTAAGAATTTTCCATCTTTAATCTCAAGTTTTTTGATTGGATAAAATAGTTTCACAATATCGTGTTTTTTATATCCTAATGCCCTAAAAAGTATCGTTATAGGCATTTTTCTGCGTTTGTTTATCCTAACATATAATATATCTTTTGCGTCGTATTCAAAATAGAGCCAACTTCCCCTATCAGGGATGATTTGGGCTGTGTATATAAGCTTGTTTAAAACAGTAGGGCTCTCTTCTTCTTTGAAAATCACTCCCGGGCTTCTATGAAGCTGATTAACTACAACTCTTTCAACACCGTTTATAATAAAAGAGACTCTATCTGTCATAAATGGTATATCTCTAATATAAATATCTTGTTCTTTTATATCTTTTACACCAATTTTTTCTCCAGTTTTTTCATCTTTATCATGCAAAATAAGCCTGATTTTCATCTTAAGATTAACTGAATATGTAAGACCTCTTTCCATACACTCTCTAACAGAGTATTTTGGTTTGCTAAGTTCTCCACCGACATACTCAAGGCTTAATCTATTTTGTGGATCGTGAATAGGGAAAATTGATTTAAAAACCTTTTCGATTCCACTCTCTTGTTTGTCATTATCTAAATTTAAAAAATTATCAAAACTTTTTTTTTGTAATTGTAATAGGTTTGGAATTTCTATCTCTTTTTTGACTTTTGAAAAATCAACTCTAAGACGGTTTCCAGAATATAAACTATTTAACATGCGTCTACCCCGTGGTAAATTTTAAGAAAGATTAGTTCCATATAAATGGCACACATGGTTAAAGAGCCAAATAAATTTGGCTCTATTAATTATTTAAGCTCTACTTTAGCTCCAGCTTCTTCTAGCTCTTTTTTGGCTTTTTCAGCTTCTTCTTTGCTAATTCCCTCTTTTAATGTAGAAGGAGTTTTTTCTGTAGCGTCTTTTGCTTCTTTTAGTCCAAGACCTGTGATAGCTCTAACTACTTTGATAACATTAATCTTTTTATCACCTGCATCAACAAGCACTAAATCAAACTCAGTTTTCTCTTCGGCTGCTGCTGCACCTGCACCACCTGCTGCACCTGCAACCATAACAGGGGATGCACTTACACCAAATTTCTCTTCAAATTCTTTTACAAGTTCGCTTAGTTCAAGCACTGAAAGATTTGAAATATACTCTAAAACATCTTCTTTTGTTATTGCCATTATTATCTCCTAAATTTATGCTGTTTGTTCTTTTTTTTCTTTTAAGGCATTTAAGCCGATAGTAAAGTTTTGAATTGGCGCATTCCATACTTGAAGCAACATAGCGATAAGCTCATCGCGACTTGGCATTTTAGAAAGCACTTTAACTTTTTCAATAGTTGCAATTTCACCATCAATGTGAGCTGATTTTATCTTAAAAAGAGAATTTTTCTCTTCAAATTTAGCTGCTACTTTTGAAACTGCAAGCTGTTCGCCCCACAAAAATATATTTGTGTCTTTTAGTTCAAAACCGTCTTTGTTAGAGTTTTTAAGTGCTATCGAAGCCAAAGTGTTTTTTATAACTTGAACTTTGACATCTTGGTCTTTAGCTGCAATCCTAAGAACATCAAGGTCCTTTACTGCAAGACCTTTATATTCAGCAACAACTATAGCTTCACAAGCACCAAACTCATCTGTTAAAGCAGAAACGAGTTTTACTTTTTCATCTCTTGTCAAATTTACTCCTTTCCGACTGGGATTTCAAGCAGAGTGAATATAATTCTATTAAGCTTTCGGCCTCGGCTATCTCCAATCTAAGATTAATTATTTTAAGTCAATCAACTCTTGAGTGTCTAATTTTATAGATGGACTCATAGTTAATGATAAAGCTGCACTTTTGATATATCTACCTTTTGCAGCAGCTGGTTTATGTTTATTAATAGCTTTTATAAACTCACTAATATTTTGTAAAATTTGCTCCTTACTAAAGCTAGCTTTACCAAGACCGTTGTTGATATTACCTTGTTTATCAACACGGAAATTAACTTGACCGCTTTTTGCATTATTAACCGCAGCTGCTACATCCATAGTAACTGTTCCGGTTTTTGGATTTGGCATAAGACCTTTAGGACCTAAAATTCTACCAACTCTACCAACAAGTCCCATCATATTTGGTGTAGCAATTAAAACATCAAAATTTATATTGCCTTTTTGAATATCTTCTACTAGCTCATCACTACCAACAATATCTGCCCCAGCACTCTTAGCTTCGTCAGCTTTAGCATCTTTTGCTATAACTGCAACCCTTACAACCTTACCAGTTCCTGCAGGTAATACAACTGAACCTCTAACCATTTGATCCGCGTGTCTTGGATCAACATTTAATTTAAGTGAAATTTCAACAGTTTCATCAAATTTAGCAGAAGCTAATGTTTTGATAGTTTTGCTAGCCTCATCTAAATTATAAATTTTTTCAGAATCAATTTTTTTTAATAATTCATCAAATCTTTTAGTATTTTTACTCATTTATCTCTCCGCATAAAATGTGCTTCCGTCTTTAGCCTTGACGGTAAAAGGTTTTTAATCTACTACTTCAACACCCATAGATCTTGCTGAACCAGCTATAATTCTAGCAGCTTGCTCTTTGTCATTAGTGTTTAAATCTGCAATTTTTTTAACAACAATCTCTAAAACTTGTGCTTTAGTAATCTTTGCAACTTTTTCTTTCAAAGGATTACCAGATCCACTCTTAATACCTGCAGCTTTTTTGATTAAATCGGTAGCAGGTGGCTGTTTGGTTATAAAAGTAAAACTTTTATCTGAATAAACAGTTATTACAACAGGGATATTATATCCCACCATATCTTTTGTTTTTTCATTAAAGGCTTTGCAAAATTCCATTATATTAACACCTTTTTGACCCAATGCTGGACCAACAGGAGGGCTCGGATTTGCTTTTGTAGCTGCAATTTGCAACTTAATTTCACCTATAACTTTCTTAGCCATAAAACTATCTCCTTAAATTAAACAATTTTTTCAACTTGAGAGTATAAAATTTCAACAGGGGTGCTTCTACCAAATATGGAAACATTTAACTTTAAAGTCCCATGAATCATATCATACTCTTCAACAGTCCCATTGAAATTTGCAAAAGGACCTTCATTTATTCTAACTAATTCTCCAACTTCAAAATAAATTTTAGGTTTTGGAGCAGCTCTTTTATTAACTTTTTCAAGTATTAAATCAACATCATTATCGCCCAAAGGAGATGGCTTTTTTGCCTCGCCTATAAAACGACTAACTTTTGGCAACATTTGAATTTTATGCCAAAGAGCTGTATCAAGAGCCAAATTTGCAAAACAATAACCCGGATATAAACTTCTCTCTTTTATAACTTGTTTGCCGTTTTTTATCTCTATAACATCTTCAGTTGGAACTATAACTTGTTTTATTTGCTCTTCTAAAGCACTATCAACTGCTAAATTTTCAATAGCATTTTTAACAGTTATTTCCGAACCAACATATGTTTGAATAGCATACCATTTATGTGTCATAGCTGGCCTTATATCGCTAACTTGATAAGCCACGACATTATCAAATCAATTAAAGCTAAAAATAAAGATATAATAGTAACCACCAAAACAACAGCGACAAATGCTTGCCTAACTTGCTCTTTGAGTGGGAATATAACTTTATTTAGTTCTTCTTTTGATTGAATTATATAACTTTTAAATTTTTCCATCTCTATACCTTACTTATGGCAGGGCAAGAGGGATTCGAACCCCCAACCATCGGATTTGGAATCCGGCGCTCTACCATTAGAGCTATTGCCCTACATTAAAAGTATTATCCTTTTAGCTTAACTTCTTTATGTAGTGTATGTTTTCTAAGTCTTGGACAATATTTTTTAAGCTCTAGCTTTTCAGTTGTAGTTTTACTATTTTTATAAGTAGAGTAATTAATATCACCAGTTTCTGAACATTTCAAACCAACTTTTATTCTCATCTAATTTCCTTAAAATAAAAAAAGAGTAGTTTCTAAAACTACTCTTAAATATAAAATTAATTAAGCTATAACTTTAGCAACAACACCTGAACCTACAGTTTTACCACCTTCACGGATAGCAAATCTTGTTCCTTGTTCAAGAGCAATTGGGTGAATTAGTTCAACTGTTATTTTAACATTATCACCAGGCATAACCATCTCTGTTCCCTCAGGTAGAGTGATAGCACCTGTTACATCAGTTGTTCTAACATAGAATTGTGGTCTATAGTTATTGAAAAATGGTGTATGTCTTCCACCCTCTTCTTTTGTTAGGATATAGACTTCAGCTTCAAATTTACTATGAGGAGTTATTGAGCCTGGTTTAGCCAAAACCATACCTCTTTCGACATCTTCTTTTTTAGTTCCTCTTAAAAGTATACCCACATTATCACCAGCTTCGCCTTGATCCATCTCTTTTCTAAACATCTCTACACCAGTTACTGTTGTAGTTTGAGTTGGTCTGATACCCACAATCTCAATAGTGTCACCTACTTTTACAGTTCCTTTTTCAATTCTACCTGTAACAACTGTTCCACGACCTGAAATTGAGAAAATATCTTCAATTGGCATCAAAAAGTCTTTGTCTGTATCTCTTATAGGAGTTGGTATATAAGTATCAACAGCTTCCATAAGTTTCATGATCTTTTCAGACCATGGACCATCAACACCTTTTTTAGCCTCTTCAAGTGCTTGATAAGCCGAACCTACAATTATAGGTGTATCATCTCCAGGGAAACCATATTCATTTAGCAATTCCCTAACTTCCATTTCAACAAGCTCAATAAGCTCTGCATCATCAACTAAATCTTCTTTATTTAAAAATACAACTATATATGGAACACCAACTTGGCGTGACAATAGAATATGCTCTCTAGTTTGTGGCATTGGGCCATCAGCTGCTGAACATACTAATATAGCACCATCCATCTGTGCAGCACCTGTAATCATATTTTTAACATAGTCGGCGTGACCTGGACAATCAACATGTGCGTAGTGACGATTTGGTGTCTCATACTCAATGTGTGAAGTTGCAATAGTAATACCACGCTCTTTTTCTTCAGGAGCGTTATCTATATTGTCATAGTCTTTAAGCTCAGCAAGACCTTTCCTAGAAAGTACAGCAGAAATTGCAGCTGTAAGCGTAGTTTTACCATGGTCAACGTGACCTATAGTTCCGATGTTTACGTGTGGCTTGTTACGTGTAAATTTTTCTTTAGCCATCTCTTCCTCCGTATTGATATGTTACTTTCAAATTTGTGTTATTTAGTGCTCTATTTTTGATGGAGCTCATAGTGGGAATTGAACCCACGACCTCTTCCTTACCAAGGAAGTGCTCTACCTCTGAGCCATATGAGCAAAAAAATTTGCATGGCAAAAGCAGAACTATCTAATTATACCTAACACAAACAACTATATTATAAATCAAAAGCTAATAACTGTATCAATAAACAAAGAATAATACAGCTCCCAGCCTGATATATAATGGAGCGGGAAACGAGGCTCGAACTCGCGACCCTCAGCTTGGAAGGCTGATGCTCTAGCCAACTGAGCTACTCCCGCAAATCTTAATGGTGGTGAGACGTGGATTCGAACCACGGAAGGCAAAGCCAGCAGATTTACAGTCTGCCCTCGTTGGCCACTTGAGTATCTCACCTAACTCTTTTCAAGTATTAAAATACTGGTCAAACACTGTTACAAAATGGAGCTGGTGAACGGACTTGAACCGCCGACCCACTGCTTACAAGGCAGTAGCTCTACCAACTGAGCTACACCAGCACAAATTGTGAAAGAGAAATTATATCTTAAAACTTTTGCTATGTCAAGTAAAAAATGAAAATTTATCAAATTTATTTTAAAAAAGAGCTTTAAACTCATCTTAGAATAAAAAAGCAGTAATTATACTTTTTAAAATCTTTAAATATATTAACTAAAAATTTTATTTTTTAATGTATATTTATTATTAATAATACCTGATAAATCATCAACTTAGACATTAAAATTTAAATTAAAGGATAATATTTTGGGACGACTTCGCAACTTTTTTCATAGTGAATCTGCAGGTGGTGTTTTGATAATCATAGCTACAGTTTTAGCTCTTTTTTGTCAAAATACATTTTTGAGTGGATTTTATAATGATTTTCTAAGGACTGAGGCTGGGTTTGTCCTAAACGAACACAGTGTCATCAAACCTATAATTCTTTGGGTAAATGATGGACTTATGGCTCTTTTTTTCTTTAATATAGGACTTGAGGTTAAAAAAGAGATAATGGTTGGCGAACTTAGTTCCGCAAGAAAAGTGGCACTTCCTGTAATAGGTGGGGCCGGCGGGGTGATAGTTCCTGCACTTGTATTTTTGCTTTTTACTCACCAAGATCCATTTTGGGCTAGAGGTTGGGCGATACCAACAGTTAGCGATACAGCGTTTGCAGTTGGAGTTTTGCTACTTTTAGGAAGTAGAATTCCTGTAGCACTTAAGCTTTTTTTGCTTCTGCTTGCGATAATTGATGATATCTGTGCGGTTGTAGCAATCGCTATTTTTTACACAAGCGAACTATCAAATGCCGCGCTTCAGCTAGCTGGAATCGCTACTTTAATCCTCGCTCTTTTAAATTTGCTAAAGGTTAATAAAACTATATGGTATCTAATGGCTGGCATTTTTTTGTGGCTGGCATTTTTGGAATCTGGGGTACATTCAACTATAGCAGGAATTGTAGCGTCTATTTTTATCCCACTAAAGCCGATAAATGGTTACTCAATGCTTGAGGATGTGATGGAAAGCTTACATGGATTTATAACTTTTTTTGTAATGCCGATTTTTGCCTTTGTAAATGCTGGCGTTGCCCTAACTGGCGACGCATTTGCAAATCTGCTTCACCCAGTTTCGCTTGGAATATTAACAGGTCTTTTGATAGCAAAACCGATTGGAATATTTAGTTTTTCTTATGTTGCGATAAAATTAAAGCTCTGTTCTTTGCCAAGGGCAACATCTTATATTCAGTTTTTTGGGCTATGCGTTTTAACAGGAATTGGTGCAAGTATGAGTTTGTTTATCGCTTCAATCGCATACGCTGATAGTGATGAGTTTCATTATGCAGAAAAAATCGCCATCCTACTAGCTTCGTTTATAGCCGCAATTGTTGGATGGTTTATACTCTATAAAAACTCTAAAAAACCTGACCTTGAAGATCATTTAGGGATAAGCACCTCAAGCAAAGAGTAAAATTATCTGCAAGTTCTATCTTGCAGATAAGCTAAATTTAGCAATTTATTAAATTCTCTGAAATTTATACTCAAAGCTAAATTGACACTCATAAATCGGGTTTTTAATAGTAGTAAATTCACTCTAAAATACTGTTAATTTTAAGCACTATATAAATTTGATAAATTTAGATATTTTTGCTGCTTTTTTAAGTAGTAAATTTAACTAAATAGTCAAAATTAAATCTTATTTTACACTACAAATTTAGTTAAATTTAACTATTAAAATTTACTCAAGCCCCTTTGCAATAAGTTCAATAGGATTTAGACACCTTATTTGAGTTTTTGCAATGCTAAAAGCGTTATTGAGCTGCATTTTGCACGCACTACACTCAGCCCCCACAACCATAGCACCACTTTCTTTGACCATAGGAACTTTGCTTTGTCCAGCAGCCCTACTTAAGTGATAGTTGTTAGTTTGCATACTAACCCCGCCAAAACCACAGCATTGATTAGGATTTGACATCTCGTTGATGGTATAAATTTTGCTTAGTAAAGCTCTAGGTTCTCTATATACTCCTTGCATTTTTTTAGCATGACAAGGGTCGTGATAGGCTATAGTTCTTAAATTTATATGTTTGCTTGTTAAAATTTCGCTTAAATTTGTGTGATTTGCAAAATATTCAGTCGCTAGGTGAATTTTGCTTGATATCGCTATAGCTCTTGCTTGCCACTCTGGCTCATCATCAAGTGCGTGTTCGTAATCCACCTTAATCATCGCCGAACAGGTCGCTTCTGGTATGATAATCGCGTCAAGTTCGTTAAATTTTTCAAAATACTCTATGTTAAATTTAGCGAGCCTTTTAACCGAAGCGATATCGCCTGTAAAATACGCAGCCGCACCGCAACAGGCCTGTTTTTTCATCAAATTTACATTAATCTTTAAAGCTTTGCAAATTTTAAGAAGCCCTTCGCCGATATTGGTATAGGCATAATTTCCCATACAGCCTATAAAAATTCCCACCGTTTTTTCGCCACCATTGTCGATAAACTCTGGGTGAGAGTTTAAAAAACTTTTTTTAGCTGCAGTTGGCAAAAGTCGCTCTTTTTTAAGAAGTGGCATATTAAACCTAGCCTTCATTGAGTTGCCAAACTCTTTGTTTTTCTCAACCTTAAAGCCACAATTTTGAAGCACATAGCCAAATCTAGCTAAGATATCAAGGATTTTTCTTTTTTCAAGTAGCCAAAACGCGATCTTTTTATACCACGAAATACCGTATTTTTTGGCGATATCAACTCTAACCTTTTCTATCATCGTATCGGTTCTTAGACTTTTTGGACAGACCTCTACGCAATTTGTGCATAAAAAACAGCTCTCAAAAATATATTTTAGATTTTTATCAAGCTCACTCTCTCCACGCTCATAAGCTCCAAGCAAATCCAAAAAGCCCCTTGGCGAAGTAACCTCATCTTTGTTTATATTGTGAATCGTGCAAACTGGTATGCACTTGCCACACTTCACGCACGCGTCGCTTACAACCTTAAAACTACTCATCGTCCAACCTTATATAGTTTTTGAAAATTTCTTTTGACCTGCATTTTTATCCATATATTCATCAAAACTCATAGCGATATTGCGAATAAGAAGTGTTCCTGTTGGCGTTACACTAATCTTATCATCTGAAATTTTGACAAATTCATCATACTCTTTTAACTTGGCTAAGCTATCTTTAAAATGCTCGAAAAATTTCACGCCGTGTTTAATCTCAATCTTTTTAATATCAACACTAAAATTACTCATAAGACTCATTATAACATCTTTTCTAAGTCTGTCTTCTTTATTTAGTGCTACGCCCTTAAAAAATGGCAATCTATCAGCGTCAATAGTCTCTTCATAAGGCTTTAGCTCTTTGAAATTTTGTGCGTAATGGCTAATTCCTTCGCCTATGCTTGTGACACCAATGCCAATCAAATCAGCCCCGCCTTTTGTAGTGTAACCTTGAAAGTTTCTATGCAAGCTTCCATTTTCCAAAGCTTTAAAAAGCTCGTCACCAGGCTTTGCATAGTGATCCATCCCTATCATTTTGTAGCCGTTTGATGTCAAAAAATCGTGGGTAAATTTTAAAATCTCAAGCTTAATTTTTGGGCTTGGAATGGTGGTTTCATCAAATTTTCTCATGGTTTTTTTGATCCAAGGCACATGTGCGTAGTTAAAAATAGCATATCTATCCATATCAAGAGTTAGTGAAATTTCTAATGTTTTTTTAAAACTTTCAAAACTCTGATAAGGAAGTCCGTAAATCAAATCCATATTAATTGATTTGATACCTTTTTTTCTAGCCATATCAACGGCATTTTTGGTTATGCTGTAGGGCTGAATTCTATGAATTACCTTTTGAACTTTTTCGTCAAAATCTTGCACGCCATAACTTATGCGGTTAAATCCCGCATCAATCATCACATCAAGTTGATCTTCATTTAAAAATCTAGGGTCAATCTCGCAGCTTATCTCAGCGTCATCTGCAAAATTCTTAAAATGTTTGTGGATATTTTGGATATGAGTTTTGAGTTGAAAGGCACTAAAATAAGTCGGCGTTCCACCACCAAAATGAAGCTGCGATACACTGCGGTTGGTACCTATAAATCTCGATAAAATCTCCATCTCTTTATCCATGTACTCAATATATCTATCCATTTTATCGGTTTTGCTTGTATAAATGACATTGCAACCACAAAAATAACAGGCTGAGCGACAAAATGGCAAGTGAAAATAGAGTGATAAATTTGTATCAGATTTTTGAGAAGTTAATTTTTCTATATATTCATCGTAGGTGAAATTTTGACTAAACTCTAGTGCAGTTGGGTAGCTCGTATATCTAGGGCCTGGTTTTGAATATCTAGCATACGCGTCAAAATCTATGTCTTGTTTAATTTTCATATCTATTTGCTCCATCTTTGTTTAAAAACTGACTCATATCAACGAATAAATTTGGATACTTCTCTTTGACTTTTTTAACTATGTCGTCTAAATTTATATTTAAATTTGTCTCATTTTGATTTTGCTTAGCCATATTTTTGATCTCATCCATACACACAACCCACACATCGCCAAAATCGATTGGAAGCTGCTTGAGTATGGTTTTTTCAAGTCTTAGGTCAAAATTTTCTATCGCCATATTTTTGTATGAGTTCATAAAAGCCATCAAAGATTTAAGCGAAACCATTATATGAATATCATCATCCTTATCTACCCCAAACCACGGCTCTTCATTGCCCCACGATCCGCTCTTTAGGCATAGAGTTTTTTTGTTCTTATCATCATCTTCGATTATTTCAAAAACGGTTTTTTCTTTATCGTCATCAAGCCCCAAAGCCTTGCTAAACTCATCTATTTTTTTAAATTTTTCTTCCATTTTAATTCCTTTTAGAATCCAACCAAACCATTATCCCTTTTTGTGCGTGAAGCCTATTTTCAGCCTCCAAAAATATCTCATCGGCGTGAGCTTCAAATACACTTTCGCTCACTTCATAGCCCCTATATGCTGGCAAACAGTGCAAAAAGATAGCATTTTTATTGGCTAAACTCATCAGATTTTCATCTACGCAAAAGCCTTTGAATTTCTTAAGCCTCAAAGCTTTCTCGTCTTCTTGTCCCATCGATACCCAAGTATCAGTAGCAACCACTCCAGCCACATTAATAGCCAGTTTTGGGTCATTTGTGATGGTAATTTTTGCACCGCTAATTTTAGCATTTTCTAAAGCCATCTCAACCACCCACTCTTTTGGTTCAAAGCCCTTTGGCGTAGCCACTCTAAGCTCAAATCCAAGCTTGCTAGCTAGCATAAGCCATGAGTGGGACATATTGTTGCCATCGCCTATATAGGCCACAATCTCTTTTGCATTAAGCTCTTTTATCGTCATCAAATCCGCCATAAGCTGTGCTGGATGAAAATCATCGCTTAGCCCGTTGATAACTGGGACTTTTGAAAATTTTGCAAACTCTTCTAGATCGCTTTGTTTATAAACCCTAAGCATCGCCATATCGACCATCCTTGATACAACTCTAGCTGTATCTTTGATAGGCTCACCTCTACCAAGCTGAATATCTTTTGAGCTCAAAAACAGTCCCTGTCCGCCTAGCTGATAAATTCCTGTCTCAAAACTCACCCTTGTGCGAGTTGAGCTTTTTTCAAATATCATAGCTAGGGTTTGGTCTTTTAGATATGGTTTGTAGTTTTTGGCTTTTGCCTCTTTTTTGATTTTTAACCCAAGATCTAAGATTTCTAAAATTTCATCTTTGCTAAAATCATTTAGCGTCAAAAAATGCCTCATATCTACCCTTTTAAAGCTTTTGCCACCTCTTTTGCGTGATAGGTGATTATCATATTTGCCCCAGCTCTTTTGATTGAAGTAATAGTTTCTAAAACGACTTTTTCATAGTCAATCACGCCTAGTTTTTTGCCAGCTTGCATAAGTGCGTATTCGCCACTGACATTATATGCACAGATTGGAAGCAGAGTTTTTTCTCTTAAATCTCTAATGATATCAAGATAAGGAAGTGCTGGTTTTACCATCAAAATATCAGCCCCTTGTAGTTCATCTTCTAAGCTTTCGCCGATCGCTTCAAGGCGGTTTGCACCATCCATTTGATAGCTTTTTCTATCGCCAAAACTAGGTGTGCTATCAGCTGCGTCTCTAAAAGGACCGTAGTAAGCTGAAGCAAATTTAGTCGAATACGCCATTATTGGTAAATTCTCAAATCCATTGCTATCTAGAGCCTCTCTTAAAGTCTCGATAATTCCATCCATCATCCCACTTGGTGCAATCATATCAGCACCATTTCTTGCGTGAACTAGAGCTTGTTTGGCTGAAATCTCAAGCGTTGCGTCATTATCAACAGTTTCGTGCACATGGTCTAAAATCCCGCAGTGTCCGTGATCTGTGTATTCACAAAAGCAAAGATCAGTTATAACTATTAAATTTGGAAATTTAGCCTTTATAGCCCTAAGAGCTGTGGCGATTATGCCATCATCGCTTAACGTGTCACTTCCAACACTATCTTTTAGGCTTGGAATTCCAAAAAGCACAATAGCTTTAATGCCTAAGTTTATAACCTCTTCACACTCTTTTAAAAGTTCATCCAAACTGAGCTGAAATACCCCTGGCATTGATGAAATTTCACTTCTCACACCATCTCCTGGCACCACAAATAGCGGATAAATCAAATCATTCACATTTAAATTTGTCTCTCTAACCAAATCTCTAATACTAGGGTTTAGGCGTAATCTTCTGTAGCGTTTAAACATTGTTTCCCCTTTTTTTGTTAAAATAACTCTGATTTTATCATATTTGGGGTTAATTTTTTATGAATATTGAAATTTCACAAATAGCCAAGTTGCCGTCTAAATTTGGCTTTTTTAAACTGCAATCTTTTAAGGAAAACGACAAAGAACACCTTGTAATCTATAAAGAGCCTTTAGGTGAAATAGTCAATGTAAGAATTCACTCAGAGTGCTTAACTGGCGATGCTCTAGGAAGCTTAAAGTGCGATTGTGGCGATCAGCTTGTCGCAAGCTTAGATTATATAGACAAAAATGGCGGAATGGTTTTGTATCTAAGGCAAGAAGGGCGTAATATCGGACTTTTTAACAAAATAAATGCGTATTCTTTGCAAGATAAAGGGCTTGATACAATTGAGGCAAATCACCAGCTAGGATTTAAGGCCGATGAGAGAACTTATGAGATAGTTGATTTTATAATGGCACATTTTAAAATCCAAAAAATCAATCTTTTAACCAATAATCCTCAAAAACTTATGGGGCTAAAGTCAGTTGAAGTTATAAAGCGTATTCCAATCATCATCAAACCAAACAAATACAACAAAGAATACCTAAGAGTCAAACAAGAACAGATGGGGCATTTGCTTTGATTGATGAGAAAAAACTCATTTTGTTTGAGAAAATTTTGAATGAATTCAATAAAATTCATAGCCTTACAAACTACACAAACATTAAAGCTGTGATGAAAGATAGCCTTGAACCACTAAAGTATCTAAATTTCACACCTAAAATTGCAATTGATGTTGGAAGTGGGGCTGGGTTTCCGGGGATATTTTTAGCAATAGAGCTTAATGAATGCGAGTGGAGTTTGTTTGAGCCAAATCCTAAAAAAGCGGCGTTTTTAACATATGCTAAGTTAGCTTTAAATCTTAAAAATGTTAAAATTTATAGAAGCAAAATTCAAAATTCTAATAAATTTAGAGCGGATTTGATAACCTCTAGGGCTTTGATGAAAACTAAAGATTTGATTAAAATTTGCAAAGGTTTCTACGATGAAAAGACGGAATTTTTACTCTATAAAGGAAGCAGTGTTTTTGAAGAGATTGATGGTTTAAACGCACAAATTATTAATGAAAATCACCGCAATTATATACTTATAAAAGGGATAAAATGATAGCAAAATTAATAATGTTAGGCTTAATAGTTGGAGTAATATATTTTTTTATAATGCCTAAATTTAGTAAGAAAAAAGCAAGCGATAAAACTACACAAAACTTTGTAGAATGCAGTGTTTGTGGGACTTTTGTCGATATCAAAGAGATGACAATTAGGGATGGAAAATATATCTGCAAGGAGTGTGAAAATGCAAATCATAGGTCATAAACTGATAGATTTTGAGCCATTTAATCTAGTTAATAAATTTGACGCGAGCTTAAACAATGTCATCTTTAAGTACGATGAAAGTTTGGTTGAGCTTTATAAACAAAACAGAGCGGATTTTAGTATAATTTGTAGCTCAATAAAAGAGATTTTGCTCTCAAACGCCTTTGAGGCGAAATTTATCATCCCAAAAGATACCACTCTAGCTAAAAAAGCACAAAAACTCGCAAATGAATATCTATTTGATAGTAAGATAGCATTTATCATAAATGATCTAAATTTGATAGAAAAACTAAGCGAATTTGAAATTGATGCTGTGATTTTAAATAGTGCGTTGAGATAATAAATTAATATTTTTTTAAAACAATAAATCTATATTTTATGCTAATTATAAAAATATAGATTTAAAAATTATATCCATACTAAATCTTTATACTGCACAATTATCTTTTAAGCAAAATCAATTTTTATTATGATAAATTTTAGATAAGTATCCGTGGTGGGTTCACTAGGACTCGAACCTAGGACCACCCGGTTATGAGCCGGGTGCTCTAACCAACTGAGCTATGAACCCACTAATTTTTAAAAAGGAAACGTGATTATAACTACTATTTTCTTAAAATTAGATAAAACTATATCTAATTGCTAAATTTACAAATTCAATTACAAATCTGCCTTTTATCTTGCCAATCTAAAATCCAACCTACTTCCTTCAAAAATATCGCTGATCGCAATAAATTTATAGTCTCGCGACTAAATTTATAAAAATAGTAAATTTTTGCACATAACTTAATCAAAATTAAGCCAAAAAATATGAAAATTTCAGTATTCTAATATTTTATCATTTAAATATAAAATTAAGGCTCATAGATTTGAAAACAAATATTTTTAGGTTTATATTTTTTGTAGTTATTGTAATTTTGGGTGTGTATTATACATACCCTAGCGATCTTAGCGAGGCCCAAAAATCGGCCTATATTACAAGCTACCAAACTACTCTAATCCTTACAATTGGGGGTGTTGGCATCGGAATAGTGCTTGGTTTTATACTAGCATTTTTGAAGTTTCTTGGTATTAAACCGCTAAATTTTATCATCGACGAATACATAGATATTATCCGTGGAACCCCTATTCTTATCCAACTGATGGTCTTTGCGTTTGTCATATTTGCCACAATGTCAAATAGTATCTATGCAGCCATCATCGCCCTAGGACTAAATAGCTCAGCCTATGTCGCAGAGATAGTAAGAGGGGGCATAACTAGCGTAGATGGAGGTCAGATGGAAGCAGCACGTGCGATGGGGCTAAACTACACTCAATCAATGCGTCTAATTGTATTTCCACAAGCTATCAAAAATATTCTTCCATCACTTGCAAATGAGTTTATAAGTCTATTTAAAGAAACCTCAGTTGTTGGAATGATAGGGATTTATGACCTTACGATGAACTCTCAAAGTTTGCAGGCTGTGCTCTATACGCCTGAGCCAATTTTGTTTGCGGCGGTGATTTACTACGCAAGCGTGAAGATATTTTCATTTTTTGCAAAGCTTTTAGAAAGGTGGTTGCACTCACATGAATAGCATAATCAAAACTCAAAATTTATATAAAAATTATGGTGATTTAACCGTCCTTGATGATATCACTACAAGCATTCAAAAAGGTGAGGTTGTAGCCATCATCGGCCCTAGCGGTGGTGGCAAGAGCACATTTTTGCGTTGTCTAAACCGCCTTGAAGAGCCAAGTGGGGGTGAAATTTATATTAATGGCAAGAGTATTTTAGGTAAAGACGCTAATATCAACAAAATTCGCCAAAAAGTCAGTATGGTTTTTCAGCACTTTAATCTTTTTGCCAACAAAAGCGTGCTTGAAAATCTCATCCTAGCCCCAGTTACTTTGAAAATTTATAACAGAGCAGTTGCAGTCAATAAAGCCTACAAACTTTTAGAAAAAATTGGCCTAAAAGATAAGGCTAACGCGTATCCACACAAATTAAGTGGTGGCCAAAAGCAACGAATCGCCATTGCGAGATCTTTGATGATGAATCCTGAGGTAATACTGTTTGATGAACCAACAAGTGCACTTGACCCTGAGATGGTTGGAGAGGTGCTTAATATAATGAAAGAGGTTGCCAACGAAGGGCTAACAATGGTCGTTGTTACACACGAAATGGGCTTTGCTAAAAATGTCTCTGATAGAGTGTTTTTTATGGATTGTGGCAAAATTGTGGTGGATGAAGCCCCAGAAATTGTATTTTCGCAGCCTAAAAACGAAAGGCTTAGAGAATTTCTAAACAAAATTCTAAATCATTAACTTTTGATGATAAAATTAACAAAATTTTTCAAGGAGAATAGATGAAAAAATTTCTAAAAATTTTAATATGTGTAGCTTTAGGGGCTACTTTGAGTTTAGCAGATATACTAAAGGTTGGGACAAATGCTAATTTCCCACCATTTGAGTTTATAGACGATAACGCAAAAATTACAGGCTTTGACATAGAGCTAATTGACGCACTTACTAAAGAAGCCGGGCTTGAGTATGAAGTGATAAATATGGGCTTTGACGCTTTAATTCCAGCTTTAAAAAGTGGCAAAATAGATGTGGCAGTTTCAGGTATGAGTGCAACCCCTGAGAGAAAAAAAGCGGTTGATTTTACAACCCCATACTATAACACTCAAAATTTATTTATGAAAAAAGCTGATAATAATAGCATAAACTCAAAAGATGATATGAAAGATAAAATATTAGCCACCCAGCTTGGCACAGTTCAAGAGACCGCTTCTAGGCAAATTAGTAAAAATGTCCTAGTCAATAAAGAGCCATTTGGTGCAGTGATGGCTGTCAAAAAAGGCAAGGCCGATGTGCTTGTGCTTGATGCGTCAGTTGGATATGGATATCTCAAAAATAACCCCGATTTGATTGAGTTTTATAAAGAAGATGATGGAAGTGATGGCTTTGCAATGGCATTTGATAAAGGCAAATACACTGAAACTATCAAAAAGCTAGATGACGCACTTGAGGCGATAAAAGCTAATGGAATTTATGATCAACTTTTAGAAAAATACGAGCTTAAATAATGACATTTTTTGACGCCATAATTTTAGGCATAGTTGAGGGGCTAACCGAGTTTTTACCGGTTAGTTCCACCGGTCATATGATTTTAACGGCCGAAATTTTGGGGCTTGATCAAGAAAATATCTTGGTAAAATGTTTTGAGGTTGTCATACAGCTTGGTTCGATTTTGGCAGTGCTATTTTTGTCAATTGATAGGCTAAGGCAGGATTTTAGCCTTTGGATAAAGTTAGCGATTGGATTTTTGCCAACAGCTGTAGTTGGATTTGTAATGTATGGAGTAGTAAAAAGCCTGTTTGATGCAAATATAACCGCATATATGCTGATATTTTACGGTGTGGTTTTTATAGTTGTAGAGCTATTTTTAGGAAAAAAAGAGGGATATTCTCATACTCACGATGTTAGCGAGATAACATACAAACAAGCCTTTATAATCGGCGTTTCGCAAATTTTAGCTATGGTGCCAGGAACTTCAAGAAGTGGAATAACCATCATAACCTCGCTTCTTTGTGGCCTAGATAGAAAAACCGCAGCAGTGTTTAGCTTTCTTTTAGCTCTTCCTACAATGTTTGCTGCTGCTGCGTATGACTCATATAAAACTAGAGAGATTTTTATACAAAATATTGATAATATCTGGCTATTTTTGGTAGGTGGTATGGTAGCGTTTTTGGTAGCTTTGGTTACTATCAAACTATTTTTAAAATTTGTAAGCAGATTTAACTATATTCCATTTGGAATTTACAGGATAGTAGTTGGGATAGTGTTTTTAAACTTTGTATTATAAATTAAAATACAAATATTTTATTGATATTTCTTTTTTAAAGAAGTATCAATAGCTATAAAGTGATATGTAAATAATTTATATTTTAGCAAATTGCTAAATTTACACTTTAATTTTTAAATAATAGTCAATATTTCCCTATAGTTTGATTTTGTGCTTTCTTGCTTAATTATCTTTTCAATCATATCAGAGATTTTGTCATTTATTTTATAATATCTGTCAAAAAAATTTCAAAATTTAATCTATTTTTGATTTTAGAAAAATTTGCTTAGCAAAAATCAATACTCTTATTAAAAAATGCTTCACTCATTTCAAAAACTATCATTAATTTTATAAAACATATTCTTATAATTATAATTTATTTTTATGCTTAAAATTTAGCAAGTTTTTTTATTTTTCAAAATAAAACTATAATATTTAAAAATATACTAATTTTCATAAATTTAGCCTTTGAAATTAAATCATAAGACCTACTTTATTTACCTAAAAATTTTACCAAAAACAATATCATAACATAGCTAACAGTTTAAATATCTTGATAAATTCAATCTAATTTCAGTTTAAATTCGCTTACTAACAAAATAGCACAAATCATATATCAAACTAATCAATTTTATTAGTCATCTAAATAGATAATTCAAACTCGCCATCTTTAAAGTCTATATGAGCTACTCCGCCATTTTTTAAGCTTCCAAAAACTATCTCTTTTGAAAGCTTATCGCTTACTGCATTATTTACCACTCGTTTTAAGTTTCTAGCTCCAAACTCAGCACTATACCCACGATTTATCAGCTCGTCTTTTGCTAAAGGGCTTAAATTTATAGTGATATTTTTAAGCTTTGATGAGATTTCAGTGATGGTTTTATCTACAATTTTGTATAAAATCTCTTTATCAAGGTGGTTAAAATTTATAATTTTGTCAATTCTATTTCTAAACTCAGGACTAAAAAACTCTCTAACCGCATTATCAACCTTATATGAATCATCCTTAGTAAAGCCCATTTGTGGGGCTTCTTTGGTGCCTAAATTTGAAGTCATTATTATGACGGTGTTTTTAAAATCCGCACTCACTCCGCTATTATCACTCAAAGTTGCATTATCAAAAATTTGCAAAAATACATTAACCACACTTGGATGAGCCTTTTCTATCTCGTCAAACAAAACCACGCTATAAGGGTGCTTTTTGATAGCGTTTGTGAGCGTGCCACCACTTTCATACCCAACATATCCAGGTGGTGAGCCGATCAGTTTTGAGACGCTGTGAGCTTCCATAAACTCACTCATATCATATCTGATAAAATTTACACCTAAATTTTTTGCCAAAAGCTTGGCTAATTCACTTTTGCCAACTCCACTGCTTCCAGTGAATAAAAACACACCTATTGGGGAATTTTCAGAACCCAGCCCCGCATATGAGCGAATTAACGCGTCACTTAATGCACTAACTGCACTATCTTGCCCAAAAAGCTCTTTTTTGATATTAGTTTCAAGGTTTTTAAGCACCTCTTCGTTATTTGAGGCTTTAGAGACATTTGCGATATTGGCGTATTTGCCAAGCACAGATAAAAGGTCCTCTTCTTTGATAGTTTTGCCTTTTTTGTCTTTGATAGAAAAGCTCGCCCCAACTTCGTCAATCAAATCAATCGCACTATCAGGCAAAAACTTATCTGTGATATATCTTTTGGCAAGCTCTGTGCTTTTTTTAAGGATAGCGTCACTAAATTTTACATTATGAAAACTCTCATATTTGCTCTTTAGCCCTTTTAGGATTAAAAATGAATCATCTAGGCTTGGCTCGTTTATATCAACCTTGGTAAAACGCCTAGCTAACGCTCTATCTTTGCTAAAATTTCTAAACTCACTATAGGTTGTCGCTCCTATGCAAGAGATTTCAGAGTTTGACAAAGCAGGTTTAAGCAGATTTGACATATCAAGTGTGCTATCGCCGGTGCTTCCTGTACCTATGATGGTGTGAATTTCATCTATAAAAAGCACTGCATTTTCGTCATTTTTAAGCTCATCCACCACCCCTTTTAGTCGCTCTTCAAAATCACCTCTATACTTTGCACCTGCAATTAAGGCTGCATTATCGAGTGAATAAATCACCTTATTAGCAAGCTTCGCTGGGACTTTTTGCTCTTCAATCAAGAGTGCAATTCCTTCAACTATCGCCGTTTTGCCAACTCCAGCTTCGCCCACTAGTATGGGATTATTTTTCTTGCGACGGCAAAGAATTTGCAAGGTTCGTGCGATTTCATTTTGGCGTCCAATTACTACGTCAATCTTGCCATCTTTAGCTTTTTGGTTGAGATTTTGAGTGTATTGTTCCAAAAAAGAGGCGTTTGAGTTTTGCTCTTCTTGATATTCAATACTCATAAATTTTTGCGTATCAAAGCCGTGAAATTCCAAAATTCTGCAATAATCACTCTCCTTATCACTTACTATCTCTTCTAAAAAATCGACCTCATCATACTCATCAAAACTCTCTTCCCCTTGTCTTAAAATAGTCTCAAGCGAATGGGTTAGCACAGGAAAAATGCTATCTTTTCTAGCCTTTGGGGTTTTTTCTATCATATCGGTTAAGTTTTGATAAAGCATATCAATATTGCTTACATTTGATTCACTCAATAGATACTTCATATCGCTATCAAATTTGATGATAGTATAGAGCAAATGCCCTGTAGTTAGGTATTCGTGCTGACTTCTATACGCCATATCACCAGCTTGTTTAATGTAGTAGTTAAATTTGGTGCTTATCATATCTACTCCTGTTCAAGTGTGCATTTTAGTGGGAAATTTGCCGTTTTTGCAGCATTAAGCACTGAGTTTTGTTTGGTTAGGGCGATCTCTTTTGTGTAAATTCCACACACAGCACTTCCTTTGGTGTGAATTTCTAGCATTGTGCTAACCGCGTCATCGTATTTTTTGTCAAAAATAGTCGTTAAAATCTCAGTCACAAAGTCCATTGTTGTAACTTCATCGTTATGCAAAATCACCTTATAAAGTTTGGGGATGTAAATTTTATCTCTTTGTAATACTTCGTTTTCTATCTCAATCGCCACTTGTTATCCTATCAAAATCATTTTCAAGCAAATTTATATCTAAGGCACCTATATAGTAGTTTCTCATTGGGCTATTTGGCCTTTCGTTGTTTGTAAGGTCTTGCACCACGCCATCTTTGTAGACGAGTTTAAAAGGGATACTAAGTGCGTGTTGATAATTGATATCTTTTAAGACCTGCTCGACAATGCGTGCATTTGGATTTGCATTGGAATTTGCAATGAAATAATACGCATTATACTGCTTGGCAAAACTATCAATAATATACTCATCACTAACATCTTCAAAATGTATCAGCCCAACTATCATCAACTCATCTGAGTTTTTGAGCTGAAAGCCCATAAGATGGGGTGCTTCATCCCTACAAGGCGGACAGTAAGTCCCAAAAATATCAAGCATTAAAACCTTGTCACTATCATCTATTTTAAAGCCTTTTTCGGTTCTTACTAGAGTTACAGAATTTCCCATTACGCTTGTAAGTGTTACTTTTTCGCCGAGTTCAAATGGCTTAAATTCATCAACACTCTGAGTGGCTTGAGTAGTTTTTTCATCATTGCAACCAGCCAAAAAAAGTGCTACAAGCATAAAACCTATAATTTTTTTTACCATTTTATCTTTCCTTTCAATGCGTTAGACAGAGCTGACTTTGCTTCTCTTTGCATATCTTTTTTCTTTAAAGTCTCTCTTTTGTCGTGTAAATTCTTGCCTTTTGCAAGTGCAATTTTAACCTTAACTAAATTTTTTGAGTTTAAATAAAGTGAAATAGGCACTATTGTGTAACCCTCAAGTGTAACTTTTGAATGAAGTTTAGCAATTTGCTTTTTGTGCATCAAAAGCTTTCTAGCTGCTCTTTCATCAGGCTTATAATAGGCGTTTGTGGTAGCTAAATAGGCAATATGTGCGTTTAGCAAAAAAAGCTCATTTTTGATAACACGCACAAAACTATCTTTTAGATTAACTCTTGCAGCCCTTATGCTTTTGACTTCACTACCTTTTAAAACTATCCCAGCTTCGTAAGTTTCTATAATACTAAAGTCAAAAAGTGCTTTTTTATTTTTAGCTATCTCTTTCAAATTTGCCCCACCTTAAATTCTACCTTAAAATACGAACTCCCACTTCCGCTTAAAAACTCACCATCTTTAAGCGAGAAATTTGGATTTAAACTCAAAAAAGCCCAAATCAAATCGTTTAGTTCATAGTTTTTATAAATTTGAAGTATATCTTTTGATTTTAAATTTATAAGCTTTTTTGCTAAATTTATATCTATTTTATCCATAAATTTTTGGCGAAATTCACTATAAACCTTGGCTGTATCTGAGTGAATTGGTGGCGTAAAAACGCTTAAATGTGGCATCTCATCGCTAAAACTCTCAACTACTTCGCCAAGTGAGCTAACATTTGCACTGTTAAAGCCATTTTTTAAAGCTTTGATAAAAAACGCAATATCGCTTCCTACACTTTTTGTAATCTCAATCAGTTCGCTAGTTTTAAGACGCAAATTTAGCTCATCATTTATCATCAAAGCAAACACTCCAGCGTTGCTACTACCACCGCCAAGCCCCGCTCCCATAGGAATTTGCTTATTAATATGCACTCCGTGATTTGCCAAAAAATCACCAAATTCACTCTCAAAACCAGCTTTTTTAAAGGCCTTGATAGTTTTATTTATGATATTTTCTCCATCAATCACGACATTTGATGAAATCCCTACCTTATCAGTGAAGCTTATCTCATCAAAAAGCTCTTTGTGCAAAATAAAACGAGATAAAATTTGGTGATAATTTCCACTTTTACCAACTATTTTTAAAAATATATTAATCTTTGCATAACTTTTCAAATCTCAAACCTATTTAAAAGATAACTGATTTCGCCATTTTTAAACTCTAACACAGAGATAAACTTAGCAATTTTGACTAAATAAGCTCCATCACTATGGATTTTAAAGTCCCTAATATCAAGCTTTTTGCCAAGCAAAATATTCTCAGCTTCTAAGTTATAAAAATTTTCTTGCAAGCTTATAAAATCAAGTGGATTTAACTCTTTTTCATCTTCAAATTTAAACTCCCCTTCGCTAAGTCTTTCTAGCGAGCTAAGAGTTGCTATAACGCCTAAATTTTGAGCTAAAATTTGTGCAAAAGATCTCACATAAGCACCCTTGCTAACGCTTAGTTCTATGGTTAAAAACGGGTGCATATAAGATAGTAGTTTTAAATCAAAAACTTCCATTATCTCTTTTTTTAGCTCAAACTCAACCCCACTTCTAGCTAGTTTATACGCCCTTTTCCCAGCTACTTTTTTAGCACTAAATTTTGGTGGCGTATAGGTAATTTGCCCTTTTAAGGGTATCAATATTTGGCTAATTTGTGAGAGCTTAAAGGGTTTAATATCCAAAACCTTGCTTATATTTTCACTATCTAAACTAGAGCTACTCGCCCCTAGCCAGATGGTAGCCTTGTAGCGTTTTGGCGAGAGATTTAAAAATCTAAAAAGCCTTGAATAGTTTCCAAATGCAACCACTAGCACCCCACTTGCAAATGGATCAAGTGTGCCTGAAAAGCCTGCTTTTTTCACGCCATATTTGCGTTTTAGCTGTGATAAGAAAAAATTTGAACTAATTCCACTTGGTTTATTTGCGACAAAAAGCCTATTCATACGACCTTTTCTACAAAATCAGACATTATTTGGCGAGTAATTCCGCCAAAATTTATCTCTAACTTTAGGCTAGTTTTGACCTTACTAACCGCACTAACCCTGCCAATTCCAAAAAGTTTGTGTTTGACAATATCGCCTTTTTTATACTCATCACTTTTAGCAAAAACCATCGCTCCTTCGCAAAGTCCAGCCTCACTCAAAAATCTACTCTTTTCAAGGTGCGATCTTTTGCCACGATAAAATCTACTCTCACTCCTACTTAAAGTCAGAGTTTTTTTGGCTCTAGTGATAGCCACATACGCAAGGCGTCTTTCTTCTTCGATATCGCTAGTATCGCCAATCAGTGGGAAAAATCCCTCTTCAAGCCCTATGACAAATAGATGATCAAACTCAAGGCCCTTGCTTGCGTGAATACTCATTATCGAAATCGCTTCATCGCTTATATTATCTTGCTCGCTTTTTAGCGACAAATCATTTAAAAACTCTTCTATATCAAACTCAATGTTATTTTTGATCTCATCTTTTAGCATTGCAAAAAACTCATCAATATTTGCCACTCTATCTTCGCCATCTGGCATAGATAGATAAAAGTCTTTGATACCAATAAACGCGTCAAGTTTTAAGACTTGATTGTAAATTCCATCCTCGTCTCTTAAGGCTAAAATATGCTCTTTTAGCTTTTTAAGCTCATCTAAGCTTTTTTTGCTAACCTGCTTTGGCTCAAGTTTGTCAATGCTTTCAAAAATTGAAATTTTATTTTCAAATGCTACTTTTTCGATTGTGGTAAGAGAGGCTTTACCAAGCCCCCTTTTTGGGCGATTTATCACCCGTCTTAGAGAAAAATCATCATTTGGATTTAATATAAGCCTAAGATACGCAATTGCGTCTTTGATCTCAGCTCTTTCGTAGAATTTAATCCCGCCAACCATCTTGTATGCAATTTTTGCCTTAGCCAACCCATCTTCAATACTTCTTGAAAGCGCATTAACTCGGTATAAAATAGCGATATTTTGCGGTTTGACGCCACTTTGAATGAGTTTTGTTATCTTTGAAGATATTTTTGTGGCTTCTGAGTTTTCATCAATTGAATCCAAAATCTCTATATCATCGCCTTTTTCAAGCGTTGGGATTAACTCTTTGCCAAGGCGGTTGCGGTTATAATCGATCAGTTCGTTGGCTGCGGCTAGGATTTTGCTAGTTGAGCGGTAGTTATTTTGAAGCTTTACTATTTTGACATCTTTAAATTCATTTTTAAAGTTTAAAATATTTTCTACCCTAGCCCCTCGCCATCCATAAATGCTTTGGTCATCATCACCCACCACGACTAAATTTTCGTGAGTTTTGCAAAGCTTTTTGAGAAGTTTAAACTGAAGCTCGTTTGTATCTTGATACTCATCGACCATTATATATCTATATCTGTCTGAAATTTCCACACAAAGCTTGTCATTTTGTTCTAAAATTTTGTATGGAAGCACCAATAAATCATCAAAATCTACTAAATTTTCTTTGATAAGCATAGTTTCATATTTTTTGTAAATTTCACCTATTTTTGCGTAAAATTCACTTTTGTATTTGGTCTCATCAATGCTAATTTTTAGCAAATTTTGCATAGCTTCATCAGCACTAATTAGTGAGTTTTTAAACCTAGAGATTTCGCTGGCGATTATAGATGTGCTAATATCGCTCTCAAAGGATTTGATGATTTTTTTCTTGTCATCAGTGTCTATAATGATAAAGTTATTTTTGCGGCCAAGTTCGCTTATGTAAAACTTTAAAAACAGTAGTCCAAATTTGTGAAAAGTGCATAGTAGTGGCGGCGTATCAAGCTTAGTAGCAATCAAAGAATACGCCCTATTTTTCATCTCAAGTGCAGCCTTATTAGTAAAAGTTAGCGTCAAAGTTGAACTTGGTGGGACGCCGTTGGCTAGCAGATACGCTAACCTTGCGGTGATAGTTTTGGTTTTACCACTGCCTGCTCCAGCTAGTATTAACATCGGTCCATCTATGTGAGTTGCAGCGGCTTTTTGTGCTTCATTTAAATCTTTTAGTATATCCATAACTCTTCTTTAAAAATTATAATTATACCAAATTTAGCTTATAAAGGTTTAAAGACGCGTTTTGTCTCTTTTTTGGGCTTGTGGATTGAGAAATTTACTAGCACTGGACTTTGCTCCACTAAAATTTGCACTATTCCACCAAATTTAACACTCACATATGATTCAAACATCTCTTCGCCAAATCCTGCGTGAAATTTAAGGCCATCGCCATCCAAATACGCACTCTCTAGCGTGTAGCCATCAAGTTCAAAAAGCACAGCTGGAAGCTTGAAATTTACCTTTAAATTTTCAGGCAACTCAGGTTCAAATTTGGTTAGTGATAAATTTACTAACACAGAAAACGCACACCCTTTTTCAAGCAAAAACTCTAGACACTCCTTAACATTTTTGCTCATCATATTTGCAAATTTTTCATCGGATAAAATTTTATCTAACATCAACACCCCCTAAGATTTTGTAAGTTCATCAAATTCGCTGCAAAGTTTAGCAATCTCATCTATACCAATCTGCCAAAATCTCTCATCTTCTATATCAAATTCAAACGCTCCAACCATCTCCTTTGGTGATTTGCTACCACCAAGGCTTAAAAATTTTGTGTAAATCTCTACAAAATTTTCACACTTTCTACTACTATAAAGCCCAAATATCGCTAATACCAAAAGCTGAGCGTAAGCGTAAGCGTAGCAGTAAAATGGCGAATGGATAAAGTGCGAAATATAGCCCCACCAACAAGAGTAATACTCATTTAGCTTTAGTTTGCCATCAAACATCTTCTTGCTCTCTTCCATCCAAATCTCATCTATCTCTTCAGTTTGCAAGTCACCTTTGAGTGAGTGAATTCGCCTTTCAAAAGTGGTGAAGTTTATCTGTCTGTATAAGGTGGCAAATATATCTTCAATCTTGCTGGCAAGAAGCGTAATTTTCTCATCTTTGCTAGCGTTTTTGACTAGATTTTTAAAAACTAGCATTTCGCAAAAAACTGAAGCTGTTTCAGCTGTGGTAAGCGGGGTATTTGAGTTTAAATATCCCACGCTATAGGCTAGGTGCTGGTGAATTGCGTGTCCTAATTCGTGAGCTAGCGTAAAAGCATCCCTTGTTTTGCCTGTGAAATTTAGCATTACAAATGGATGAATATCACTAACCGCACTATGAGAAAAAGCCCCTGACATTTTGCCTTTGGCTGGATAGACATCAATCCAGTTTTCATCCATAGCTTTTTTAGCTAGATTGCCAAACTCACTACTAAACTCATAAAAGCTATCAAGCACCACTTTTTTGGCCTCTTCATAGCTAATCTGAGAGCTTTTGCCAATAGGGGCGTATCTATCATAGTCATAAATTTCATCAAAGCCCAAAAGCTCTTTTTTTCTCTCATAATATTTGCCAACCATTCCAAAACTACTCTCAGTTGCTTTAATTAACGCGTCCACGCTAGAGCGAGAGATTTGATTGTATTCGTGCATAATATCTTCGCTTTTTTCGTAGCTTCTAATATCTCTTTTTATCTCAAGATCAGCTCTTATCATATTGAGTATAAAAGTTAGAAGATGAGAGTTAGCCCTAAGCCCTTTACTTAAAGAGATAGAGGCCTCTTTTCTGTTTTGTCTATCTTCGTCACTAAAGTGGCTAAGAAGCTCTTCAAGCTCACAAATTTGAGAGTTAAACTCAAATTTCATTAGTCCCAAACTCTCATCAAAAAGCCTAGTGTAGCCACTGCTTAGTGGTGAAAGATTAAGAAGCAAACCCTCTTCTTTTTGACTTAGACGGTGGGATTTTTGCTTGTCAATAAGGCTTAAATAATAAGCGTATTCTTTTGAGTTTTTGATAAATTTAGCCTTATCTTTTATCTCACCAAACTCAAGTTCAAAAAACAAAATATGCTTTGTGATCTCATTTGCTATCTTTTCGCACGCCACCAAAAAGCTTCCCTTGCTAGTATCTTTTGCAAATGTTAAATACGCGTAGGTTTCAACTCTAGCGATATTTTTATTGATATTTTCATACTCTTTTAGTGCGATATAAAACTCATCGCTAGTCAAATTTACAAGCCTATTTTTATAATTACTTTCAAACTCCATCGCAGATTTTTTGGTTAATAAAATAAATCCGTCAAACTCTTTTTTGTCTTTGAAAAACTCAGTTAAATTCCAGTTCAATTAAATTCCTTATCAGTTGTTTTATATGTCGCAATCGCAGTAAATAGCACATCTGTTGAGCTATTGATAGCAGTTTCTAGACTATCTTGAATAACACCTATCATAACACCAATTGCGATAACTTGTGCTGCAGTTTCACCAGGAATATTAAAAAGCGAACAAGCAAGCGGAATAAGCATAAGCGACCCACCAGCTACCCCACTAGCCCCACAAGCTGCAATTGTAGCCACAAGGCAAAGCAAAAGTGAAGAAAAGAAACTCACCTCAACCCCTAAAGAAAACGCTGTTGAGAGAGTGAGTATTGCTATAACCACAGCAGCCCCGCCCATATTTATCGTAGCACCAAGCGGTATAGATATACTATAGAGGTCTTCATCAAGGTCTAATTTTTTGCATAAATTTAAATTTACAGGGATATTTGCAGCCGAACTTCTTGTAAAAAACGCTGTAATTCCACTCTCTTTTAGGGTTTTTAAAACTAGCGGATATGGGTTTTTCTTTAAAAATAGCCAAGTAATGAGCGGATTGACAACTAGAGCTAAAAATAACATCGCACAAACTAGCAAAATCGTAATCTTAGCATAGCTTAAAAGTCCATCTTTGCCAGTTTCATAAATACTTATCGCAATCAGTCCCATAACACCAAATGGAGCAAACTCTATGACAAATCTTACAACTTTTGTGATGGCATTTGAAAAATCCTCAAACATATTTTTGGTCTCAACTCTAGCTGTTCTTAAAAGCACGCCAAAAGCGATACCCCACGCTAAAATTCCCATATAGTTGGCATTTGCTAGAGCGTCAACTGGATTTGAGATAATATTTAAAAGCACATTTGTAAGCACTTCTCCCAGCCCACTTGGTGCATTAACCACAGCTACTTCATCTTGCACCAAAACTATCTCAGTTGGAAACAAAAACGAAAACCCAACCCCAACTACAGAGGCAATAAAAGTCCCTATCACATATAGATACATTACATATCTCAAACCTTTGATATTTTTTAGCTCACCCATCATTATTGATGAAGCTATCAGCACAAATACCAAAATCGGCGCCACAGCCTTAAGTGCACTTACAAAAAGTTTGCCAAAGATTCCTATGAAACTGGCCAAACCCTCAACTACACCATATCTAAACGCGACACCAAAAATAGCACCAACACAAATTCCAACTATAATTCTAGTGACTAAATTCACAGAAGTATAAGCCTTAAAACCTTCACTTAAAAAATTCATTTTTTGCCCTTTGTAAAAATATCTAAAAATATATCTAAACTTTTTATAAATTTAGGTTAAAACAGTAATTTATATCTATAAAATTTATGAAAATGTATCAAATATTAACGATAATTTAAAGCTTGAATGATACAATGTCAGATTTAATATCCTAAAAGGAGAGTTATGTATTTATTCACTTCAGAAGTTGTAAGCCCAGGTCACCCTGATAAATGTGCTGATATAATAGCTGATAGTATCGTTGATATGGTGCTTACAAAAGATAAAAACGCTAGAATAGCAAGTGAAGTTTTTGTAGCTGGAAAACATATAATAATAGGTGGCGAGATAAACTCTAAAATAAACTTTAGCTTTAGCGAAATAGAAAATGTAGCCAAAAAAGCTCTTTTTGACATAGGCTATAACGGTAATCCTAAATTTAGCAAAGCCCAATGTCTTCACCCAGATGATATGGAAGTTCATGTTCTTTTAAACAAACAAAGCCCAGATATCAATCAAGGCGTAGATCAAAGCGGTGGCGAAATCGGTGCAGGCGATCAAGGTATAATGTTTGGCTTTGCTTCAAATGAGACTGAGAATTTAATGCCTGCTGCGATAACTTACGCAAGGCAACTTTGCAATAAAGTATATGAATTTGCTAGGTCAAACCCTGATAAATTAGGCGTTGATATCAAAACGCAAGTTACGCTTGATTATGGCTCAAAAGATAATTTTGAGAGTTGCAAACCACAGCGTATCCACACTATCGTAGTTTCAGCTCCTTGCGTAGAGAGTATGGATATCAAAGATTTAAGAGAGTTAATTCAGAGTTTAATCGACGACGCAGGGCTTCCATCAAATTTATATGACAAGCAAAACACTATCATATATATAAATCCAACTGGAAGATATGTCAATCACAGCTCACTTCACGATAGTGGTTTAACAGGCAGGAAGCTTATCGTGGATAGTTTTGGTGGATATTCGCCAATTGGTGGTGGTGCTCAAAGTAGCAAAGACTACACTAAAGTTGATAGAAGTGGGCTTTATGCAGCTAGATATATCGCCAAAAATATAGTCGCTGCTAGTATTGCTAAAAAGTGCATAGTTCAGCTAAGCTACGCAATCGGTAGAGCCAAACCAACCTCAGTAAGTATCGATACTATGGGGACTTACGCAGATGGGATTGACGATGTAGAATTATCAAAATTTGTAATGCAGCACTTCCCACTCACCCCAAAATGGATAACTGATAAATTTAAACTTGATAAGCCAAGCGATGAGACATTTTGGTATGCTAAGGTTGCAGCTAATGGTCAAGTAGGTGACCCAAGCTATCCGTGGGAGGCTCTTGATAGCGTTGATCTTTTTAGATCTCTGTTAAAATAAGCTAAGAAAATTCTTAGCTTATTGAGTGTTTATTTAATAAATTCTTAAATTATATAACTAAAACTAGTAAAATTTTGATCTAAATTTAGCCTATAGTTTAGATCAAAAAACATTACCATAGAACACAAAGCCAACTATTTTAAATTAAAAATAATATAGTATTTTACCAAAGAATAAAGAGTTTAAAAATAGACAAAATGGAAGTAAAAAGATCACTTAAACAAAAAAAGTGATAAAAACTAGCAATCTTTTTAAAAATCAGCATATGCGAAATTTGCAAAATAACTAAAATGCAATCTTAAATATTAGAAATTTAAGCTAAATTATTCCGTAATAAAAATCCGTTTTAAGATTATTAGCTAAAACAATAATAATGTCTGTATTGATTATAATCAATTTTAAATATCATAGTTTTTGATAATATTATTTTAAATTGGCTTGATAGAGAGTGACTTTAATAATAAAAAGATA
Source organism: Campylobacter sp. (assembly GCA_022775765.1). Classification (GTDB taxonomy): domain Bacteria; phylum Campylobacterota; class Campylobacteria; order Campylobacterales; family Campylobacteraceae; genus Campylobacter_B. The sequence continues at coordinate 16,176 of JALFKC010000063.1, read as the reverse complement.
TTTGGAATTTCTATTATGCCCATTAACTATAGTTTTTTTGGTTGGCTGTAGAAAAAAACAAAACTACAAAGCAAAAGTTACAAAATGCGACAAGTTAGCAAATTCAAATAAACAGAACAACTTGATTTTAAGAACGAAAAACTTGCTATTTTTTACAAAACACCAAAAAAATATCTATAAAAAATAAATTATATTTTAAAATATCTTTTTTATTATTTATATTTGCTAGCCCAATATTTAATATCAATAATTTTATATTTACCATAAGAAAGACTAGAAAAATGCGATTAAATCAACTTATTTGCAGCTATTTTGTGTATTTTTGCTTGATGATATAAACAAAAAAAGTATGGGTGCAAAATACCTAAAATATTAATTTTATTTTATTAAGGCATACGAAAATTTTTGATTTTTACTATAAAAACAAATTAAAATCAACTTCTATTTTAAAATAAAAATTAATATTTATACAAAATAAGTTTAACTATAAATTCATTAAATCAACAAAACTCTTTAAATTAAAAGCGATATAGCCAATTTTATTTAAAAATTATTAATTAATTTTATATCAAATCATCTCAAATTTAGCAATACTAAATTTAGCAAGCCTAGCACTGATATCTTCCCTGGCTAAGGCGAATTTTGTCTCTAATCTTTACTATATACTTTATCGCACTTACTAGATAATCAATATCATCTTCGTCGTGTGTATAGTGCAGGCTAATTCGCACAAAATTTGGCTTATTTTCTATGGCTTGATGATCATCTAGCCCTAGCAAATCATGCCCATATGGCCCAGCACAAAGACACCCTGCTCTACACATTACGCCATATTTTTGTGACAAAATTCCTGCAAATTTATGTGAGTCAAACCCCTTGATGTCAAAAGAAAATATCGCCATTCTATCCTTTAAATCCCCACCATAAAGCCTAATCTCGTTTATTTTTGAGATTTTATTATAAAAATACTCTTTTAGCATATTTTCTCTTTGTTTTATCACTTCAAGTCCAGCATCATTTCTAAGTTTTAACGCCAAATACAGCTTCACAACACCCAAAATTGGCGGTGTTCCAGCTTCTTCAATCTCTTCAGTATCCACGCTATATATCGTCTCACTTCTACTTGCATACTGGACTGTTCCACCCCCTGCAAAAGTTGGTTCATCCCCTTTGCAAAGCTCTTTTTTAATCACAAGCATACCAGGCGAGCTTACCCCACCCAAAAATTTATGTCCTGAAAAAAATAGTGCGTCATAAAACATAGGATTGATGTCTGCATAAGGCAGATAGCTTGACGCGTCAAACGCCACAATTCCGCCACTTCCTTTTATCATAAAATACGCTCTTTGATAATCCATAACCACGCCTGTGACATTTGAAGTAAGGCAAAAACTAGCGATTATTTTGCGACCTTTATTGGCTTTTAAAGCCCTATCAAGCTCATCAAAATCCATCCGTCCATTTTCATCAAGCCCTATTCTTACCACTTCGCAAAGCCCCCCGCGGTAGCTTAGTTCATTTGAGTGGTGCTCAAAAGGCGAAATAATCACAAGTGGTAAATTTGCTATTTTGCTTTTGTCAATCCCTAAAAATTCCCTAGTCATCGGCGGTATATAAATTCCCATTAGCTCTTGGAATTTCTTTATTGCAGCAGTTGAGCCACTTCCACACGCAATGGTATAAAATTTATCCTCAAGTTTTAGTAAATTTTTGATTCCTTTTTTTGCACCTTGATAGTATTCAGATGTTTTTATTGCGTGATCGTTTGAGTTTGAGTGGGTATTTGCGTAGGTTTTAAGAAGTGCATTGATCTCATTTTCAATCGGTTGATATCCTAGCCCACTAGCAGCGTAGTCAAAATAGTAAGTTCCCTCTTTTAAAATTATCCCTTTTTTAATCTCTTGTATATCCATATCGCTCTCTTTTTGCAAAATTATAGCAAATTATACCCATAAAGCTTAAAAATTTGATACAATACACAAACAATCTTAAGGAGAAGCGATTTTTACTCTAAAAAATACGCACCAAAAATTTCCCACCTTAGACATTACGGATTTGGTGAAATTTCATACGGTGTTTGATGAATTAAATGTCAAAAGTTATGAAAATGACATTTTTTCTTTGATTAAAACAGAAATTCTCATTCCTTTTGAAAGATTTGACTTCAAATTTGATGATGAATCTACCAAAGCTCTCATCAAATTTGCCTCAAGCGATAGGAAAAAATTTGGCATAGTAAAGGTTTTGCCACGCTTCAAAGCTCAAAAAACTCTCATTACTCTAATAAGTAGCGGATTTTTAAAAGTTGAAAAAAATAAAGAGATAAAAATAATTCCAGCGAATAAAAACGAAAAACTTCCGCGAAATTTAAGGCGTAGAACTATTCACGATAAGGTGCATTTTAGAAGTAATTTTGCTAGATTTTGGTTTAGGTTTTGTCAGCCAAATTTAGAGCTTTTAAAAGCTGGCAGATTTGACAAAGTCTTAGAGATTATCAAAGATGATTTTGATAATTACGCAAGCCTTGGTTTTGAACTTTTGAGTGCCGAACTTCTTAGAAAAGCCCTAAATTTACGCGGTTATGAGATATCAAGTTTTTGGAATAAAGATGAAGAGATAGATATTTTCGCGGTTAATTCTTCGGATTTGATTGTTGGAGAGGTTAAATACAAAGATAGAAAAGTTTGTAAAAACACTCTAACCTTGCTAGAACAAAAATGCCATAAGCTCGGTTTTAACCCAAATCTTTACACGATTTTTTCAAAAAATGGCTTTAGCAATAAGCTTCTTAGCACGAAAAGAGATGATTTGATGCTTTTTGAGATGAAAGATTTTAAAATTTTGCTTGAGTAGGCTAATTTTAAATTGCAAAGATATTTCTAACTAGCATTAACAGAGCAAAAAAAGCTAAAAATTATGCAATCTTTTTTGGTAGAATTAATAATAAAACAGATATCAAAAATGAGAGTATAAACATACCAAAATAAAACAACTACCAAAAAATAGTCAAAATAATTTAAATTATTTTTAATTTTATAAATTATAGAAAATATTATAATCAGATGTGCCAACATACCAATTTTGGCATAAAGTTCGTGCTTGTGTGCCATCTAATTTCTTTATATTCGCAAATTTATGCAGGGCTTAGCCCCGCAAACTCAAGCTACTAAAATACTCTCATACTCATCTATAAATCTCTCATCCACATAAAAATTGGTCTCATAAATTAGAATTTCATCTGAAGTTTTTACCTTCAGAACAAGCTTTTGGTAGTTTTCCTCTTTTACGCTTTGATGGGCTAGATTATAAAGTTTTGAGATTTTATCTTTGTTTAAATTTGTTATGTCTAGCAAAACTTCAAAAATCTCAGTTTTATGCTTTTGCTTGGTTTGATTTTGGCTAAATTTGCCCTGTCTTTTGTAGTCTTTCTCTTCAAATTCCATCTCTTTTAAATCATCAAGTTTATAGGTATTGAGCAAATTTATACGAACCTGCCCATCATCTTTGATAATCCTAGTGCTAAATCCAAATGGCGATTCAGGCTCATTTTCGTAAATTTTCTCAAATTCTTTGAACTCTTTTTCAAAGGCGATCATCTCAATGTTACCGTGCATATCCAAAAGTTGCAAAATCCCCATCTTGCTACCTTTTTTGGTGATTTTGGTAGTTACATCCTCAACCTTAGCCACAAGCAGTCTCTCACACGCCGCTGGAAGCTCGTCAAATTCGCTACTTAGCGTGTATTTGATAGATGACAAAATATCTTTATAGCTATCAAGTGGATGGCCTGAAATGTAAATCCCCAAGGTGTCTTTTTCAAATTTCAAAAGAGTATTATTTGGAAACTCACCATCAACCATCTGAATATTAACCTTAACCGTGGTATCCATATCCTCTAGACTAAATAGCGAGTTTTGTGCGTCTTTTTTGATAGCGTTAGAGGTTTTGCAAGCATCCAAGATATTTTGAGTATTTTGCATCAAACACTGCCTTGTATAGCCAAAAATATCCATCGCACCTGATTGAATCAAAGCCTCAACCGAGCGTTTATTAACCGCGACATTGTCTATCCTAGAGACAAAATCATCAAGGCTTACAAACTCACCACCTTCTTTTCTTTGGGTGACAATGTTTTCTATCGCACTACTTCCCATACCCTTTAGTGCTCCCATTCCAAAGATGATCGCGTCTTTGCCATTTTCATTCTTGCTAACGCTAAACTCACGCAAAGATTTATTCACACAAGGCGGCAAAATTTGCATATCAAGGCGTTTAATCTCATCGATATAGACAGCCACTTTGTCCAAATTTCCCTGTTCGCTAGTTAGCAAAGCAGCCATAAACTCAGCTGGATAATACGTCTTTAGATACGCAGTTTGAAATGTTATCATCGAATACGCCGCAGCATGAGATTTGTTAAAGCCGTATGAGGCAAATTTCATAATCAGCTCAAAAACCTCATCAGCTTTTTTAACATCAAGTCCTTTGGCTTTCGCCCCATCAAGGTAGTGCTCTTTCATCTGGGCTAGTTTTTTCTCATCTTTTTTACCCATCGCACGACGCACCAAATCCGCTTCTCCTAGGCTAAATCCGCCGATTCTTTGCACGATTTGCATAACTTGTTCTTGATAAACTATAACCCCATAAGTTGGCTCAAGGATATCTTTGATCTCATCCATCAGATATGAAACCTTCGCAGTTCCGTGTTTTCTAGCAATAAAATCAGGTATAAGATCCATAGGCCCTGGGCGATATAGCGAAATCATCGCGATGATATCTTCAAAACAGTCAGGTCTTAAATTCATCGCTAGATCTTGCATACCCGCACCCTCTATTTGAAAAATCCCTAAAGTATTGCCGCTTTGGATGGTTTCATAAGTTTTTTTGTCATTGACATTAATATTTTCCCAAACTATCTCTTTGTTGTAGCGATCTTTGATGAGTTTGAGTGCGTTGTCGATGACATCAAGGTTTTTAAGCCCCAAAAAGTCGAATTTGATTAGATCCACATCCTCTAGGAAATTTTTGGTATATTGAGTGATATAGTGGCCATTTTCATCTTTAGTTTGCCTAAAAAGCGGGGTTTTGTTCCAAAGTTCTTCATTGCTTATCACCACACCAGCTGCATGCATACCAGCATTTCTATTAAGGCCTTCTAGTGCTAGAGCATATTTCCATACTTCAGCTGCTTGAGTGCTATCTTGGATGAGATTTCTTAGTTTTTCTTCTTTTTGATACGCACCTGGTTTGTATTTTGGATCGCCAACTTCACCACTTCCATTTAGGGTAATACCAAGCTCATCAGGCACCATCTTTGCCATTTTATCGCTATCAATAAGAGGCATATCAATAACTCTAGCGACATCTCTTATCACGCCTCTTGCCAAAAGCTTACCAAAGGTTGCAACCTGAGCGACATTATATTTGCCATATTGATTGATAACATAATCGATCACTTCCCCACGCCTTGCTTGACAAAAATCCACATCAATATCAGGCATACTTATACGATCAGGGTTCAAAAACCGCTCAAAAAGTAGACTGTAAGGAAGTGGATCAATATCAGTGATACGAAGCGAAAACGCACACAAACTTCCAGCTGCTGAGCCCCTACCAGGGCCAACTGGTATGCCATTATCCTTAGCCCAGTTTATAAAGTCATAAACTATAAGCATATAGCCTGAAAAGCCCATATTTTGGATGATATTCATCTCTTTTTCAAGCCTTTGTCTATACTCGTCGTGCTTTGATTCATCTATAAATTTGAGCCTCTCTTTAAGTCCAGCTTTACACTTATGCACAAAAAGACAGTCATCATTTGCATGGTCGTAAATTTTGCCTGGATTTGGCAAGCTTACCCCATCTTCTTTGGCATATTCAAGTGTGAATTTAAAGTTTGGCGGGGTTGGTGAGTAGTCTTTGTTATCAAAAGGAAAGCTTAAATTACACTTATCAACGATAATCTGAGAGTTCTCTATCGCCTCAGGAATATCAGCAAACAACGCACTCATCTCTTCAGGGCTTTTGACATAAAACTCATGGACGCTGTGTTTTAGGCGTTTTTCGTCATTTAGCGTCGTTCCCATCGCTATACACATAAACACTTCGTGTGCTGCAGCCCTATCCTTAAACGGATAGTGAGCGTCATTGGTAGCCAAAAGATTGATACCTGTTTCTTTGGCAAGCCTAATAACCTGATCGTCGATTTTACGCTGATCGCCGATACCGTGACGCATTATCTCAAGGTAAAAATCATCCCCAAACATCTCTTTGTATTCAAGGGCGACCTCTTTAGCTTTTTCATAGCCTTTTGCTCCCCTTTTGAGATTGCGTTCGCTTAAATTTAGGTGAAAATTCACCTCTCCTTGCAAGCAAGCTGAGCTACATATTAGCCCTTCGCAGTTTTCTCTAAGAAGTTTTTTGTTAATGCGTGGATTGCGGTAAAATCCTTCTAAATACGCTAATGAGCTAAGCTTCATCAAGTTTTTGTAGCCAGTTTCGTTTTTGGCTAAAAGTATGATATGAAAGCGGTTTTTGTCCTCTTTGTCATCTAAATTTTCGCCATTATGGATATAGCCTTCCATACCGATGATTGGTTTTATGCCATTTTTTTTCATAGTCTTATAAAAGTCAATAGCACCAAACATATTGCCGTGGTCTGTGATTGCAACGCTTTTGACACCTTGATGTTTTAAAACGCTAGCAAGCTCATCAAGCTTATTTGCCCCATCAAGCAGTGAATACTCAGTATGCAGGTGAAGATGTGTAAAATTGCTCATAAATTCTCTTTTCTAAGTTTGTAAATTTTTGCGAATATTGTAGCGAATTTAGCATAAAGACCTGATGAATTTGGGTAAATTTAGCCTTGCAAATTTTGGCTTTGCAAGGCTTTTTGGGGTTAAATTGTTTGAATGATGGAAATTTACTCTTTTATAAATTTATCTAAATTTTTATTGATTTCTCAAGTTCATCTTTGTATTTATCAACCATATTAGGATGATTTCGCAGAAATTTTCAGATGTTTTCTATGAAATCAGGAATTTCTTTATAGGCACTCCAATATTTCGTGGACTTAAAATAATCATCTGCAGTCTCAATAATTATTTTTTGAGCGTTATATTTATTTCCGTCATCTGGGGCAATTCCATAAATTAACTGATTTTTTTAAACCAAAATTCAACCCAAAAATTAACTTCATAATCGTCTTTGTAAATTCTAATTTGATTAAAATCTAAAATAATCTCGGCTTTAAAATCGTATTTTATTTTTTTCAACTAAAATTTTACAAGAACTTTGCAAAAACTCATTTATAATCTCTTTTTCTGTATTTTCAAACTCTTCATAAATCGTTTTTGCTGTATCATAATTATTTTCAATCACTTTTTTAATATCCGCATTTACCATTTCATATCTCCCATATAATTTTTTGATTACATTTTCATATTCGCCGATGATAAAACCTAAATTTGTTATATTCCCGACCTCATCTTTGCACCTTTTAAGCCAGCACGCAATTTCGCTCTCATAGCTAATCGCCGTGATTTTTACTGCTCATCCCCATGCACCAAAAAGCTATTTTCTATCTCAAAATCACCAATGCTATATTTGCTAGGTAGCTTTTTATCAAGCAAAAGATATAAAACTGTGATATTTTCAAATTCACACTCACACTCTTTTTTGATAGTTTCTATATATCTTGCGATTTGATTTTTTTGCTCATTAGCATAAATTTTATTTTCTAAGATTATGTGATTTGTGCCATCAGTGATGAAAATATCGATATTTTTGTGCTCTTTATAAACTTTAGCATTTTGCAAATCAAACTCGCTAATAGCATAAATTTCCAAAAATTTTTTTAAAAATAGCCCTTTTTGATAGTACTTCCCATCTGGATTTAAAAAAGTATAAAGAAAATTAAAATGAGGTCTAACTTCGTCAGAAACATTAAAAAACTCACTAAAAACATTATAATCATTTTTGCCACGCAGACATTTAAGCTCAAACTCTTTTTATGCGATTTTGAAATCATCAATCAATTTTTGGTATTTTTCTTGCAAATTTTTTCCTTTTTTTGGTAATTTTATCCTATATAGATTAAAAATAGTAAATTATAAACAAAAGATAAATTGCTACACAAATTTTGGTAATAACTTAATATAATTTGAATTTTGCAATATGTGAATTTAGCGGTTCAAAGCTTTCAAACTCAAAACCGCCAAATTTGGTTTTAAGCTGAAATTAGTCTTAAAATCTCACCATTTTCTGGAAATCTAGGCTCACTCATCTCTTTTTTAGAGAATATTACCTTGCCATTGACTTCAACTATAAAGTCCCCACCGCTACCCACAAGTAGCTCAACATCAGCATCTTTATAGACGCTTTTAATTTCTTCTTCCACACGGGAAGCTTTTGGTCTATAAGATCACGCGTTGCAGTATGTAATTCTAACTTTCATCGTAACCTTTCTTTAGAAATTAGAGTGTAATTTTAGCCAAAAATAGTAAATTATTGTGGCGGTAACGCCTCTTTTATCATCTTTTTGACGCACTCGATCGTCTCTTCTTCATCTTTGATGCTTTGCCTTAAAACAAACGAAGCCTCTATAATGGCGTAAAGCTCTGGTTTGGTGGTTTTCCACCTTTGTAAAGTCCTAGTCGTAACGCGTAAAATGCGTGCTTTGTCCTACTGTGTATATCTCATAAATAGCGAGTTTATCAAAGATAAATTTAATAGCAAATTACGAAATATTATCTTAAATTTATACTAAATTCAGACTTTATTTCGTATAAGTGTTAAATTGATTTTTCAAAAAAGGATTTTAAATGGCCTATGGCATTGATGATCAAATAAAAGAAATAAAGAAATTTTCTAAATGTAAAAATTTTCACTATCCAAATATTCTAAATTTAGATGAAGTTATAAAATTTTCTAGTGAATTTAAGCCTGACCCGACAACAAATTTATCAATTTCAAAGAACTATAATCAAGCAAAAGCTTTTTGTGATGATAATTTTTTAAATAAAAGCAACTATTATGATTTTATACATTTAACAATCTATCAAATTTGCCATCAATAATCAACGAAAATGGAATACATAGTGCAAATATATTAAAACAAAAAAGTATCAATCCAAATTTTATGACAGATGATTTGTCACACAATTTGGATAATAAGAGAAATTTAGGTGATTATATTCATTTGTCTTTGATAGGCGATAATCCAATGCTTAGTGCTATGTTGAATAGAATCAAAGATGATTTTGTAATAATCTTAATTTCACCTTTAATTTTATTTTATAGAGCTTTTTTAATAAGCGACATAAATGCAACAGACAGTAATGCATATATAAATTACTATACTTCTGTGAGAAAATTTTTTAATATAAGAAGACTTTATAATATCAAAGACTACCCAGACTATGATAAAAATCCAAATGGAGATTATAAATTGGCTCAAGCTGAAATTATGATTTATGATAATATTCCGCTAAAATTCATTAGTGAAATTATTCCATTAATAAGGTAAAATATGCAAATTAAAAATAGCCACAAGCGATAAAACCTTGTTTTTATCCAATTGATAAGCCGCCTTTTATAGCTTATAAAGATATAAAATTTGATTATTTTGCAGGTTTTGCAAAAGAAAGAAAAATCAAATCCATAGAGTGTTTTTTAAAATCAGCACAAGAAATTTTAAAAAATGATAAAATTTTAGAAATTTCTAAAGCTTCACCTATAAAATTAGGTCAAAAATTAAGTGCTTTTAATCTGAAACTGACTATTTTTGATAAGAATAGAAAATCTATAACTTCGAGCGTAGAAAGATTTTTTCAAGGTTCAAAACTTTTTGAAAATGGCGGCCCATATGATGAAATAATCTATGATGAAAATTTGCACCCAAAAAAATATGAAAAGTTAAAAAATAGTGGCAATTTTATAGGTTTTGAACTTTTTGAGATTAAATATTCAACTGAACCAAAAGCATATTTTTATAATTGGCTCTATTTAAATGCACTAAATCAAAATAAAATTATGGCAAATGAAGTTTTAAAATATAAATATTTTAGCGATATAGAATTTAATCCCAAAAAATCTTTTTCATCTCAATCAAAAAGCGTTGCACTTTTTGTAAGTATGAAAAAAAATGGAATTTTTGATGAAAATATTAAAAATGCTGAAGCTTTTTTAAATTTTAGTAAAAGTTTAAAAAATAAAAACGAACTAGATTTATTTTAAAGGAAAAATATGAAAAAAAATTTTTATTATTTTATTTTTTTATTTTCTCTTTTTCTTTTAGCTATGATAAAATGGTGGCGTGTTTGCAATATAAACAAAATCATTCGTGGCAGAAAAAATATAAAGTAACAGGATTGATGTATAAAGGCTCTGAGTCCATAACGAGAAATTATAGTTTTGATATTTTTGAGTATTACTATGTAGTTTTTTGGAATAATAAAGAAGTAAGCATTATAAAAATAGATGATATTTATTTTGGTGGCAAAATTATGTTTGACTTAAATGGCGTAGATCAAAATGGTATCAAATGGAAAATTTCTAGTAAAGATTTTTGTTATTAAACCAAAAAAATAAATTAAAAGGAGAAAAAATGCAAGAAGATTTTAAAATGCCATATGAGTTTGATCCCAAAACTAATCACCTAAAAGAACCATATAAATTTGAAAAGAAAAAATATGTATATGATATGTGTGGCAATATAATAGAACAGCCAGCTATGGGTTTTGGGCGTGAGCTTATGCTATGCATAGCGATGATATTATCAATATTCCCGTTGATTTGGGCGATTATTCCTGCGATATTTGTTGGAATTTTTGCTGGATATAGCAGGAAAAAAACTGCTTTAGGAGTTGGAATATTTTATCCTATAGCTGCAATTATTGGAGATAGTGCGTTAAAATCTAGTGAAATAGACCCATCTATGACACCATTTCCTTTCGTTATTTTTATTGTTACTTTTATTGTTATTAGGAATTCATTTAATAATTTACCGATAAAAAGAGTTGAATTTAGTAAAAAGGAGTGTGTTAAATATTTTATAATAATCCTTATAATATATTTAGTATTATTTTCAATTATAAACAATGCTTTAATATTTGGAGCTTTATTAAAAGGATATTTATGAAAAAACTTATAATCTTAGCTATTTTTAGTGCAAATTTATTTGGGTATTGTTATGAGCCAACACCACCATTTTGTTTGCAGAGCTATGGAAATTTCAATTATAACTCTTGCAAATTGGAAACCGAGCATTATTTAGATGAACTTGATGAATATTATGAGTGCACAGCAAGAGAGCTTGCCGAACAAATTAACGAAGCAAAACAAAATGCCATAGATGTTTTTAACTGCAAAGCTAGCGGTGATTGTCAGTAATATGCTATAATCTTACAAATTAATCAAAGGAGAGACAATGAAAGTTGCTGTAATGTTTGCAAATGGATTCGAAGAGATTGAAGCTATAAGCGTAGTGGATATCCTAAGGCGAGGTGGTGTGGATACCATAAGCGTGGGGCTTGAGAAGAAAAATGTCACTGGAGCTCACGACATAGAGCTCATCACAGATACAGTTTTGGATGAAATAAAAGTTGATGATTTTGAGATGATAGTATTGCCAGGCGGACTTCCTGGGGCTGAGTATTTAGCAAAAAGTGAAAAAATGGGCGAAGTTTTGCGTGAATTTGATGCTAAAAACCTCAAAATAGCTGCGATTTGTGCTGCACCTTGGGCTTTATCGACCGCTGGCGTGTTAAAAAACAGCTACACTTGCTACCCTGGATTTGAAAAAAATGTCGCTCACAAAGGCTACACTGACGCGTCAAATGTCATAAAAGACGCAAATATCATCACTTCCAAAGGCCCTGCAACAGCGATGGAATTTGCCTTAGAACTTCTAAAAGAGCTAAAAAGTGATAAAATTTACAATGAAATAAAAGATGGGCTTTTGTTTAAATAGAATATTTTAGTTTTTATAATCAAATAAAATGGGGGTGGTTATTCTCCTCCCCCGCAAGATTAATCAATACTAATTTTTTTACTCTCTTTTTGAGCTGATTTTGGTATGAAAATCTCCAAAATTCCATCGTTTTGTTTAGCTGAAATTTTGGCTGCATCGATATCATTTCCCAAAGAGAAGCTTCTTTGAAATTTGCCAAAAAAGCTCTCAACTTTGCTATAGTCGTCTTTTTTGGTTTCATTTTGATACTTTCTCTCGCCTGATATTGTTAGAACATTATTATTAACTTCTATCTCAATATCATCTTTTTTAACACCGGGTAAATCCACCTCTACATAAAATCCTTTTTCATCCTCTCTCGTATTAACCGATGGTGCAAAACCATAAGCATTCCTAAAAGTTGGGCTAAAAAAGTCATTTTCAAAAGCCTTTAAACTAAAGAATGGATCGTAAGTTGTTAGTTTCATTTCGTTCTCCTTTATATATCTTTCTTAATTTTTATGAGTGTATTATACTAATATTTTATGATATTGTCAAGTATTTTTAGCAATTAATATAATTAAGTGCTAAAAATTTAGCAAATTTAGTTAAAATTTGTCAAATTTTTCTATAAATTAGCAAATACATATAATAATTGCTAATTATAAAAATAGAAAATTTTAGATTAATTTTAAAATTCCCTTTAAATTTACAGATAAATTTGATAAACTAACACAAAATACAAACTACAAAAGAGAAAAGATGCAAACTTCAAACGATATGGATAAAAAAGAGATTTTTGACACCGCAAATTTTTTGGCTGATTATGCTTGTGCATTGGTTGCGGTTGGAAGCTATTCGGCTAGAGTTCATAAATGTGTCACCAGAATTGCTAACTCTTGGGGATACGATGTGAGTATGAGCATACTTTTGGTAAATGTCACCATAACTTTAATCGACAAAAATGACTACAATAAAAGACGAACTTTTGTCAAAACCATCAAACACGAAGGCACAAATTTACGCAAACTTAGCGACCTTAGCACGCTTAGCTGGGAAGTGGCTGATAATGGGCTAAAACTTGATAAAACACGTAAACTTTTTGAAGTGATATCTATACAATCAAAAAGTAATTTTTTCTTTGACCTTATCCTTACAAGTATCGCATTTGGTGCATTTTGCAAACTTTGGGGTGGCGATATTTGGGGTGTAGTTTTTGTAATAATTGGCACATTTTTTGGCTATAGTGTCAAAAATTTACTCGGCAAACTTAAGCTTGATGTGAGAATAATTTATATAATTTGTGCATTTATTAGCTCATATATTGTCTATCTTGGCTACAAAAGTGGCCTTAGCCTAACGCCAGCTGAAATGCTTAGTTCAAGCATACTCTATCTTGTGCCCGGTATTGTGCTAATCAACGCTATTTTTGATATTCTTAATCAAAATACGCTTATTGGAATCGCCAGACTTATTAATGTAACGATTTTGTTTTTGTGTATGGCAATAGGAATTTATCTCACGCTTAGTATTTCTGGCGTTGTGATAGCGGGGGTGTGATATGAATGAATTTATTATAAATGCGTTGTTTGCGGCTTTGGCTTGCTTTGGTTTTGCAAATCTCAATCAAACCCCAAAAAGAGTGATATTTTACTCTGCTTTTTTGGGTGGATTAGGCCACACCATAAGAAATATTTTGATGATAAATGAGAGCTTTAGTGTCGCTTTGGCTTCGCTTATCGCTTCATTTTGCATAGGACTTTTTGCTGTTGCAATCGCTAGAAAAGCCAGCTCACCAATTGAAGTTATAGCCTTTCCAGCACTTCTTCCAATGGTTCCTGGGATGTATGCTTATAAGTCAATTTTGGCGGTTTTTTCATTTTTGAAAAGTGGCGATGAAAGCGTAAAAATTCACCATCTAATTGAGTTTTTTAACAATCTTTTTATAACTATTTCGGTGGCTTTAGCCTTAGCGGTTGGTGTTTCTATCGTGCTTTTGATGTTTTTTGAAAAATCTTTTACTATGACAAGAAATGCAAATCTTTTTGAAATTTATAAAGATAAACTAAAAGATTAAAAAACCCGTTAAATTTGCTTATGAATTTAAACTAACTTTTTGTTAAGCAAAACGCTACAAAATTCGTCAAATGGTTTGAGATTAGATGGCAAAATGCTAAATTTGCCAAATATAAAATCTCGTGGGTGGGCCTATAAAAATCACTCTTTTACGCTAAATTTAAACGGCACACCTTTTATTAGCCCTTTGCTAAATACCTTTTTTGCGTCATTAAGCACAGCACTTCTCTCTTCATCTGTTGCCATATCGTCGCTTACTGTGGTGTTTTCATCATAGTAGAAGTTGATGAGTTTGATGAGAGCTTCTTGGTTTGATGGGGCGATTTTTTTGCTCTCTTTTAAAATAATAGCTGATTTGCTGTAGGCACTCTTGCCGTGAACTGGAGTGAAAATTAGCTTGATATGGGCATTTCTAAGGTATTTTGTTATTTTAGACATATCAGCTCTACAATACGGACACTCAGGGTCTGAAACCATATATATAGTATTTGGATTGTCTTTAAAAAATGACTCAATTATTACAAATCTCTCATCTGGTATAGTTTTTAAAATCTCGTAAGCACCTTTTTCTATGGCATTTTGAGTAGAATTTTGAGCTGATTTGAATGCTTTTTGATCTTTATCTTTGGCAAAAATTGCGTCATTTACAACTACTAAATTTGAAGCACTTTTATCAGTTAGTATTATTTTGGTTGAGCCATTTTGATCTAAAACTACTAAATTTAACCCACTAAATTCAAGGGGTTGATTGCTTACGACTACCGAATTTGGAAATGTTTTTTGCAAATTTGCACTAAATTCATCAGCAAATGTAAAACTCAAAATCAAGCTTGAAGCTACGAGTAAATTTTTCATAATTTATCCTTTTGAATATGATTTTAAATTTAGTCGCATTCTAGCATATTTTCAAAAATAAGAAAAATTTTGCTATAATTTAACCTTTAAATCAAAGGAGAAAAAATGGCTTATTCAATGGGCGACTTAAAAAAGGGTCTAAAAATAGAAATTGAGGGTATTCCATATAAGATAGTTGAGTATCAACATGTCAAGCCTGGCAAAGGTCCGGCATTTGTGCGTGTAAAAATCAAATCTTTTGTAGATGGAAAAGTTTTAGAAAAAACTTTCCACGCAGGCGATAAGTGCGATGAACCGCACCTTGAAGAAAAACAGATGCAATACCTTTATGATGATGGTGAGTTTTGCCAATTTATGGATACTGAGAGTTACGAGCAAGTGGCGATTAGCGATGAAGAGGTTGGCGAGAATAAAAAATGGATGCTTGATGGAATGATGGTTGATGTGCTTTTTCACAATGGCAATCCAATAGGGCTTGAAGTGCCTCAAGTTGTAGAATTAAAGATCATTGAAACAGCACCAAATTTCCGTGGCGACACTCAAGGAAGTAACAAAAAGCCGGCTACACTCGAAACTGGGGCAGTGGTTCAAATCCCATTTCATATTTTAGAAGGTGAAGTGATTCGCGTAGATACTGTGCGTGGGGAATATATAGAAAAAGCGAATAAATAAGCTGAATTTGGCATTTTTGTAAATTTACAAAGATAAATTTGTGAATTTACAGTGCTGAATTTGGCATTTTTATGGATAAATCAGTAAATTCTCTAACTAGTAAAATTATTGTTAAAATTGCGTTTTAATTGGTAAAGTGAATTTTGATAGCACAAATCTATAAATTATAACTAGTATTAAAGTGCTTGTAGATCGATTAAATGATAAATTGATTATAATTTGTTTCAAGATATAATTAACAAATAAAGTATTAAAACTATCTAAATATAAACGCTACTATAAAAATCATTAAAGATATAAATCTGAGTGTTGCAAAATAAGTATTTTCTATATTTAGAGCTATTGTTCATCAAAATAGGCTGTATAGATTAAAACTGCTTTTTACTTTAGTTTTACTAGCGACTAGAATAAAAATATAAGGTTAAAATATTTCGAGTGTTTTAAAAATTCAGAAATATTTACTAAACTATTTAAATGCAAAATTGTAAGGGGGTGAATAAAATGGGAATTTGCTTTTAAAGGTAAATATGTTTAAAAGTGCGATGGGGTGGTGGTTTGATAGAAATTATTCCCATTTTAAGTGCGTGGTTTAAGGATAGTAAAAAATCCCAAATATCCCAAAA